>CAYWCJ010000080.1:0-14705 GCA_964456595.1 uncultured Gemmatimonas sp. | reverse complement strand
CTCGATGCGTTCACGCGTGCGCTGCTTGAGCGACGGCAGATCGGCGAGCGTGAGATTCGCCGTCTCGATGGGCTCGAGCGCCTGTGCAATCGCGCGCGCGCGCTGGAACTGAAACGAGCCCTTGGCCATCGCGTTGCGTGTACCGGCAACGGCGATCGGCAGAATCGGCGCGCCGCACTCGATGGCCAGACGGAACGCGCCGTCCTTGAAGGGCAGCATCTCCCAATCGCGCGAACGCGTGCCTTCGGGAAAGATCATGATCGACACTTTCTTGGCGAGACGATCCCGACACTGCTGGATGGCGTCCACCGCCGATTCACGCTTGCCGCGAATGAGCTTGATGTCGCCGGCCATCTGCATCATCCACCCCATGCAGGGGATCTTGAACAGCGTGTGCTTGCTCAGCCACTTCATCTCCCACGGAAAACAGCTGATGAGAAAGATGTCGGCGTACGACTCGTGATTGGCGACGACCACGTACGGCCGACGCGGATCGGCGAGTGTGCCGCGCACGCGAAAGCGCCACAGTCCGTTCAACCGCATCGCCGTGACTCCAACCAACCGGAACGCCCGCCCGGCGGCGTAACGTCCGGGATCGAACGGTGCTGTGAACGCGAAGACCAGCGCGACGATCGGCGTGCCGATGATGACCACCAGCACCGTCTCCGCCCACGCCCACGCGCTGATCAGCCAGCGCATCAGCCGATGGTGGGCTTGGCGTCCGTCGCCGCCGCTGCGTTCTGCTCAGCGTCATAGGCGAGGCGCGCGGCATCCGCGCCGACAAAGCCGATCCGAGAGTGCGTACCGTCGCAAAACGGCTTCACGGCGGAGGCGCCGCAACGGCAGAGGGACATGGGCTTGCCCTCGGCGGAACGCGGCGGGATGACGTTGCCCTCGTGGTCAACGAGTTTCACCATCGACACCTGGTCGGCGGCGATGACAAGGGGGCCATTATTGCGAATCGTGATCGTGACGGTCATGAGCGGTGACTTGGGGCAGTGGGGTGACCGCGATGCCCTGCGGCTCGTTGGCGTGGCGCTTGAGGCGCGCGATCATGGCGGCAAGGCCAGTCTCGCGGGCGCCAAGTCCAATGTCCTGCATCAGGGTGCGAACGAAATCGGGCGGGAGCGCCAGCGTCGTCGTCGGCGGCTCGTCGTTGATCGCTGCAAAGGTAATGGCCAACACGGCGGCTATCGTAGGCGACTGCCTGGCATCGACATCTGCATAGAAATGCAGCGTACCGTCCACGTTACGCTCCGGAAAGAGATCCACCCGTGTCTGGCACTCGGGCACCGTGAAGGCACTACGATCGAGCGCAGCGAGGCGCGGCGGAAGCGGTTCGAGCTTCCTGGACCAGGCCAACAGTGCCTGCATCTTCTCCTCGCGGCCGAGGATCCGGAACTGGCGGAGCACCTTGGCCAGCGACGGCGGAAGCTCGGGCGACGACTCCACAGACGTTTCAGACGGGTTCTCGGCCATGCGCGAAGTGAATCGGAGAGCACCCAGCGGGTCAACCCGGCGGGCGACTGCTGGCCTCGCATGGGTGTCTCCCCGATTGACGCACCGGAGTCCGTTCGGGAGGTTTCATCAACTCAACCCCCCTCGATGACGAGCGTGACACCGTGCCTGCCGGTCTGAACGTCCGTGTGAGAGCCGTGAGCGCTCTCCGACAAACAATGATCCCCCTTGCGTCGCTGTCGCTGCTGCTGGCCGCGGCCGGCTGCGGGACGCCTGCCACGTCGGATACCGCGGTAGGCACACTCGAAATGGTCGAGCTCGATCTCGGACCGCTGCAACCGGCGCGGGCGCTGCGCATGCTCGTGCAGGAGGGGGATGCGGTGAAGGCCGGGGACACGCTGGCCGTTTTCGCGATTCCGACGCTGGCGGCCAACGAAGCGCAGGCCGATGCGCGCTTGGCGGCGGCGCGACAGTCGGAGGCCGAACTCACCCGCGGGGCGCGGGCGCAGGAGCTGGCGCGGGCGGAGTCGGAGTTGCAGGTGGCCGAGGCGGACGCAGCGAAGGCGGCGGCCGATCTCAAGCGGCTGGAACCGCTGGCGGCGCGCGGCGACATCAGCCGCGCGTCGCTCGACGCGGCGTCGGCCGCAGCGCGGGGGACGTCGGCGCGGCGCGATGCGGCCAGATCGTCGCTGGCGCTGCTGCGCGAGGGCTCGCGTGCGGAGCGGCGGGGCGTGGCGGCGGCAGATGTGCAGAGCGCCGTGGCGGCGGGCGCTGCGATCCGGGCCACGGCCCACGATCTCGTGCTCTTCGCGCCGACTGATGGCGTGGTGCTCAGTCGCAATGCGGAACCGGGTGAAGTGCTGGTTGCCGGTCAGAGTGCCGTGACACTCGGTCAGCCATCGCGGCCGTGGGCGCGCATCTACGTGTCGCAGTTCGTGCTGCCAACGCTTACGGTGGGTGACACGCTGACGGCGATGCTCGATCGCGACAGCACAGTGTATCGCGGACGTGTGGCGTCGATCGCGAGCAGGGCCGAGTTCACGCCGCGGGTGGCGCTCACCGATGAGGAGCGCGAAGACCTGCTGTTCGGGGTGAAGATCGAGTTCGCCGATCCGAGCGCGCGACTCAAGGCCGGGTTGCCGATCACCGTGCAGCTGCCGCGCGCGGTCAAGTGAGCGACAATCGTGCGGCACCGGTCGTCAGAACGTCCGCGTTACGAAAGGTTTTTGGTACGCTGGTGGCCGTGGACGGGCTCGATCTTGTGATCGAGCGCGGCGAGGTATTCGGCCTGCTCGGCCCCAACGGATCGGGGAAGACGACGTGCATCCGCATGTTGTGCGGACTCGTCCAGCCGACGAGTGGATCGGCCACGGTGGCAGGATTCGATGTCCACACGCAGACCGAACAGGTGCGTCGACGCATCGGGTACATGTCGCAACGCTACGGACTGTATGACGAACTCACCGTCGCGGAGAATCTGCGCTTCTACTCGGCGGTGTACGGATTGATCGGAGACGAACGCGAGGCGCGACTGGCGGAGCATGTGGCCGATCTTGGCTTGGGTACGCGACTCAATCAGATGGCGGGCACGTTGAGTGGCGGATGGAAACAGCGACTCGCGTTGGCGTGTGCGACGGCGCATCGGCCGGATCTCGTCTTTCTCGATGAACCGACGGCGGGCGTCGATCCTGCGGCGCGTCGCACCTTCTGGGAAACGATCTACGATCTTGCCCGGCGCGGCACGACCATTCTGGTGACGACGCACTACATGGACGAAGCTGAACGGTGTCAGCGACTTGCGTTTCTGTCGCGCGGGCATCTGATCGCGCTCGGTACACCCTCCGCCGTGGTGCAGCAGTTTGGCGCGACGAGTGTGGAGGATGTGTTTGTGCAACTGCAGGAGAAGGATGAACGGGAGACGGCGGCCGCGAATGTCGCGAACGGCGCAAATCGTCCCGACACGACGGCGAAATCCGGCAAGCGCGCATCATGAGTGTTACGATGCGGGTGCGTGCGTGGACCGGGTGGCCGATGCTCTGGAAGGAGTTCATCTCGCTGCGGCGGGATCGACTCACGTTTGCGCTGATGACCGCATTGCCGGCGATCCAGCTGGTGTTGTTCGGCTACGCGATTCAGACCGATGTGCGGAAGTTGCCTACTGTGGTGCTCGACGAATCGCGCTCGTCGGAGAGTCGCGCACTGGTGCAGGTGCTGTCCAACACCGACAACTTCCGCATCGTCGCGTCGGTGCCCGATCGTGCGCAGGCGAAGCGATGGATCGAGCGCGGTGCGGCGCGCGTGGCATTGGTGATTCCGCCGGAGTATCAGCGTGAGATCAAGCGCGGCAACACCGGGCGCGCACAACTGCTCATCGATGCCGCCGACCCGCAGTCGTCGGGTGCCGCACTGTCGGGCGCGCAACTTGCCGCGCAGGCGCGTGGTGCACAGTTGCTGGCGACTCGACTGTCGCTCGCACCGCCTGTCGAGATCCGCGTGCGGCCATGGTACAACCCGGCGCAACGCAGCGCGACGTTCATCGTGCCCGGTATCGTGGGCATCCTGCTCACCATCACGATGACGCTGATCACGAGTACCGCCATCGTGCGTGAACGCGAACGCGGCACGCTCGAACAGCTCATCGTCACACCGATCGGCAAGACGAGTCTGATGATCGGGAAACTCGTGCCGTTCCTGCTCGTGGGTTACGTGCAGATGTCGGTGGTGCTTGCACTGGGCCGAGTGTTCTTTCACATCCCGATCGAAGGCAGTCTGTTGCTGCTGTATGCGCTGGCACTCGTCTTCATCGTGGCGAGTCTTGGTGTCGGGCTGCTCATCTCGACCGTGGCGCGGAACCAGGTGCAGTCGATGCAGCTGAGCTTCTTCTTCATGCTGCCGAACATCCTGCTCTCGGGATACATCTTTCCGCGCGCCGCGATGCCCGAGCCGGCGCAGTGGTTGGGTGCGCTACTGCCACTCACCTGGTTTCTCGAGATCCTGCGCGGTGTGCTGCTGAAAGGGGTCGGGATCTCTGAACTGTGGCAGGAGCTGGCAGTGCTGACAGTGTTTGCGGTGCTGTTGCTGGCGGTGAGTGTGCGACGATTCAGCAAGACACTCGACTGACGGGACAGCGAACGGCGAGCCGCGTCGAGAACGGCAACAGCGGTGGGAGAAGGGCGGGAGTGAATGGGAGAGAATGCGAGAGGGGCGTGTGCAAGTTTTGACGGATGGAGCGTCTCCCGGAAGCGAGGCGAAGTGGGCGTGTCGGTGTAAGTGAGCGAAGGTCGCGCTGCTGGGCGGCGTCGCACAGCTCCGACGGGCACGCCGCCTTGGCGTTGCGCTGTATTCATATCTGCACCTTTCACCGAGTCGCGCATGATTCGCTATCGTCGTCTGCCGGTTGTGCTGGTCGCTGTCGTGCTCGCGTTGGCGTGTGGTGACAATGCATCCATGCGGCAGCAGCGCTCCGCGCCCGGTGCGTCGGCCCCGATGGACGCAGCGGTCTCGCGCGAGATGGCGCCGCCGCCGTCTGAGAGTGTGGCGGGTGGTAGCGCAGCCAAACTGTATGCGAGCGTTCCGGAGGTACAGCTCACGTCCGCGCCGATGCAGCCCTCGGCTTCGCCGGGAATGATCATTCGCAATGGCAGCGCGTCGATACAGGTGGACTCGCTGGAGCTGGGCATCGCGGCGGTGCAGAAGATGGCCACGACCTTCGGCGGCTACCTTGGCAACACGTCGCTCTCTGCGGGTGAGAATCAGGTGCGCAGCGCCACAATCGAATTGAAGATCCCGTCGGCGCGCTTCGATGCGGCGCTGGCCGGGCTCGAACCCATCGGCACCGTCGAGTCGGTCTCGTCCACCGCGGAAGATGTCGGCGAGGAGTTTGTGGACATCACTGCCCGTGTGGCCAACGCGAAGCGCCTCGAAGAGCGATTGATCTCGCTGCTGGCGACACGGGCCGGCAAGCTGGAAGAGGTGCTGGCGGTGGAGCGCGAACTTGCCCGCGTGCGCGAGGAGATCGAGCGCTACGAAGGGCGCATCCGCTTTCTCAAGACCCGCGTCGCCACGAGCACGCTGGCGGTGACGGTGCACGAGAAGGCGCCACTCGTCAGCGTGTCACCGGGCGAGAACGTCATTGTCGAAGCGTTCAAGAATGCGTGGCGCAACTTCGTGCGGTTCATCGCGGCGCTGATCGCATCGCTCGGGGTGCTGATTCCGCTGGCAGCGGTGGGGATCGTTGCCTGGATCGGATGGCGGAGGATCAGGCGATCGGGCAAGCTGTAGGTACGGCAACCACTGAGTTTCGGGCTTCGGGTTCGGGTGGTGGGCTTCGAGTGGGCCAAGCCGGTGGCGGACCCTCTTCAACTCCATACTCCAACTTCGAATTGCTCACTGGGTAGTTGAATCGCGCTCAGTACGCATACCCGAAGATGATTCCCATCTCGTCGACACTGGTGAGCCCGAACGTCACCGTTTTCGACGTGACGTTGTTGTACGTGATCACCGACACGAGTGCATCACCGCGTTCGAGCACGATCGGCGTGGTGAGATTGGTGAAGGCGGGATGTTCCCAATCAGTGTTCGTGTAGACGACGGCCTCCACGCCATTGGCGCGTCGCACGCGGATCTCGAAGCGTTCGCCGAGCGAGTGCATGTGCGAGCTGAGCGCGAGTACCGTGGTGCGCACGTTCGTGGGAAACACTTTTGTCAGAGTGGTTCGTATGCCGGCGGGCAGCACAATGTCGTTATTGCCGAGATTCAGGGTTCGCGCAATCGTCTGCACCTGAGCGCGGTCGGTCGTGTAGAGATTGGCGAAGGCTTCGCCCGGCAGTTCAACGGGAGAACGATTCACGTAGTGCACGTTCAAATCGAGCGCCGCATTCGGCGCCAACCGCAGCGCGACGCCCGGCGGGAAGCGGTAGTCGAATTCGGGGGTCATCGCGCCGCCAAAGAAGACGTGACAGGCCATGGGCAGCAGGTTGATGATATTCAGCGAGCCATCGCGATTTCGGATATCGCGTACCGAGTTTGGCACCGGGCGGGTGTTGCACGGGAACGCCGTGTTCGATTCGTCGAAGGTGTGCAGCAGCAGGTGATGGCTGCCCGGTCGCATGCGGGACTCGATGCGCGTGACCAGCAGCTCCGATGGATTGCCGAGCTGCCGATACACGAACAGTTCGCGCTCGACGCCCGGCACGACGGCAAAACTGTCGACCTTGAGCTGCAGCCCGTTCTGCGCCGGTGGCGAGAGCGCGAGGAACGAGGCGGCTTGCACCCGGTTATCGCGCAGCACGAGTGTGTCGGCCACATGTCCGCCGCGCGGGGCGCCGGCCTCGATCCATCGACGCACGTACTCCAACTGTCCGGCCGTGACGCCCTGCGTGGTGCCCATCGGCATCAGGTTGCCGTAGTCGCGGCTGTGGTGTCCCGGTATCCACGCCAGCTTGTGATACAGCAGCGAACTGTCAGCGCGGAACGGCTTGACCCGCGTCACGTTGTCCGCCTTGGCGATCTGTTGCAGCGACGGCACGCCCACCAGCTGTTGATACGACGAGTCCGCCGACAGCACCAGACGTGATTGTCTGGCGGTCCCACTGCCGGCCGCGTGGCAGGCGGCGCATGACGGATCGAAAATCTCGCGCTGAATGCGCGCGAACGACCCATCGATGGCCGCCAATGGCGGCGTCACGTTGGAGTTTGCCGGCGCTCCATCGGAGCAGCCGAACAGGGACGCCATCGCCGCCGCGGCCATGAGCCGGGACAGCCGGATCTCGCGTACGGTCGCACAAGGCAGAACGGTCGGAGACGATGCGGGCACAAGACAACCGGGCAGAGGAAGAAGGCGAGGACCCCCAAACATGGACGACAGCGTGGAGGACATGCTAGCCGCGTCGATGCGAAAGCCACCCGGCTTCGGGTACGTCAACTACCAGGGTTCGCGGTTCGGGTGCGTCAACCACCAAGTTTCGGGGTTCGGGTTCGTCAACCACCAAGTGTCGGGCTTCGGGTTCGGGTTTTGAGCTTTGAGTGCGTGGAGGCGGCCGCGGTGACCCAAAGCCCGCAACCCCAACCCACCACCCGACACTCGGCGGTTGCCGTGTACCGGCCGAACCATCGCCCGCCTCACGGCGTATAACTCTCGCATCCCCTCGTCCGCCTTCAACGCCGCGCCTCGATGCTGATCAAACGTCCCGCCGATATCCCGTCCTCCGAAATCACCCCGGAGTCCGTTTACCTGAATCGTCGGGCCTTCATGGGCGCGGCCGGCACCCTCGCCCTTGGTGCCGCGCTCACCCCGGCCGCCTTGCAGGCGCTCCAGGCCACCGGCACCGGTCAGCAGCTCAAGGTCACCGACGAGGATGACGCCACCAGCTACAACAACTTCTACGAGTTTGGCACCGGCAAGGACGAGCCCAAAGAGCAGGCCGAGAACTTCCGCACCAAGCCGTGGTCGGTGGCGGTGGCAGGGCTGGTGAAGACCCCCAGGACCTTCGCGCTCGAGGATCTCCTCAAGGGTCTTGCGTCGCAGGACCGCATCTATCGTCACCGCTGCGTGGAAGCGTGGTCGATGGTGATTCCGTGGCAAGGGGTACAGCTCAAGGACATCGTCAACAAGTGCGAGCCGCTGCCCAGCGCCAGGTTCGTCGAGTTCACGACGCTGCTCGATCCGACCCGCATGCCGGGCCAGAAGCGCGACGTGCTGCCGTGGCCGTACAAGGAGGCGATCCGACTCGACGAGGCGATGCACCCGCTCTCGCTGCTGGTGACCGGCATGTACGGCAAGACCGTCCCCAACCAGAATGGCGCGCCGCTTCGGCTCATCGTGCCGTGGAAGTACGGCTTCAAGGGTGCCAAGTCGATCGTCAGGATCCGCTTCACCGACAGGCAGCCGAACACGACCTGGAATGACGTGCGGGCCAGCGAATATGGCTTTTACGCGAACGTGAATCCCACCGTCGATCACCCGCGGTGGACTCAGGCCAAGGAGCGGCCGATCGGCCAGTTCCTCAAGCGGCCGACGCTGATGTTCAACGGCTACGCCGATCAGGTGGTGTCGATGTACGCCGGAATGGACCTGAGGAAGCTGTATTGAGCTGGGCCACTCTGGACGCGCGACTGCAACCGATGCTGTCGCGCGTCGAACCGCGCGTCCGTCGGTGGCTCCATCGCGTTTTATGGCTGGTCGTCACCGTTCCAGTGCTGGGCCTCGCGGCCGAAGGGCTGACCGGTGGACTGGGCGCGAACCCGATCGAGAAACTGGAAATCGAGACGGGTGAGTGGGCGCTTCGGCTCCTCGCCGCCTGCCTGGCCATTTCGCCGTTGATGAAAATCACCCGGTGGGGCTGGCTTGTGGCCGAGCGCCGATTCCTCGGATTGGCCGCCTTCTTCTGGGCCCTCGGCCACTTGAGCATTTACCTCGGGCTCGACATGCTCTTCGACGTGCGTGACATCGTCGAGGACGTGCTCAAGCACCTGTACATCACTGCGGGGATGCTGGCGTTCCTGCTCATGGTGCCGCTGGCGATTACCTCGACCAAGGGGTGGATCAAGCGATTGGGCGGCAGAAAATGGAATGCGCTGCATCGTCTGGTGTACGTGGCCGCCATTGCCGGCTGCGTGCACTTCCTCTGGGGAGTCAAGAAAGACATCGAAGAGCCGATCCTGTACTCATCGGTCTTCGTTGTGCTCTTCGCCGTGCGACTGTGGTGGAGACGTGGCGCGACCGGACGGCGGGCGACGGCTCGCACCGCATGAGACGCGTCACGCGCTGATCGCTCCTTCTTCCCGGTAACATGCTCACTCCCGCCGACGAGAGTTTCCGTCGTTCGGGCCACCTTCCGACGATCCGCGCCGGGAATGCCGCCATAGGTGTTCCGGTGGTGCCATTGCATCGACTCCTTCGCACCCGCGATCGGATCGTGCTGGCCGGATTGCTCGGATACGCGGCCCTGATGGCGACCTGGTTCGCCTCCGGCGCAAGCACTGGGACCATGGCTGCCGTACGGCTGCTGGCCGCGCAAGCGCTGACGGTGTTTGCGGGCGCGCTGGCCCTTCACGCGTCGCGCTCGCGCTCGTTGGATCATGGCGCACGCCGTTTCTGGTTCGCCATCGGCCTCGGGCAAGGCGCGACGCTGGTGCTGGCGTTCTACACGCATCTCGGCGTGGGCCACGACGGCTTGTTGCGGCAGATCGCACCGTTGCTCTTGCACGGCGTGCTGCTCTACGGCCTGCTCCAGCTTCCCAGCGCGCCGCGCACCGGTCTCGATCGCGTCAAGCTGCTGCTCGACTGCACCACCGTCATTGTGGGCGGCGTGCTGGTGCTCTGGTTCGACCTCTCCGCCATTCCGGCGATCGCACCACGCGCACCGTCGCTGGCGTTCGTCATGGCGCACCTCAACGCAGTCGCCGATCTGGTGCTGATTCTGGTGGCCTCGCTGGTGTGGCGACGCACGGCGCTGCAGCATCGCGCCAATGTGCTGGTCATTCTCGCGCTCGCGTTGCTGGTTGATTTCCTCGCGAACGTCGGCGCCGTCGTCGAACTGACGCGCGGCGCCCCGTTGCACGATTGGACCGCGCTCACCACCCCCATCAGCACCGCGCTCGTCGCGGCAGCCGCCTGGGTGAAGTACGTGACGATGTCGGAGCGGCAGATCCGACCGGGTGCCTTGACGACGCAGGTTGCCGCCAGCACCAGTCTCATCCCATACGCAGCGGTCCTGCCGGGATTCGGATTGCTGCTCAAGGCGGCGTACGAACAGGGTACCCAGCCCCTGATCGGGCTGGCCGTCGGCTCGGTGATCCTGGCCGCGCTGGCCTTCGCGCGACAGGTCGCTGCCACACGCGAGACGGTGCGTGTACTCACGGAATCCACCGCGCGCATCAGCGAAGAGCGATTCAGCGCGCTCGTGCAGCATTCGAGCGACGTCATCACCATCGTCGATCCCGACGGCACGATCCGCTACGCCAGTCCGTCGATGGCCTCGGTGCTCGGGCACGATCCAGCCAAACTCGCGAACACCTCGCTGGTCGCCCTCCTGCACCCGGAAGATGCGCCCGGCGCGTTGCAGTTTCTCGCCGAACTCGCGCGCAACTCGCGGTCACGCACCGGACCGCGCGGCTCCACGGGCACGCTCAAGCGCGAATGGCGCCTGGCACACGCCAACGGTGATTGGATGACGGTGGACAACGTGGGCACGAATCTGCTCAATGAAGCCGTCATCAATGGACTCGTGCTCAACACACGCGATGTCACTGAACAGAGCGTGATCAAGGCGCAGTACGTGCATCAGGCGTTTCACGATCCGCTCACCGATCTCGCCAACCGCTCGCTCTTTTTGTATCAGGTGGGGCATGCACTCGCGCGCGCCGTGCGGCTGGGCGAGCCGGTGACAGTGCTCTTCCTCGATCTCGACAACTTCAAGACGGTGAACGATTCGCTGGGCCATGCGGCGGGCGATCGCTTGCTGGTGGACGCGGCGCATAGACTCGCCTCGTGCGTGCGCGAAAGCGATCTGATTGCGCGACTGGGTGGGGACGAGTTTGCCGTACTGGTGGAAGACGCCGATCAGCTGTCGGATGTGCTGCACATCGCCGAACGCATCGCATCGGCGTTGAGCAAGCCGTTCATGCTGGGTGGCAAGGAAGTCTTCGTGAGCGCCAGTATCGGCATTGCGCGCACGAGCGAAGGCGAGACGTCGGATGAGCTGGTGCGAAACGCCGACGTCGCGATGTACGTGGCGAAATCGCGCGGCAAAGGGCAGTACGTCTTTTTCGAGCCGCAGATGCACACGGCCGCGCTGGAACGTCTCGTTGTCGAAGCCGATCTGCGTCAGGCGATCGAACGCGAGGAATTCTTCCTGCAGTATCAGCCGATCGTGCTGCTGGCGACGGGAGAGATCATTGGCGCCGAAGCGCTCGTGCGCTGGTGCTGCCGCGAACGCGGCACGGTGCCGCCGGGGGTTTTCATTCCCATTGCCGAAGAGACAGGACTGATCACCGCCATCGGGCGCTGGGTGCTGCGTCGCGCCTGTCGCACGGCGTACCAGTGGGAGCAGGAGCGCGGCCATCCCATGCGCATCACGGTCAATCTGTCCGGGCGTCAGTTGCAGGAGCCGGGGATCGTGGAGGAGGTGCGGCAGGCGCTGGCCGACTCGGGGCTTGATGCACAACATCTCGTACTCGAGATCACCGAGAGCATGCTGATGCACAACACCGAGCTCTCGATCACACGACTCACCGAGCTCAAGGCACTCGGCGTTTCGCTGGCCATCGACGATTTCGGGACCGGATATTCCTCCCTGAGCTACCTCCAGCGCTATCCGATCGACATTCTCAAGATCGACAAGGCGTTCGTGGATGTCATCGACAAGGGAGGCGAAGGACCGGTACTGGCCAGTGCGATCGTGGCCCTGGGCGAGACGTTGCGGATGAATACCGTGGCGGAAGGCATCGAAACAGAAGCACAACGGAAATGCCTGCTGGAACTCGGCTGCGAGCTGGGGCAGGGCTATCTGTTTGCGCGACCGCTCGACGCCGAGGATTTCTGGACGATCCTTCTCGACCGTGGTGCACGCGCGTACGAAACCAAGCGTCGGCGTCGCGTACAGGGTGCTCAAGCCGCATAAGGGATCGAAGCAGGAATCCGCCGCACCGACGACGACAGTGAAAGCCGTCGTCACATCGACAGCGGCATCGACAACGGCATCGACAGCGGCATCGACAACGGTATCGACGGCGGCATCGACGGCGGCATCGACGGCGGCATCGGGCGCGACAAGCGCCGTGCCGGTGTCACCGACGGTGCTCGACGCATTTGCCGTGACGGCGCCGGGGTTGGCCCCGCACGTCGCGGCCGAAGTCACCGCGCTGGGCATCACGCCGCGCGACGTGAGCGATGCCGGCGTCGCGTTCAATGCCACGATGGGCGATCTCGCACGCGTCAATCTCTGGTCGCGACTGAGCAGTCGTGTCCTCGTGCGACTGGCCAACTTCGAAGCGCGCGATTTCGCGACGCTCGAGAAGCAGGCAACCCGTGTGCCGTGGTCGCGTGTGCTGGCGAAAGGGATGACGGCGCGGCTGCGCGTCACCTGCCGGAAGTCCAAGCTGTACCACTCCGATGCCGTCGCGGAACGTGTCGCGCGCGGTATCGAGCGATCGGTCTCCGGTGTGACCGTCGAAGTGCGGGGCCGCGACGATGAGGAAAGCGCCGACCTGCCGCCGGCGCAGCTGATCATTGTGCGATTCGATCACGATCACTGCACCATCAGCGCCGACAGCTCGGGTGAACTGCTGCACCGTCGCGGATGGAGACAGGCCGTCGCCAAGGCGCCACTGCGCGAGACGCTGGCGGCGGCGATGCTGACCGCGACCGGATGGGACGCGACGGTGCCACTGGTGGACCCGTTCTGCGGCTCAGGCACGATTGGCATCGAGGCGGCACTGCGCGCGCGCAACATCGCGCCCGGCCTCGAACGGGCATTCGCCTTCGAGCTGTGGCCGGGCGCTGACGCGAGCGTTACGAAACGCGCGCGTGATGAAGCGCGCTCGAAGATCCTGCCGTCGACGGGTGTGCCGATCGTCCTGGCCGATCGCGACGCCGGTGCATGCGACGCGGCGCAGGCCAACGCGGAACGTGCCGGTGTACTCGGCGACGTCACCATCGCGCAACAGTCGCTGTCGGACACGGATCTCAGCGCGGTGGGCACACACGGGCTCGTGCTCACCAATCCGCCGTATGGGTTGCGCGTCACGGACGGCAACGACATCCGCTCGTTGTACGCGCGGTTGGGCGACGTGCTGCGCGAGGGTGGCACCGGCTGGCGGCTGGCGATGCTCGTGCCCGATCGTCAGCTCGCGTCGCAACTGCGCATTCCGATGGACACCGTGTTGCGCACCGCGAACGGCGGGATCGCGGTGAGTGTGGAGATGACGCGCGCCGTGGGAGACCGACAGCGACGCTAAGCAATCCGAGCGCGGGTCGACCGGAGCTCCGGTCATGCGGCATGTTCATGGCTCTCACCATAGCGCGAGGACACGGCACCGGTGGTCGTCGCCATCCATGAGAACACGGGGATCAACATTTGGACGCGCTCCGTGGCCGATCAGTTGGCGGCGGACGGGTTCATCGGCATCGCGCCCGATCTCTGCCGGCCGCCCTGCCGAAGTACGCCATCATCGGCTTTTGCTGGGGCGGAGGCCGTTCGTTTCAGTACGCTACGCATTCGTCGGCACTCGGCGCGTCAGTGGTGTTCGACGGGTCCCCGCCCACGCCCGAGCAGATGGCAGCGATCGAGGCACCGGTACTCGGCTTGTACGGCGGCAACGACGCGCGCATCAACGCGCGTGTCGCCGAACGAGCTGAATGCCCACCTCGGAACGTTCATCGTCGCCCCGCTCACCACCGGCAGTCATGCGTATCTTTTTCGTGTTGCATGTCGCTTTGCGGGGAAGGATGGGCACGTGGTGCTCGACCAGGTGCGGACCGTCGATCACCAACGGCTCGTCAAGCGACTGGGCGCACTGACCGGAGCGACGCAACCAAGGATCCTCGGCGTGTTGCAGGCCATGTTCGCGCCCTGACGCGCCTGCCCCTGCGTTGCGGCAGCACGCGCACGTTACATGCAGCAGAAACGGTGTCGAGCGCGTGCGTTCGACCGCCCAACGTCGCATCGCCGAGACGCTGCTCGCTGATGCGCGCGTAGCTATGGGGTGGCGCGAGCACAACCTGTATAAGCAGCAATGCCGCCCCCGCCGTGCGCTCCCCCGCGGCCCTGCGCAACGTGGCTCAGCGCCACCCGGACGACGGGGCGCCGCTCCACCGCTTTCGCACGCTCCTGCGCGACCTCGCGACGCGTACCCGAAAGAGCGTGCGCTTGGGCGAGGCGCGGTTTCAGCAGCTCACCACGCCCACCGCGTTGCCGCAGCGCGTCTTCCCGCGGCTCGACGGACGCATGTAGATATCACCGCCCCGTGTGCCCAGTAGCGTGCACGCAGCAACTCCAGGCAACGCGCAGCCATGCCATCGCCTACGTGCATTTTTCTCCACCGAACTTCGGGTAAGCCCATCCCGCGCTTCGCAGCGTTCCTTGCAGCATATCCCAGCGTGGCCGAGTTCCACGGCCGACACCGATCGTGGGGCTATGCGGGCAGTTGCGAGGGCACGAGGTACACCACACCTTCAGCATATCAGAGCGAGATTCAGCGACAGAAATCGCGCGTCGCAGCAATGCTCTGCTGTCTAATTCGTGTTA
>CAYWCJ010000079.1:0-14861 GCA_964456595.1 uncultured Gemmatimonas sp. | reverse complement strand
GCGATCGTGCCGGCGCTGCAGGATGCGGGGGCGAGTGTGCGCGCCTTCGATCCGGCGGCGATGCACGAAGCCAAGTCGTTGATGCCTGGCGTGACATGGTGCGAGGACGCGTACGATGTGGCGCAGGGCGCCGACGTGCTCGTGCTCATCACCGAGTGGAACGAGTTCCGCGCGCTCGACCTCGCGCGCGTGGCGACGGCGATGAACGAGCCGGTGCTGGTGGACCTGCGCAATGTGTATCGTCCGGACGATGTGCGAGCGGCCGGGTTCCGGTACAGCAGCATTGGGCGGTCGTAGGCCGAGCACGAGACATCCGGACGCGTGCAGATCGGACACCGCAGGCCGGTTCATGCGCCGTGCAGCGATTGCTGTGCGGCGCAGGTGTGTTTACGGCGTGCGCACCGATCCGCGTGCGACGCCAATGCCCCACGGCGACGCGACACCAACGCGTACGCCGCCGCCGCGGAGCGTCGAGAGCCAGAGGCCCAACGGAAATCTTCGACTGCTGATGGCGCCGGGATAGACGTTGAGCGTCGCGACACTTTCGTAGCCGTTTCGCACCACGAGCGATGCCAGCAACGAGCCGTCCCGATCGAGGAAGACGCCCGCGTTGGGCTTGAGGATGACCGTGCGTGTATCGGTGGCCTCATCGACGACGGCGGTTTCGACCGCGTCGGCGCCGAACGCGACCGAAAAGGCACGACCGCGTCCAAGGTTCCGCGACACACCAAACAGTGTCGAGACGCCGAACATGTAGAGTCCGCGCCATTCCGTCGCGCGCGGCACCTTGAAGCGCAACACAAACTGCTGCCCCATGTTCTCGAGCGTCTCGCCGGGCAGTGTGTACGACGGCTGCAGCGCCCAGTTGGTGAGTTGCACGCGGCCGCTGAAGGCTCGCTGCACGCGATCTGACCGAAAGAGCAGCAGTCCGCCGGTGTCGAACAGCAGAAGATCGGTCGCCGCGTCGACGCTCATGGGGCCCGGGCGCTCCGTCATTTCGTTGAGTACGTGCGACGCGGTCATCGTCACGGCCGACCACAGCACCGGGTGCGCGATGTCGTGCTGCTCGAACCACTCGGTCATGCGCGCGGATACCATGCCGCTGCCAAGCAGATGAAACTGGTAGTTGGGCACCCACTGCCCTCCACCGCCGGTCTTCGTGCTCAGTGGCAGTATCTCGTTGCGTATGAAACGGGACCAGCCATAGCGATTGATCGATTGGCCGAAGTTGAGCACCGAACTGCGCACATTGCGCGCCGTGACACCGTACGGCAGTTCGAATAAACGGCGATCCGCCTCGTCACCACGGAGCAGGTCGAAGCCTTCGTTGACGATCTGGCTGACAGGGTTGAACTGGCGCTCGCTGCCGTAATCCCGGGACGCGTAGAATCGACGTTGCCCGCCCGGCGCCGTCGCGCAGCCATTCAGGAAGACACTCGCCAGCGCAAGCGCGATCGACGTGCCCACACGGCGCGATTGCAAGGCGCGACGCAGCCAATCACGCTGCAGTACGATCGCGACAATGATCACGCCGAGCGATGCGCCCGCGACGACGTCCGTCAGGTAGTGGAAGCCACCGTACACCGCACCCAACGCCAGTGCGAGCGTCAGCGGTGTGAGGAGCCACACCAACCGCCGCTGCCAGCGCCACGCCATCAACGTCTGCACGACAGACACACTGACGTGTGATGATGGAAACGCGGCCCCGCGTGATGAGAAGCGTTCGAGAATGGCGGTCGTCAGCGATCTCACCGGATCGGCGGTGACGTCGGCAACCGGCGGCCATCGATAGCGCGGCCCCTCCACCGGCCACACGACGAAACACACGAAGCTCGCGATGAAGGCGAGGAGCAGGGCAAGCACCGTTTCGGTCAGTGCGCGCTCGTCGCGCCGCAGCGCCAGGCGGAGCGGCGGCAGATAGATGATGAGGTAGTACGACAGGTACCCGATGTGCAGCGGAAGACTCAGCAGCGGCGACGGGAATTGACGCGACCAGGTGCGTGCAGGCTCGCCAAACCATCGGTGTTCGATCGCCAGGATACTGGCGTCGTGCACCGGCACGCCATGCACCAGACTGCCCACCTGCGCATAGAGCACCGGCACGAAGACCAACGGCAGCAATGCCCACCAGATCGCGCGGCTCGGCAGGTTCGACGGTGCCGCGCGCAGGCGTTGGTCATGGGCACCGCCGCCTCGACCGAACGCGAACGTGAGGCCCGCGACGAGCAGCGCGACGAGCGACGGCACCCACGCATTGGCGTGCAGGTTGCGCACGCCCGCCACCGCGAGCGTGAAGCAGGCGTAGGCGGCGAGTAGCAGTGCAACCCCCCGCAGAGGTTTCAACGACGCATGCGCTGCAACGCGCGTCGATACGTCGCTTCCACCTGCACCGCGATGCCCGGCCACGCGAAGTCGGCACAGCGCGTTCGCGCCCACGCCTGCATGGCCTCACGCCAGAGGCAATCGTCCACCACGCGTCGCACGATGGTCGCCAGTGCCGCGACGTCGCCGGGCGGAAAGCGGAGTGATGCCCCGCCGTCGCCCAGCACATGGCGATAGCCGGGATTGTCCGCAGCGACGGGCAGCATCCCGGCCGTCATCGCCTCGAGCAGGACAATGCCAAACGATTCTCCGCCGGACGACGGCGCGATGAGGCACGTCGCTTCGCGCATGTGTGCCCACTTCTCCGCGTCACTGATCGCGCCGAGGAAACGAACGTGATGGAGTGCGAGCGAGCGCTGCATGGCCTCGAGCGACACGCGCGACGGTCCATCACCAATGATGAGCAGTGGTGGGGCATGAGGTCCGAGCATGGCCATCGCGCGCAGCAACGTCTCGACATCCTTGCGCGGTTCCAGTCGACCCACGTACAGCAACACGGTGCGTGCGTTAGGCGCGCGCGACGGCATGACTGCTGGCAGCTCGACGCCGTTGGGAATCAGCTCGTGTGTGCCGCGTCCCAGGTACACGGACACTGGTGGCGACACGGCAATCGTAGCGTCGAGCAGGACTCGGCGAATGATCGCGCTCCCCAGCGGCATGAGCCTGCGGGCCCACGCCGGCGTGTCGCGGCCGGCGACGTCGTGAAACGTGCCCACGCGCGCGCCGCGAAATGTCCACGCCAACTGCATGGGCAGTGCTGGACTCCATGGCGCGTGCACGTGCATGACATCGAACGAGTCGGCACCAATGTGTTTGCGATCGGCGGCCGATGCCCACGCCACATCAAAGTGCGAACCGCTGAAGTTCACCGCACGCGCCCGTCCACAACCAACCACGGGCAACGAACCGAGGATACCGTCGGCGCCCGGCGCGAGAACCGTCACGAAATGTCCGCGCGCCTGCAGCGCCTCGCCGAGTCCGCGGATGTGACTACGCACGCCCCCGTATCGATCGAGACCGTAGGGGCTGACCTGCGCAATGCGCAACGTGTCGAGCATGCTGCAGTGTAACGCACCCGCGTTAGTTTTTTCCAATGCGCAGACAAGAATCGGTGTTCGGTGCACGCAGGCCGCTCGCCCGGGTGATCTGCGGTGTGATCGCCTGCGTGATAGGCTGCCTCGCGACTCCAGGCCGAATCGACGGCCAGCCTTCACCGCGCCTTCCGCTCAACGATCCGGTCTACGAGCAGATTGATCAACTCGCAGGCAGCGGATTGGTTCGCACCATCATCTACGGACAGCGTCCGTACCGCACGAGCGAGATTCAGCGATTGCTGGTCGAGGCGACGACACTGGCCCGCACGCGCCAGGTCAGCGCCAGCACGACGCGCGTGCTCGCCAACCTGTCGGTACGGTTTCAGGCGAACGGCGGCGAAATCGATCTGGCCACGATGCGCGATTCCGCCCGGTCCGTACGGGTTGGCGATGCCGCACGGCTTCCCGGCGAGCGCTTTGCGGGCGTCGAGCTGCTGGCACACGACAGTCCGTCGCGCGGCGTGCCTCCCGCGCCTGTCGGCGGATTGGACGCAGATCTCACTCCCCTGCTGAACGCGAGGGCCGGCCGCCGCTTCGCGCGCGGTCCGACACTCGCCGCAGAATTCGGCATCAGCCGCGCGTTCGGCCGTCACGTGTTGGTGACCGCGCAGCCGCGCGTCGCGGCAGGTGCAACGTCGGCGGAACGGTTTGCAGAGCTCTCGCTGCAGCAGGCCAGCGTGGCGGTCAGCGCGCGCAATCTCATGCTCGAGATTGGCCGTCAGCCCATCGTGTGGGGTCCGGCAATGGAAGGCGGGTTGATGCTCTCGTCCAGTGGACGACCGCTCGACATGATTCAGCTGTCCACGATGCGACCATGGCGCGCGCCGTGGGTGTTTCGCTGGCTCGGATTGCTGCGTGGCAGTGCCTTCCTTGCCGATCTGGGACCGCGTCAGAACTTTCCGCACGCGAAGGTCGCCGCGTACAAACTCAGCGGCCAGGTCACGTCATACTTCGAGTTGTCGGCCGGCGTGCTGGTGCAAGGCGGGGGGCGCGGCGCACCGCCCGCACGTCTCGTTGATCGATTCGTCGACCTCGTGCCCGCGCTCAAGTACAGTCTACCGGACAACACGACGCAGTTCTCCAACAAGCTCGCCGGATGGGACATGCGCGTCCGCGTGCCGTGGCTGCACGGCGTACAGCTGTACACGGAGAGTGTGTTCGACGACATGGATCCACGGCGCTGGCGCAGCACGTTGTGGGAGGACGGCGGACACATCGCGGGAGCGGCACTTTCGCAGCTCGGGCCCGGCGGCGCGATTTCGGCAACGACGGAATTTCACCACACGGGACTGCGGTACTACCAGCACACGCCGTTCACCAGCGGCATCGCCTTCAATCGCACGCTGCTTGGCGATCCGCTCGGCCCGCAGGGCGATGGTGCTTATGTTCGCGTGCGCCATGACGCCGGCGGCGCGCAGCGATGGCGCATCGATGCTGCCGTCGAGCGGCGAGGTGGGGATATCTGGAGCACGACCTCCGATCGTCCGCGCGACGAGCGCTTCCGGTTTGTGCTGGATCGGCACCAACCCGCGGAGTGGCGCTATCGGGTGGCCGGTGAGTGGTCGCTCGCGCGCACGACCACCCAGCAGCTCGTCGTGTCGGCGGGCGTCGAACGCGTACGCGATGCCGGCTTCGTGCGTGATGCGCAGCGTACGAACGGGCTGGTTGGCATGCAGTGGTCGTGGTTGACGTGGTGAGAGCGCTGCCTGGCGTCGTCGCGATCGGACTGCTGACGTGGGTGATCAGTCGACTGGACCTGACCGCCGTGCGCAACGGGCTGATGGCGGCGAACGCTGCCTGGCTCTCGCTGGCCGTGCTGATGCATCTGTGCATACAGCCGCTGGCTGCGTTGCAATGGCGCGTGCTGCTTCCCGAAGACGCGCGCACGACATGGCGTCGGTTGCTTCGCGTGTTTGCGTTGACATCCGTGGCAAACAATTCCGTGAGCTCCGTGGTAGGGCATGCAACCGGCGTCGCGCTCACTGCCGGCGAGCCGGGTGTGGGTACGCGCGGGGCACTGTCGTTGCTGCTGCTGGATCAGATCTGCGTTGGCGTGGCCAAGCTGGTGGTACTCTCCGTCGCTGCTTCCCTCTTGCCACTACCGACATGGATGCAGCAGGGCGTCATCGGACTTGCCATCGCCGTCGCACTCCTCGCCGCGCTGGTGATGTCGACGCGGGTGTGGCCTGTGCTGCCGCTCATCGGGGCGATGACCACCGTTCCGGTCGCCCGTCTGCTGGGCGCGATGAGCTGCGCCATTGGTGTCAAACTGCTGGAGGCAGCGGGCATCGCGGCGGTGCAGGTCGCGTTAGGCGTGCCGTGCAGCGTGACGTCGGTCGCACTGGTGCTGGCGGCAACAACACTCGCCTCGCTCGTGCCGGTCGTACCCGCAAACCTCGGCACGTACGAAGCGGCGGTCTTTCTCGCGCTCCGACAGGTGGGCGTGTCAGCGGAGCTGGCGATGGTCGCGGCGGTGGTCCAGCATGCGTGCCAACTGCTGGCGGCACTCGCGCCAGGAGCAGCGCTGTTGTGGCTACCCCAGCGTCGTGCCGCGTGACGGCGCACGCGTGGGGTGGTTGGTCGAGCGCCGACCCAGGGCGCGCGCCATGATGCCCGAGTCGGATCTGCCACCGCGCATGTGCGCCGTGGTCACCGGCGCGTCGGGGTTTATCGGTCGACATCTCGTGCGCGCATTGCTCGCGGCCGGTGCCGAGGTGCGCGTGCTCCGACGACCGCAGTCGATCGCGCGGATCGATGGGGCGGCAATGAGCGACGTGCGCGCATGGCAAGTGGATCTGGCCGATGCGCGCGCGGTGTCGGAGAGCGCAATCTGGACAGGTGCGACGCACGTGTTCCACCTCGCTGGACTCACGCGGGCCGCGCGGGCGTCTGAGTTCATTCACGCGAACGTGACACCCACGGCGAACATCGCGGCCGCTCTCGCAGCGCGTGCGCACCCGCCACGGATGCTGCTGGTGTCGTCGCAAGCGGCGGCCGGCCCAACACCGCGTGGCGTTGTCGCGCGCACCGACGAGATGGTCGCAGCGCCGATAGAGGCGTATGGCCGCAGCAAGCTCGCGGGCGAAGAGGCCGCGTGGGCATGGCGCAGCGTGGTTCCGCTCACGGTGCTTCGTCCGAGTGCGGTGTACGGCGAGGGCGATCGAGATTTCCTGGCCGCATTTGCGCAAGTGCAGCGCTCCACCGCGTGGTTCGCCACCGCGCCCGAGCAGCCACTGTCAATCATCTACGTGGGCGATCTCGTCGAGTGTCTGCTGCAGGTTGCGGTGCATCCGGACACACGGTCGCAACGGTGGCTGGTAGCGCATGAGGTTGCCGCGACATGGCGCGCGCTCTATCGCGAGATGGCCGACCTCTCCGGGACTGCACCACGGTTCCGGGCTGTGCCCCGCACGATACTTCGCGTTGGCGCAGCGATCGGTGACACGGTTGGCACTGTGAGCGGACGCACGCCGCTGCTCAGTTCGCAGAAGCTGGCACTGGCGGAGGCGACGTCGTGGCTGTGTACCTCGGATGCGCTGACGCGCGCGACCGGTTGGACTGCCCGAACGCCACTCGTAGTCGGACTGCGACGCACGCTGGCATGGTACGTTGCCGAAGGATGGTTACGCGCGCCATCGTACACGAGCCACTCACGCTGACGTCATCCGGACCTTCCAGTTGCCCACTACGCGCTCCGTCGTACGACACACCCGACGCGACGACGCCCTGAATGCGGGGGTCGAGTCCTTCGTTGACGTGCTCGACTACCGCGCCGCACAGACGCCGGAGAGCATCGTGTTCCGGATGCTGGGCGACGACGGGGCGGAGCGCGGCGTGCTGACGTTTGCCTCGTTGCGTCGCCGCGCGCGCATTCTGGCCAACCGTCTGACGCACCACGCGGCAGCCGGAGACCGAGTCGCCGTGCTGGTGGAGCCGGGACTGGAGTACATCGGCGCGTACTTCGGCTGCCTGTACGCCGGCGTCGTGGCGGTACCGGCATATCCGCCGAATGCCCGACGGGAAGACTCGCGCGTCGCACGGATGCTTGCCGATTGCGACGCGCGGGTGGCGCTGGTCTCCGCGGATCTGCTCAACCGCATGCCGTCGGCGCTGCGACCGTTGTCGTCCGGCGCGGACGTGACGTGGCTGGACGCGCGCGTGGGCGACGACGAGCCCGAACCGCTGCCTCTTGCCACGCGACGGCATCACGACGGACTGGCCATGCTGCAGTACACTTCGGGGTCGACGGCCGAGCCGCGCGGCGTGATGCTCACGCATCAGCATCTGTTGCATAACGCGCGCGTTATCCACCAGGTCACGGGGCACGAGCCTGACGATCGCGCCGTGTTCTGGCTGCCGCCCTTTCATGACATGGGGCTGATCGGCGGTATCCTGCAGCCCGTATACGCGCAGGTGCCGACGGTGCTCATGTCAGCGGCCTCGTTTCTTCGACGTCCAGTGCGCTGGCTGCAGGCAATGTCGAGATACGGGGCCACCACGAGTGGCGCACCGAACTTCGCCTACGATCTCTGTGTCGATCGCGTGACGCACGCCGAGGCCGCCGAACTCGACCTCTCTGCGTGGCGAGTGGCGTTCAACGGCGCGGAGCCGGTGAGTGCGGACAC
Source organism: uncultured Gemmatimonas sp. (assembly GCA_964456595.1). Lineage (GTDB taxonomy): Bacteria > Gemmatimonadota > Gemmatimonadetes > Gemmatimonadales > Gemmatimonadaceae > Gemmatimonas. The sequence continues at coordinate 6,760 of CAYWCJ010000079.1, read as the reverse complement.
CATGTCGCGATTTCTCGACACGTTCGCGATCAGCGGGCTCCGACGTACCGTGTTCGTTCCGTGTTACGGACTCGCCGAAGCGACGTTGCTCGTGTCCGGTGGACCTGCTGGCGACCGCCCGCGCCTCTACACAGGTGATCATGCGGGCGGTCATACCGGTAGTCAGACCGGCGACGCTCGGCGCAAGAGCGGTGACGGCGTTGGTGCGAACGCGCCGCTGCTCGTGTCGTCCGGCACACCGGTGGTGGATCACACGGTCGTGATCGTGGACGTCGAGGCGCGCGCAGTCTGTGAGGCGGGCGTGGTGGGTGAGATCTGGGTGCAGGGCGCCAGCGTGGCGGCAGGATATTGGAATCGACCGCAGGAGAGCGAGGATACGTTCGGTGCCACGTTACCCGCGCTCAAGGGCCGATTTCTGCGCACGGGAGACCTGGGCTTCCTCAGTGAAGGTCGACTCGTTGTCACGGGACGCGCGAAGGATCTGATCATCCTGCGTGGGCGCAACTACTACCCGCAGGACATCGAGCGTGCGGCCGAACAGGCGCATGCACACTTGCGCCGCGGATTCTGCGCGGCGTTCAGCACAAACGGTCGCGAGCCTCCGCGTCTTGTCGTCGTCGCGGGCGTGTCGCGACGTCACCGTCCGACCGAGGATCGCGCCGTTCGCGAGGCGATGCGGCGGGCGATTGTGGAGGAGGTTGGGATCATCCCCGACGAGATCGTGCTCACGCCGCTGCGCTCGATCCCGCGCACCTCCAGTGGCAAGGCACGTCGTGACGAGTGTCGTCGGCTGTGGAAGGACGGACGGTTGCAGGCGCTCCCGTCCTCGAACGGGACCCACGCGATCATAGTCGGTGATGCGCACAGGTCGGCGCCGACCGCGGTCGGGTTGTCGCTGCGCTGTCGTCTGCTCGAGTGGCTGGCCGACGAACTGGCGTTGCCTGCGTCATCACTCGAGCTCACGCGACCGTTGCGTGACTTCGGGATCGAATCGGTGGCCGTGCTCCGCCTGCAGGTCGAGCTCGAGCTGCATCTGGGGCGTTCCATCGACCCACGAGTGCTGTGGGAGGCGGAGACGCTCGACGCACTCATCGAGCAGCTGCAACGCGACGATGCAGGCGACGCCGAACATGCGGCGGCGCGACCGGTGAACGGCACGACAACCGATATCGCACGTTGGCCTGAGTACGAGGCGCTCCAGACGCGGCGTGGCCTGCTGTCGAACGCGCACGATGCGGAACCATTCTTCTGGGTGCACGACAGTGCCGCCGCCGCCGTCACGCAGCTCGACGGCGTTACGCTCACCAACTTCGCGTCGTACAACTACCTCGGACTCTCAGGTCATCCAGCGGTCAATGACGCCGCGCGCGACGCGGTGGAACGCTGGGGCACCTCCGTTTCGGCGAGTCGACTTGTGTCAGGCGAGCGGCCGATCCATCGCCAGCTCGAACGTGCGCTCGCGGAATTCCTTGGCGTGGACGACGCGTTGACCTTTGTGGGCGGACACGCCACCAACGTGGCAACGATCAGCCATCTCGCGGGCGCGGGGGACGTGGTGTACTGCGACGAGCGCTTGCACAACAGCGGCATGCAGGGCGCGCAGTTTTCCGGCGCGCGGCGCATGGTCTTTCCGCACAACGACTGGCGTGCGCTCCAAGACTTGATGGCACGATCGCGTGGGTCGTTTCGGCGCGCAGTGGTGATCATCGAAAGCGTCTACAGCGCCGACGGCGATGTGCCGGATCTCGCGGCATTCGTGGACGTGAAGCGGCGACACGATGCATTGCTGATGGTGGATGAAGCGCACGGACTGGGCGTGCTTGGCGCGACGGGTCGCGGCTTGCCTGAGGCGAGCGGTGTGCCGGCACGGGACGTGGATATCTCCATGGGCACGTTGAGCAAGTCGCTCGCCAGTTGCGGTGGCTACATCGCGGGGAGTGCGCCGCTGGTCGAATACCTGCGCTACACGTGCCCGGGCTTCGTGTACAGCGTTGGGATGACGCCGTCTTCGGCCGCCGCAGCGCACTCGGCGCTCGACGTGTTGCGGCGTGAGCCATCGCGCGTGGCGCGACTTCGCACGCGATCGACGCGGTTCCGTGTTCGGCTTCGTGGCGCGATGGGAGAGAACGCGGCGGACGCCTTGCTTGGCCGCTGCACTGACGCGGACGACGAACTCGGTTTGGCCATGGACACGCCGGTCATTCCGGTGATCGTCGGCGATTCGCAGCGCGCGATCGCACTCGCCTGGGCCATGCGCGAGCGCGGAATTCACGTCCAACCGATGATTGCACCAGCCGTGGCCGACCATGCTGCGCGGCTCCGCTTCTTTCTCTGTTGCGAGCACTCCGACGCGCAGATCGACGAGACGGTCGATGTACTGGTGGAGTTGTTGAACGGCGGCAGTTCGCGATAGCGCTCGCCTACCGTCCGTAGCCGACGCCCAGTCCGAGGGCGCGACGATGTACGATGCCGAAGCGCCACTCGTCGCGACGGGTGCGGACTATCCATGCGCCCAACGCGCGCGCGCGCCAGGGAAGTACGCCCGGATAGACGTTGATGGAAAGCGCATTCTCCGCGGGGCTGACGGTGAGTGACCAGAGCAGCGAGTTGTTGCGATCGAAGTACAGACCACCGCCGGGCGCGAATCCGACCGTTTCATGACCGGACGCGTCGATCTCGCGCACCTCGGTATCGCCACCAACTCCGACACTGAGGTGGTGCTGGTCGTCGAGCTTTCGGCTCACACCGACCTGGGCACCCATGCCGCCACGAAGGAACACGCGCGTGCGATCCAATCCGACGGGAATCTTGAGCGAGAAGTACTGTCCGTTATTCTGTAACTGCCGGTTCGGAAACGTGATGGTGGCCTGATTGGACCAATCCGCGGCCTGCAGCGTGTGCGCCAGAAAGCGCGTTGGCTGATCCCAGTGAAAGAGTAGAATGGCGGCGGCGTCGAAAATGAGCAGATCCGCCACTCCGCCGGCGCTGGCCATGCGAACGTCGGGTTGCTCGGAGATTTCATTGAGCACGCTCGCCGCATAGGTATTCACCATCGCCCACACCCGGGGTGCCGGCACGTTGTGCGCGCGATACCACTCATCGAGCGCCCGCATGGTCAGTCCGCCACCCATGAAGTGCTCGGTGTAGTTGACGAACCAGTTCAGTTCACGTGTGTTGCGCGAAAGGGGCAGGAGCTCCACGCGCCACATGCGTCCCCACCCGCCAAATCGTTCGACCGCGGGCCCCGGGCGTTGAAAGACGTCACGGATGCCGTACGTCCACGCGTTGCCGTACGGAAAGTCGAGGATGTTGCGCGGACTCTGGCGCAACTGAAAGATGTCGTACCCCTTGTTGAGCAGCACGGTGAGGGGACTGAAGTACGCATCACTGCCGTAGTCGTAGCCCTTGTAGAATAGTCGTGTGCTGTCGGCGGCAGACGGTCGCGACCACGTTTGCGCGTGCAGCGTCGACGCCGACAGCGCCAGCGTCAGCGTCAGTGTCAGTGATACCCAACGGCAGGCTGTCACTGGCGAGACGAGTAACCGGTGCCCAGCCCCAGCGCACTCCGGTGCACCAGGCCGTAGATAACGCGGCCGTCACGCGTCAGGGTCAGGCCGAACTGCGCGCCCATGCCGCCGCGCACAAAGAGGCGCCAACGATCGACAGGGAGCGGCAGCTCGAGCACATAGTATTGCCCCGTGTTGCGCAGTGCGCCGTCCGGTGCGGTGAACGTTGCTTGATTGGACCAATCGGCCGCCTGTAATCGATGGGCGAAGAAGCGCGCCAGCGGATCCCAGTTGAAGAGCAGGATGCCGCCCAGATCGAACACATACAGGTCGGCCACGGTGGAGGATGCGGCGCGCTCCGCCGTGGGGAACTCGGCCGCTTCGTTCATCATCGCCGCGGCAAAGGTAGTTGCCGCCGCCCATGCCTTGGGCCACGGCGCGCCGTGCGCGGCGTACCACTCGTCCAGCATGCGATAGGTCAGTCCGCCGGCCGCGAGGTGCTCCGTATAATTCACCACCCATCGCGCATCCGACAGGCGCACGCTCATGGGCAACACCTCGGTACGCCAGCACTTGCTCCAGCCCGGATGGTCGTCGATGGCCGCACAGTCCAATCCCTCGTACAGCAGCTTCGTCGAAGTATCCGTCTGCTGGGCCGAGAGTACAGGCATCGGCGCCGCGACCAGCGCCAGCGCCAGCAGCCCCCGTGCGCATCTCCGCTGCCCAATGCTCGCCGCAATGCTTCCTGCAACGCTTCCGGCTACGCTCATCGCATGATCGGATACATGACCTGAAAGGTGTTGCAGCCAGCCGATTGCACGCACGGGACACCACACTGGACGCCTGTCACTGCAGCCGCAGTATCACCAGATGCGAAGTGCGCGGCAAGCAGATAGCATTCCTCCCCGTGCCCCTCTCAATTCTGCCTGTTCGTTCTCGACGCGATCTGTCGCGCTTCGTTGACCTGCCGTGGCACGTATACGATGCGTCGCGGCATCCGCAGTGGGTTCCGCCGCTCCGGCTGATGGTGCTCGACGCGCTCGATGCGCGATCGAATCCGTTTTACCAACAGGCCGCGCGCGAGCTGTTCCTCGCCGTGCGCGACGGGCAAGTCGTCGGGCGCATCGCAGCCATCGAGAATCGGGCACACAATGCGTTCCACGACGACAAGGTCGGATTCTTCGGCTTCTTCGAGGCATTCGACGATCAGGATGTGGCCACGTCGCTCTTCGAGGCGGCCGCCAACTGGCTGCGCGCGCGCGGGCTCGACACGATGCGCGGTCCGATGAGTCCATCGACCAATCACGACGTCGGCCTGCTGGTGGATGGCTTCGACCAGCATCCCACGATCATGACGTCGTGGAACCCGCCCTACTACAACACGTTGTGTGAGGCGGCCGGGCTCGCGAAGGCGAAAGACCTGCTGGGCTATTTTGTGCCGCTCAACGACGCGGAGTTTGCCCTGCCGAAGCAGTTTCAGGAGCATGCGGCACGTGCGCTCTCGCGCAGCAATCTCGTCTTTCGCGATGTCGACTTGCGGCACTTCACCCGCGAACTCGAGATCTGCTGGGAGATCTACAACTCGGCGTGGGAACGGAACTGGGGTTTCGTGCCGATGAAGCGCGACGAGTTCGTGCACATGGCAAAGGAGATGAAGTCGCTCATTCTGCCGCAGTTCGCGTTCGTGGCCGAAGTCGCGGGAGAACCGGCGGGATTCATGCTCGTCCTTCCCGACTTCAACCACATCTTCAAGCGTATCGGGAACGGCCGACTGCTGCCCACCGGGATCTTCAAGCTGCTGTTCGGCAAGAAGCATCTGAAGTCGGGGCGGGTCATTCTCCTCGGCGTCAAACCCGCCTTTCGCTCGCGCAGCATCTTCCAGCTCTTCGCGGCGGAGGCGTTCCGTCGCGGCACGGAGTACGGTGCCGTTGGTGCCGAGGCTTCCTGGATTCTCGAGGACAATTCGCTCATGACGCGACCGATGGAAGCGATGGGTGCACGCGCGTATCGTCGGTGGCGCGTCTACGACAAGGCGCTGACCCCTTGAGCACGGCGCGACGCGTGGTCGTTACCGGCATCGGCCTCATCACGCCGTGCGGCACCGGTGTGGAGGCGAGTTGGGACGCGATCGTGGGCGGTCAGAGTGGTGTGGCGCCAATCACGCTCTTCGATGCGAGCATGATGCAGACGCGTTTTGCCGGCGAGGTCAAATCGTGGACGCCTGAGGACCACATGGACCGCAAGCAGGCGCGTCGCATGGATCGCTATCAGCAGTTCGCGCTGGCCGCGGCCGAGATGGCGATGCGCGACGCGAACTTTCAGTTGAAGAGCGAGGATGCGTCCCGAGCGGCAGTCGTGGTCGGATCGTGCGTCGGCGGACTCGCCTCGGCGGAGGAGGCCACCATTGCTGCGCGCCCGAATAAGCCGGGCATCGTGAGTCCGTTCTTCATCCTGAACGTGCTCATCAACATGGCGTCGAGTCATATCTCGATCCGTTTTGGCTTCAAGGGTCCGAACTGGTCCACGAACAGCGCCTGCGCTACCAGCGCACACGCACTTGGCGAGGCCATGCGTCTCATTCAGCGTGGCGAAGCGGACGTTGCCCTGGCCGGAGGTGCCGAAGCGCCGATCGGATTCATGTGCATTGCCGGGTTCAACGCCATTCGCGCGCTGTCCACGCGCAATGACGAGCCCGCACGCGCCAGTCGGCCGTTCGATGCCGATCGCGATGGCTTCGTCCTTGGCGAGGGAGCAGGCATTCTGTTGCTGGAGGAGCTGTCGCATGCTCGCGCGCGCGGCGCGCGCATACACGCGGAGCTTTCGGGGTACGGCGCCACATCGGATGCGTTCCACATGACGGCCCCAGGCCCCGAGCATGAGGGCGCACAACGTTGCATGCGACTGGCGTTGGCCGATGCCGAGCTGCATCCGTCGGAGATCGGCTACATCAACGCGCATGGCACTGCCACGATGATCGGTGATCTCGCGGAAGCGACGGCCATCGAGCGCACGTTCGGCGAGCACGCGCGTCGGCTGCCGATCTCGTCGACGAAGTCAATGACCGGTCATCTCACCGGGGCGGGGTGCTCGGCTGAAGCGATCATCAGCATATTGGCCATGCAGCGCGACCGAATTCCGCCAACGATCAATCTCGAGCGTATGGACCCGGCAATCGAGCTGGACTGTGTGCCCAACGTCGCACGCACGGCGAGCATGGACGCCGTGATGAGCAACTCGTTCGACTTCGGCGGCAC
>CAYWCJ010000078.1:0-14902 GCA_964456595.1 uncultured Gemmatimonas sp. | reverse complement strand
TCGCAGACCAGGCAGTCGCAGACCAGGCAGTCGCAGACCAGGCAGTCGCAGACCATGTAGTCATAGATCGGCGCACCTGATTCGGTTGACAGGTGCGCCAGTGCGCGCAGCCCCGAAGCACGCTGGAGACGGTGCAGCAGATCACTCTGGCCCGTCGCCTGGACCTCCAACCGACCGAGCAAGCCCATGCCACGATCCCGACTCGTGACCATCCTGAGCGCGACGTTTCTGCTGACTCTTACCGCGGCGCCACAGAGCGAGCTGGCGGCACAGGCGGCAGCCGAACAGCGAGTGATCACGGGCAAGGTCACATCATCCACCGGCGGCCGACCGTTGCAGGGTGTGAATGTCATCGTGCGCGGTACGAGGCTCGGCACAGTCACCAACGCGACAGGCGAGTATCGACTCGTGCTGCCCGCGCAGGCCGGCACCGAGACGTTTACCTTCCGGCTGCTGGGCTTCCGGCCGGTCGACGTCCCGATCGGCGGCCGCACGACGATCGATCTGTCGCTCGAGGAATCGGCCAGTGCGTTGACCGGCGTTGTCGTCACCGCCAACGCGATCGTACGAGAGACGAAGGAGTTGGGCTACGCGATCGCGCAGGTGGAGGCGGAGCAGCTGACCGTCGCGCGCAGCTCCAACGTGCTCAATAACATCGCGGCGAAAGTGTCCGGTGTGCGCGTCACGCAGCAGTCGGGCACCGTCGGCGGTTCGAGCAAGGTCGTCATTCGTGGCGTGAACTCCATCGCGTCTGCGTCGGAGCCGCTGTTTGTGGTGGACGGCGTTCCGATTTCAAACAGTGCGTTTGCGGGCACCGAGACGGAGATCGTCACTGGCGGCACCGATGTTGGCAATCGTGCGCAGGACATCAATCCCGACGACATCGAATCGATGTCGATTCTCAAGGGAGCCGCGGCGTCTGCGTTGTACGGCTCACGCGCTCGCAACGGTGTGATTGTCGTCACGACCAAGCGCGGGTTTGCTGGCCAGCCGAGGTTCACGTACAACGGCAGCACGCGCTCGGATCAGGTGTTTCGCTTGCCCGAGTTCCAGAACAAGTACGCGCAGGGGGCGCTGGGTGTGTACAATCGCAATCTGACGAACGGCTGGGGGCCGGAGATCACTGGTCAGCGCGTGATCAACTTCTATGGCGACAGCGTCACGCTCGCGGCGGATCCGGACAACTACAAGGACTTCTTCAACACCGGCTTGACGAACGTGCACAACATGTCCGTCTCCGGCGGCAGCGAGAACAGCGACTACCGCCTGGGCGGCACGTGGCTTGGGCAGACCGGCATCATTCCAAACTCTCAACTGCAGCGATACACGCTCGCGCTCAACGCCGGCCAGCGGTTCAAGGAAAAGTTTTCGGCGCGTGTGGCGGCCAATTACGTGCGCACCAGTTCCAAGGGACGCGCGTCGCAAGGACAGAACGGCCAGAGTATTCCTGTCTCGCTCTGGACGTTCGCATCGCGCACGCTGTCCACGGAGTTTCTGCGCGCCAATCGTGTCGGACCGGATGGTCGCGCCGGTTCCATCGATGGAACCGGCACCAGCAACAATCCCTATTGGGTTACGGACAACAACGGTCTCAACAACTCCATCGACCGCCTGTTCGGCAACACGTATCTGTCGTACGACGCGACGCCGTGGTTCAACCTCGCCTTTCGCGCCGGCACCGACATCGCCGTCGAGGGACGTCGCTTCGTCACGCGCAAAGGCACCCGGGGTCGTCTTGACGGTGAGTTCGACACGCAGGATCTCAACGAACGCGAGTTGAATACCGATCTCATTGGCACCTTCACACGACAGCTCGCCACCACGCTCACGCTGAAAGCGGTCGTCGGGCACAATTTCAACAAGCGCACGTTCAAGCGGCAGCGCGTGTTCAGCCAGGGGCTCAACATCGATCAGCTGTACACGCAAGCGAACGCGAACGTGAACGCGGCGACGAACTTTTTCTCCGAACGTCAGTTGTACGGCGCATACAGCGATGTCGGACTTGCCTGGCGCGACTATCTGTTTGTCAATGTGACCGGCCGCAACGACTGGTCATCAACGCTGCCGGTGGAGAACAACAGCTACTTCTATCCGTCGGTCTCCAGCGGATTCGTGCTCTCGGATGCGTTCAAGAACGCGGGACTCTTTACGAGCGGCACGGTGAGCTTCGCGAAACTGCGCGCGAACTGGGCCAACGTCGGATCGGATGAGGAGCCATATCAGCTCGCCTTCACCTATTCGCCGCTGACGCAGCAGTCGGACATCTACACGTTCAATCAGAACTTTCCGTTCAACGGCGCGTCGGCCTTTGGCGCAACGAACGTGATTCCGCCATCCAACCTGCGTCCGCAGCGACAGGAATCATGGGAAGTCGGTGGCGAATTCCGCTTGCTGCAGAATCGCATCGGTCTCGACCTCACGTATTACGCAGTGCGCAACTATGACCAGATCGTGTCGTTGGCCATTCCGCAAACGACCGGCTTCAGTGCACGCCGCCTCAACGTCGGGCAGATCTCCAATCGCGGTGTGGAAGTGCAGGTGAACTACAGTGTGTTCAAGCGCACCGGCAACGGACTCGCCTGGGACATCAACACCAACTACAGCCGCAACCGCAATATCGTGGACAAGCTGGCCGACGGACTGAAGGAGTTCTCCGTCACGTCCGGCGATGGCTTCGGCACGTTCATCGTTGCGCGTCCCGGCACGACGTTCAACATCCAGGGCGTTGGCTTTCAACGCGACAGCGTCTCCGGCCAGTACCTGATCAACCCGCAGAATGGCCTGCGCATCACCGGTGCGCGCACCTTGTTCGGCAACATCTATCCGGACTGGATCGGCGGCATCAACAACAGCTTCGCGTACAAGAACCTCTCGCTCTCGTTCCTCGTGGATGTGCGCCGCGGCGGGGTGATCATGTCGAACACCACCTCCGCACTCCGCTCCTCGGGCACGGCGAAGGAAACCGAGAATCGCACGCCGTTCGTGCAGCCCGGTGTCATTCGCAACGCCAACGGTACCACCACGCCGAATACCGTGCCGGTGTCGAGCGTGCAGGCGTACTGGCAGCAGCTCGACAGCTCGGTGAGCCCGGAGAACAACATTTTCGATGGCTCCTTCACCAAGCTTCGTGAGCTGCAGGTCGGCTTCAAGCTGCCCGGAAGCTGGGCGGCCAAGCTCGGCGCGCGCGAAGCCGTGTGGTCGCTCGAAGGGCGCAATCTGTGGCTGATCTCGAGCAAGGTGCCGCACATCGACCCCGAGTCGAACGTGCATGGCACCGGACTCATCGGCGAAGGAATCGAACGCAACAACATCCCGAGCACGCGCTCGTTCGGCACCAACATCCGTCTGTCATTCTGACGTCCTGCTGATCGCTGTCTGATCACACGCACACAACGAGAGTATCCATCATGACGAACTTCAGAAACGGTGCAGGGCGGACGGTGGCGCGCCGCGTGGTGCGCGTATCGCTGGCGGTGTTGCTGTCAGCGAGCGGCGTCTCCTGCTTTTCCGACGGCTTGTTGAACGTCGATCCCAACCGATCGACGACCGCTGATCCGGCGCTCCTGTTCACGGGCGCGGAAGTGAAATTCTCGCTGCTGCGCGCGGGCGAGCTCACGTGGCCCGTGGCGCTCATGAGCCAGATGTGGTCGTCGGGCGGTCGGTGGGGTTTGGAACAGGCGCGTTACGACCAGACGCGTATTCGCAGTGCATGGGGGAGCATTTACACTGATGTGCTGAAGAACCTTGTGCTTGCCACGAACGACGCGTCGGCGCGGACGCCCAAGCCCAACAACGCCATCGCGCAGCTCAAGATCTACACTGCGTTCGTCTATTCGCAGACGACGTATCTGTGGGGCGACATCCCGTTCTCCGAAGCAGCGGACGGCAAGGTGGACTTCCCCAAGTTCGACACGCAGGAGCAGGTGCTGAACGGGTGCATCAAGCTGCTCGATGAGGCGATGGCGTCCATCGATGCCGGATCGGCGCGCATCGTTGCGCCCAATGACCTGTACTACGGTGGCGACATGGTGAAGTGGCGTCGCTTCGCCAACTCGCTCAAGTTCCGCATCCTGATGTCGATGGTGGACGCCGACGCGTCGAAAGCGACGGCAATCGGAACGATGGCGGCGCAGCCGATGATCGCCGCGGTCGGCGATGAAATGAAGTTTCCCTACTTCGATTCACCCGGTCGCCAGAATCCGCGCTTCTCGTTCACGGCCATCTTCCGGGGCGGCGTGCAGTCCGATTGGTATGCCTCGAAGGTCATGTTCAACGAGATGCAGCCGCTCAACGATCCGCGCCTGCCGGTGTTCTTCCAGCCTGGACCGGGTGCGCCCGCCGGTACGTTCGTCTCACTCGATCCGGTGGAGCAGTACAACCCCGTCACCTCGTCGCTGGTCAATCTCAACCTCCTCAAAGCCAATCTGCCGGAAGTGTCGTTCTCGTACTCCGAGCAACTGCTGCTCGAATCCGAAGCCATCGGGCGCGGCTTCTGGCAAGGGGGACTCGCCGTCGCCGACGCGCGCTACCGTGCGGGCGTTCGCGAGTCGATGGCCGGCGTCGGCGTCGCGTCGGCCGCCAGCACCGCATACATCAACGCCCTCCCTGCGCTCACCGGCGCCAACTATCGCCGCGAGCTCAACCGGCAGCAGTGGCTCGATTTGTTCATGCGTCCGACCGATGCCTGGCTACAGTGGCGCCGAAGCGGACCGATCGGGCAGGAATATCCGGCGATGACCGTGCCCACGGGTGCGCTCTCCACCAACCTCATGCGCCGACTGGTCTATCGCAGCGAAGAGATCAATTCCAATCCCAACACACCAACGGGTATCCTGCTTGATCGCCCGCTCTGGTTTGACAAGTGACGCCGATGCCACATCCCCGCAGGCAACCGTCGCGATTCCTGCACCGTGCATTGACGATGGCGGTGCTCTCCCTGAGCGCCGCTGTCGCGACGGTCGAGGCGCAGAGCAAACAGGGCACGACCAAAGTCCGCATCGACACGGATGCCGGCGAGATTCTCGTGGACATCTACGCCGACAAGGCGCCCATCACCGCGACCAACTTCCTGCGCTACGTCAACGAAAAGCGCTACGACGGCGGCGCGTTCTATCGCGTCGTCACGATGCAGAACCAACCCACCAGTCCGATCAGGATCGAAGTGATTCAGGGTGGGCTGGACGGCGACTCGATCAAGCGACTGCCGGCCATTACCCATGAGACCAACGACAAGTCGGGTCTCAAGCATCTGGATGGCACGATCAGTATGGCGCGCGGTGCGCCCGGCAGCGCGTCGAGTGAGTTCTTCATCTGCATCAACGCGCAGCCCGAGCTCGATTTTGGTGGCATGCGCAATCCGGACGGGCAGGGGTTCGCCGCATTCGGACGCGTGACCAAAGGGATGGACGTGGTGCGACGCATTCAACAATCGCCGGCCGACAGCGCACCACCTCAGCGGTTGAAAGTGCTGCCCAGAATTTTGCGCGTGACGGTCGTGCGGTAGATCATCCCGCCTGCCGCGATCGCCCTCACGTCGACAGAATCGGCCCCGGATCGCTCGCGTCGCCGGTGAGAATCTGCCGCGTATCCTTCGCGATGCGTTCCGCCAGATCATCGAGCGGCAGGTCGTTGCGGTCCGTGCCGAACGGTTCCTCGATCTCCGTCGCCAGGAGCTCGAGTCCCATCGTGGCAAAGAACGTGAACATGCTCGCGATCACGGTGCCGTAGCCGAACTCGCGCACCAGTCCGAACGGGAGAATGAGCGCGTACAACAGCACGAACTGCTTGACGTAGGAACTGTACGAGAAGGGAATCGGTGTGTTGCGCACGCGCTCACAGGCGCCGGTCACATCGTCGAACGCGAGGAGCAGTGGCGTGAGCGTGATGATGGATTCTCGTTGCAGCGTACCGTGCTGAATGTCTGTGTGGACCGCGTGCGAAAGTTCCTGCACGATGGCGTTGGGCACGTGGGGCCCAGGGGCGCCGCGCGGCCGACGCAGGTGCGCGGCGAGTGCGGTTGGGAACGCGCCCAGGATGCAGGCGTAGCGCGCGCGTTGCGCGGCGTCCGGAGCGAGCTGTGCATCGAGTTGATGGGCGAGCCCACGCGACACGTTCACCAGCTGTCCCCACAGCCGCCGTCCCTCCCACCAGCGATCGTAGGACGTGTTCGTCCGGAAGACCAGCAGGAGGCCGAGTATGATGCCCAGAATCGAGAGAAAGCTCGGGCCAAGCGGCACGGCGACCCGCACCACGGACGTTTCCATCCACACCACAAAAGCGGAGTAGAGGCCGGCCGCCAGCACATCGAGCGAGAGCGTGCGAAACACCGGACGGCGCGGAAAATCCAGCAGGATGCGAATCCAGTTCTTTGGGTCGTAAATGATCATGCGGCAAGGAACGAACGATGCGTCGGGAGTGTAAGGCTCTCGACAGCCACGCGCCGCGGGTGCGCGACGTCCTGCCGGTTCGTCTCGCTTCGCTCACCGTGCGCCCCGCCTGCCGCTCTCCCCGTCCGAGCCCGATTGCGGTCGCCCCACGCACCGCGCAAGCTCCAGCCATGCATACCGCCCCACACCATCGCATCGGCGAACGCTCGTCAAGCGGACTGCACCTCCTGCAATCTCACGCTCGTGCTTATTGAACGCGTGCTGGTTGCCGATGATGAGCCACTCGCCCGAGCGCGCGTGGTGACGATGGTTCGACGCGTCGCACCAACGGTGGCCATTCGCGAATCGGGAGACGGGGACAGTACGGTGGACGTGATTCGCGGCTGGCTCCCCGACGCGATCTTTCTGGATGTGCAGATGCCCGGACGCGATGGATTCGGCGTGATCGACGCCATCACGCCAGCCGCCATGCCGCCCTGCGTGTTTGTCACTGCGTACGACGCACACGCGATTCGTGCGTTCGACGTTTCGGCGGTGGACTATCTGCTCAAGCCCTTCGACGATACGCGATTCGGTGCCGCTTGGGCGCGCTTGGAGCGTGCTCGTGCGACGGGTGCACTCGCCGGCGAAGCGCGGCGCCTCTCCGATCTGCTCATTGCCGTTGGTGCACCAACGCGAGCACCGGCGCCCTCCGCGTTTCCCGAGCGATTCGTGGTCAAGGTGGGCGAACGGACCGTGCTCGTGTCGGTGAGTGACATTCGCTGGATTCAATCGGACGGCAACTACGCCGATCTGCATTCGGCCAGCGCACGCACACCATTCGAGAGACACTCGCCAGCATCGAGTCACGACTCAATCCAGCACGCTTCGTGAGGGTGCACCGGCGCGTCATCGTCGCCATCGACTTCATTCGGGAACTGAAGGCATGGTTTGGTGGCGACCAGATTCTCGTGCTCAAGGACGGCACGAAGTTGCGCGTGTTCCGCTCGAGCGCGGGCGGATTCTTCGCGCCTTGGCGGTACATTTGCCACTCAGCGCGTTGGTCGTTGCCGGACAGATCCTCGTCATCTCGACGTCGCGAGCGCCTGCAGCCTCACGGCAAGTTCGCCGCGGGCGGCCCGCGGGGCGGTGGGACGCGACGGTACCGGGCGTCTCGAAGTTCCGGTGCAACGCCAAAGTTTCGAAAGCACCATGGCGATCGGCCTACGGCAATACGGCGACCTTCTCATCGTCGTCTACTTCGCGGTCGTGGGCGCGCACGCAGCACTGCGCTGGAACCGTCGCTGGGGCGAGGAGTCGCTGCGCACCGCGCGACTTGGCGAGGATCTCGCACAGGCGTCGCTGCAGGCGCTGCGTGCGCAACTCAATCCGCATTTTCTGTTCAACGCACTCAACTCGATTGTCACCCTGATCGGACGCGACCCGGCTGCCGCCGAAAACATGACGGTGCGACTCTCCGAGCTGCTGCGCGCGACGCTTGCGGCGGGCGACGTGCAGGAGACGACACTCGAGCAGGAAATTGCGCTGACCGCGCGCTACCTGGAGATCGAACAAGTGCGCTTCGCCGATCGGTTGACCGTGCACTGGGACATCGCGGAGGAGGTGCGACCCGCGCGCGTGCCGGCGTTTGCGCTGCAGCCGCTGGTGGAAAACGCGATCCGACACGGCATTTCTCGTCGCGCTGGTCCGGGCGAAGTGACGATCATCGCACGGCGCGAGAACGTCGATCTGGTGCTGACCACGCGTGACGACGGCGTTGGTGTTTCGTCGACGTCACCATCTGATGGGGCAGGCATCGCGCTTGCCAACCTGCGCGCGCGACTCGCGCGGTTGCACGGTACCGACGCCTCGCTGACACTGCACGCGCGCGGAAGCGGCGGCACCGACGCCATCGTGCGCTTTCCGTTTCGCACGAATCCGCCCCCGGTTTTTTGAAGGCGCCAGTGGAATCGTCGATGTTCAGGCCATAGTCTGAGTGTAGATGGAGTCCATGTGAGCCCTGCTCGACGGCGCGATCGCTGACGCGTCGCCGATGAAGAAGCAGGTCGCGCCGCTCCCGCTCACCATCGCGATCACCGGTTCGCCCTGCTCGCGTCGCACGGCCGCCCACGTGCGCAACTGTGGCAGCAGTTCTCCAACGCCCGGGTGCAGCTGCATGGCGATCTCGTCGAAATCGTTGATCGCCAGCGCGCAGACGGAATCCCAGCTCGCAAATGAATCTGCCGCATAGGCGCGCGCCGATGCGCGCGCCGACGCGATCGGAGCGCCACGTCGTGAGTCCGCGTCACGCGCCGCCGCAATCGCCGCGTAGGCTGCGGCCGTATTCACGCCGTCCGCAAAGGTGTACAGCGTCACCGGCACCACCGGCAATGGCGGCAGCAGCAGCATCCGGTTGCCGCGTCCCCACGCCAGGGCGAGACTCGCGTCGCTCACCAGGAATGCGACGTCTGCCCCCAGTGCTCCCGCGAGTGCGAGGAGTCGCTCCGCACCAATCGGCGATGGCGACATGGACTCGAACGCGCGCAACACCGCGGCGGCGTCCGAACTGCCGCCGCCAAGTCCACCACCGACGGGAATGTGCTTCTCGATGGCGATGTGCCAGCCCGTGCTCCATCCACTCGCAGTGACGTACGCTTCGGCAGCCTTCCACGCGAGATTCTGATGCATTGCGCCAATTCCACCCGCAGGCATCGCCGGACCCGCGCACTCGAGCGTCCGAGAACCCGCCTCGGCGACAGCGGCAACGCGCACCACATCATGCAACGCCAGTCGCTGAAAGAGCGTCTCGATGGCGTGATACCCGCTTGCTTCGCGCGCCAACACCCGCAGCAACAGGTTGACCTTGGCGTGCGCCTGCATCACCCGCGACGGACTCTCGCGCAGGCCATCGCGCGGGCTCACTTCGCTCCCTTCTGAATACTGCCCACACTCAATCCAAGCCGCGCGAAGTACACCGCGCCGATCACCGTGATTGGAATGAACGTGAGGATGTGAAAGCCAAGCGCCCAACTGACGGCAAGGTCCTTCGGCACGCCGTACACGCCAAGCCCCAGTACCGACGCCGTCTCGAACACGCCGAAGAAACCCGGTGAGCTCGGAATGGCCACACCGATCGCCTGGATCCCCTGCAGAAACAGTGCGGCCGTGAAGGGCACCTTGATGCCCACGGCGAGAAAGCCGATGTACAGACTGATCGCATGCACCATCCAGTGCGCGACGGCCCAGAGCAGCACGGCAAGAAAGCGTCGGCCGTCCTTGAGCACCGCGAGGCCACCGAGACCGTGAGAGATGAGCCGCACAATCGTCTCGCGATACCTGGGAAGAATCTTTCCGACGATCGCGCTCACGATCGCCATCACGCGTTCGTGCTGCAGCACCACCGCGTAGCAGACGGCGAGCAGTCCGAGTACGGCAAGCATGCCGCCGCTCGCCAGCTGCCCAACCGTACGGCCGGCGATGTTGATGTCCGGCGGAAAGGCAGGGTCGAGCATCGACGCGAACATCAGCGCGAAGAGCACGATCGCATCAAAGATGCGATCGACTGCCAACGAGCCGAACGACGTCGTGATCGCCACCGCCGGTACCTCGCGCGTCAGCGAGAACGCACGCGCAAATTCGCCGGCACGAAAAGGAAAGACGTTGTTCATCATCATGCCGATGGCCGTGCTGCGCCACAGCGGACCAAACGGCAGCACGCCGGCCACCGGCTCGAGAATCGTGCGCCATCGGCGCGCGCGCAGCGGGAAGATGCAGATGTTCACGGCGATCGCCGCAATGAACAGCGGGACGCTCGATGTCCGCAGTACCGACCACACTTCCGTCAGCGAGACTTCGCGCAGCGTATACCACAACAGCAGGGCGCTCAGCGCAAAGCCAAGCCCACTCTTCCAGTCAAACTTCACGTCGTCGCCGCCAGATCGAGTAAGTCAGATAATTCATCGAAAAGCGCGTGCGCTGCCGGATCGGCCAGCGAACCACGCTCCCAATACGCACGCAACTCATCCCGCACATCACGCGCGCGTTTTACCGCTGAGCGACCGCGATACAGCAGTGTTTCGATCGGCACGATCACCGGCTCCGCAACGGCCGGTGGAGCGGGTTCATAGACGGCACCGACCACGACGCCCGCCTGCGCGTCGGCCCACGCGAAACTGGCCTCCTTGACGCGGTGCGCGAGGTGCTGATCGGTCAGCTCGCGGTCCATCAGGCACATCGCGAAGGCCTGAATCGCGATGCGCTCGCGTGGCTGCGTCAACGGTGCACGTGCCATGCGGGTAGCGAGCGTGGTGATGCTGGCCGCGCCGTAGCTCTCGCCGACGTCGGCCAATCCGAGCAGGGCGCGGCGAATACCGTCGCTGAGCGCGAGCTGTGATGGGCCGGGCACACTGCCGGCCAGCGCTGCCGATTCCCGGGCGACGCCATCGGCGGCGGCGGCGACATCGTTGCGAAAGCGGGCCGCGATGGTGATCGGCGGTTCGGGATTTCGCTCGAGAATCGCGGGCGATCCGTCTTCCGGAAAGAAGCGCGAGATCGGCACCACCTGACTGGCGGGTGAGCCGCTCGGTGCGCTGGTCGCCAGATAGCCGGCGGCGACCGACGCGAGCGCGACCGACTGCGTCCGACTGCGGCGTTGTTCGGCTTCAGTCCACTGCTGCGTGCGCGACACCAGCGCCCGCATTTCAGCGAGCGCGCCACGCACCGCGAAGTGCAACCGCTGATCCCATCGCAATTCGCCATCGCGCACGCCGGTCGCGATGCGTTCCACCGTCGACGCGAGATCCGGCAGTCCTTCCAGGCGCGTCATCGTCGCACTGCCGCGCAGTGCACGCGCCTGCGTCAAAAACGTCGAGGCGTCGGGCGCCTGTTGCTCGGCGTCGGCGAGCAGTTGATCGAGTCGATCGAGATACTCCGTCGCCTCTTTCTGGAAGAACTCGATGAGGGCCTGCGGTGCGCTCATTGCATCTCAAGGTCAACGGGAACGAGCCACATCCATCGCCGCGCGGATTTCGCGAACGGCCTCAGCCAGTCCAACAAAGATGGCGCGACCAACGATCGCGTGCCCGATGTTCAACTCCTCGATCTCCTCGATCGCGGCAACGGGGTCCAGGTTCTCCACCGACAAGCCATGGCCCGCGTGCACCGCGAGACCCAGGCTGGCGCCCAACCTCGCGCTGTCGGCGAGCGCCGCGAGGGTCGCCGGGTCGGTCGGTGCGTGGGCGTACTGGCCGGTGTGCAGTTCGATGGCATCCGTACCTAACTCATGCGAGAGGCGAACCGACACATCGGTGGGGTCGATAAACAGACTGGTGCGGACCCCCGCACGTTTCAGCCGATCGATGGCGTCCCGGAGTGCCGAGGCACCGCGCACCAGCTCGAGCCCACCTTCCGTTGTCACTTCCTCCCGACGTTCGGGGACCAAAGTGACTTCTCGGGGCTGCAATTGCTCCGCCAGCGCGATCATCTCATGCGTTGCCGCACATTCCAGATTGAGCGCCGTCGTGATACTTGTGGCCAACCGGTGAACGTCGTCGTCCTGAATGTGACGGCGATCTTCGCGCAGATGGGCGGTGATACCGTCGGCGCCCGATCGTTCGCACAGCAGGGCGGCCGCGACCGGGTCGGGGTACGCACTGCGGCGCGCCTGTCGAAGGGTCGCGACGTGGTCGATGTTCACAAAGAGACGCTGGAATCGGCGCTGATATTGCATGGCGAGTAGAAGACGAGAGTCATCACAACAGTACTGCGCTTCGCAGGGGGAACTCGTGGTCGGTCAGCGAATGAAGGTCGTTGCGGTGGCGGTAGCGGTGTTGGTGACCGTGTTCGGCGCCTGTACGCGCCAGGTCTCAACCTCGCCGCCGGTCGTCGGCAACAGCAAAGCTCCGGTCAACGCCGGCAACGTCACGGGCGCGGCCACGTCACGCGGCGCGATCGAGTCGTTCATGACGTCCGTCAAGGCGTCCGACCTGCAGGGGATGTCCGGTGTGTGGGGGACCAACCGCGGCGCGGCGCGGGATCTCATGAAGCGCGACGAACTCGAGAAGCGTCTCGTGGTCATGCAATGTCTGCTGATGCACGACAAGTGGCGCTTTCTGGAGGACGCGCCGCGTTTGCAGACCGCCGGGCATCAGCAGTTCCTGGTCGAACTGACGCGCAAATCGTCGGTCGCCAAGACGACCTTCAACACCGTGCCCGGTCCCGGTGGCCGCTGGTTTCTTGACGACGTGGACGTCACCCCGCTGCGCGACTTCTGCCGTTGATCGCAGCCGGTTTGTCGCGCCCTTGTCCCGGCAGTGGCCACGGTCGCTAGTATTCAGACAATTCGACGAGCACCCCGCCCGTCGCACTGGGATGCAGGAAGGCGATCCGCTTGCCTTCGGCGCCGATGCGGGGCGATTCGTCGATGAGTCGGAGACCGGCGGTTCGGCACTTGGCCAGGGTGCCGTCCAGGTCGTCCACGGCGAAGCAGACATGATGGATCCCGGGGCCGCGCTTGGCCACGAACTTCCCGATCGGAGACGCTTCGGACTCCGCCGCGAGCAGTTCGACCAGCGAATCTCCGGCCGCAAGGCCCGCGATGGAGGCGCCGTCGGCGTCGTCGAGCGGGACCTCAGGAAGTCCCAAGATGTCTCGGTAGAACGGAAGTAACGCGTCGAGGGTACGTACAGCGATGCCGATGTGGGCGATGCGCGTACCACGGCGGACAGGTTCAGTCATGTGGATTTGGCATGGGCTGGCGTCTGAATTCTAATCCTGACGACACGTGCGGGTGAATCCGGTTCACACCGGGGCCGCACGATGGAGCATACGATGGCAAACGCAGTGGAAGTGAAGGACGATACGTTCGCGACGGAAATCGAAGAGCAGCCGGGACTCTCGGTGGTGGACTTCTGGGCGACGTGGTGCGCGCCCTGTCGCATGATCGCGCCCATCGTCGAGCAGCTGGCAACGGAGTACGCGGGCAAGGCCAAGGTCGCCAAACTCGACGTCGACAACAATCAGAAGACCGCTGCGCGATTCAACGTGCGCTCGATCCCGACGATCCTGTTCTTCAAGGACGGCAAGCTCGTCGATCAGGTCGTCGGTGCCGTGCCGCGTCCGGCTCTCGAAGCAAAGTTCAAGGAGCACGTCTGATCCGGACGTGTCCCACTCGCAACACCAGTGCCCGGGGCCACTCGCTCCGGGCACGTTGCGTTGCGGCTGTGCGCATCCGTGTCCTCGCGCTGACGGTCGCGCCACGTGCGACCCTGCCTGCAGTCCGGAGTCCGTCATGAGCGACAACCTCGCCGAAGAAGACCCAACGCAAAGCCCCGAACCCGAACTGGAAGCTGGAGACTTGGTGGTTTCCCACGCCCGGTCAATCGCCACCCTTGCCACCCAGCTGCTCCCGACCGCGGCCACCCCCGGCGCCCTGCACGTCGTCTCCACCCCTATCGGCCACCTCGCCGATATCTCCATTCGCGCCCTCGCCGTCCTGCACCAGGTCGCCGCCGTCTGTTGCGAGGACACCCGCACCTCCCGCACGCTCCTCCAGCGCTACGGCATCCACACGACAATGGTCGCGCTCCACGAGCACAACGAAGCGCAAACCACCCCTCGTGTCCTCGATCGCTTGCGGGCCGGCGAGTCGATCGCTCTCGTGAGTGACGCTGGTACGCCGCTCGTCTCCGATCCGGGCGCGAGGCTGGTGGACGCGGCCGTGGCGGCGGGTCTTCGGGTGGTCCCCATTCCCGGGGCGTCAGCCACGCTCGCGGCGCTCGTCGCTTCAGGCATCACACCGCACCCGTGCACCATCCTCGGGTTCCTTCCGCGAAAGGGCGGGGAACGGGTCGAGGCGATCAAGTTGGCCACCGCGCTTCCGCACGCGGTCGTATTGTTCGAAGCCTCCCATCGCGTTGCCCAGACCTTGCGCGCTCTGGCTGCGGTGGGGGGGGGAGATCGACCGGTCGCCGTGGCGCGCGAGCTGACAAAAAAATTCGAAGAAGTCCGACGCGGAACGCTCGACGAACTCGCTGCGTACTACGAAGATACGGGACCACGGGGAGAAATCGTGCTCGTACTGGGGGGAGCGACCGTCGTCGCTCCAACCGAGAGTGATCTGGCGGCCATCGCTGCGGAGCTTCGCGCCGAAGGCAGACGTCCACGCGAGATCGTCCAGCTGCTCATGGACGAGCACGCCGCCAGCCGCAACCTCGCCTACCGTCTCGCTCACGATACCTGAGGGGCTCCCGATACCGATGCGGCGTCTGCGTTCCGTTCTCCTGTTGGCCATCGCCGCCGGCACCGCAATCGCCGCGGTGCCCTATCGCCCGTCCGTCAACGCGGTGCGCACGCGTCCCGCGCCGTCTCCGCGCGAGGCGCTGGCCGGTCCCGGTCGACTCGCCATCGCGCGTCTGCAGTACGACGGCGGCGGTGACTGGTACGCGAACCCGTCCAGCATCCCCAACCTGCTGGCCGCCATCGCGGAACGCACTGCCCTGCCGGTGGAACGCGCTGAAGCCAAGGTTCGCCTCACCGAC
>CAYWCJ010000077.1:0-15173 GCA_964456595.1 uncultured Gemmatimonas sp. | reverse complement strand
GTGGTGCCGGCCGACTTGCGCCTCATCGAAACGGCGAGCCTGCGGATCGAAGAGGCAGCGCTGACCGGTGAGTCCGAACCGGTCGACAAGCAGGAGAAAGAAGTCGACCGCGACGGTCTGGCGCTCGGCGACCGGATCTGCATGGCGTACTCCGGCACGCAGGTGAGTGCCGGACGTGGGAAGGGCATCGTGGTGGCGACCGGGATGCGGACCGAGCTCGGTCACATCGCCGACCTGATACAGGGCGTCGGGTCCGAGCAGACCCCGCTGCAACGCCGTCTCGACGCGGTCGGCAAGCAGTTGGCGTTCCTCGGGATCGCGGTGGCCTTCGCGGTCGTCGTGATGGGGGCCATTGCCGGGGAGTCAGCGGCGGATCTCGTGCTGACCGCCATCAGCGTCGCCGTGGCGGTCATCCCCGAAGGTCTGCCCGCCGTGGTCACATTTACGCTCGCTATCGGCGCTCAGCGCATGCTCCGGCGCCAAGCGTTGATCCGCCATCTCCCTGCGGTCGAGACCCTGGGCTCGGTCAACGTCATCTGCTCTGACAAGACGGGAACGCTTACCGAGAACCGGATGACGGTCACGGTGCTCGACGTAGCTGGCCAACGGCTCGCGTTCGACTCCAACGCTGCGGCTGGTGTCGCCGCCGGGGCGCCGGCGTTGCGCTTGGCACTCGTCGCGGGGCTGCTGTGCAACGACGGTGACTTCCGGCGCACGACCGACGGAACCGTCGAGCTGGTCGGTGACCCGACCGAGACGGCGCTCCTGCAAGCGGCCCACCTCGCCGGACTCGACGTGAAGGGCTTGAGAGACTCGATTCTCCGTGTGGACGAGCGACCGTTCGACTCGACCCGTAAGCGGATGAGCACGATCCACGCACCTTTGGGCGGTGCCATTCCAGAGTTGGCGGTGTTGCCTCAGGATCGCACGATTTCGTTCGTCAAAGGCGCTCCGGACGGCCTGATCCAGCAGACGACGTCGGTCTACGATGGAGACCGGGTCGTCGAGTTCGACGACTCCTGGCGGCAGCGTGCGCTCGACGCCAACAACGCCTTGGCGGCGAGCGGCGTGCGGGTGCTCGGGTTGGCGTACCGAACGATCGACGGACCCGACGATAACCCCGAGGCGTCACTGACCCTGCTCGGTCTCGTGGGGATCATCGACCCGCCGCGCCCCGAAGCTCGTGCTGCGGTGGCAATCTGTCGCCGTGCGGGCATCCGTCCGGTGATGATCACGGGCGACCATCCGCTGACCGCGCTCGCCATCGCCACCGATCTCGGGATCACCGACAACGAGCGCGTAC
Source organism: uncultured Gemmatimonas sp. (assembly GCA_964456595.1). Lineage (GTDB taxonomy): Bacteria > Gemmatimonadota > Gemmatimonadetes > Gemmatimonadales > Gemmatimonadaceae > Gemmatimonas. The sequence continues at coordinate 13,870 of CAYWCJ010000077.1, read as the reverse complement.
TCATCGGTTCCGAGCTCGACCGGATGAGCGAGGACGAGTTCCGCGCCGCCGCCGCAGAGGTGTCGGTCTTCGCCCGCGTGTCACCCGAGCACAAGCTGCGCATCGTCGGGGCGCTTCAGTCGCAGGGCCTGATCGTGGCGATGACCGGCGACGGAGTTAATGACGCTCCTGCGTTGAAGCGCGCCGACATCGGCGTCGCCATGGGCGTCACCGGCACGGACGTGTCGAAGGAGGCGGCCGACATGGTGCTGCGCGATGACAACTTCGCGACGATCGTGGCCGCCGTCGAAGAGGGCCGGGTAATCTACGACAACCTGCGCCGTTTCGTGAGCTTCGCTGTCGCCGGCAACCTCGGCAAGATCATCGTCATGCTCATCTGGCCGATCCCGTTCCTCGTCTCGGGCATCGTAGATATAAGCAGCGTGATCGCGTTCCTGCCCCTGCAACTGCTGTGGCTGAACCTGATGACGGACGGTCTGCTGGGCCTGTCGATGGGCGTCGAACCCGCCGAGCCGGGTGTGATGCAGCGCGGCCCGCACCGCCCGTCCGACGGCCTCTGGGCGGGTCAGCTGGGGCATCGGACGGCCTGGGTCGGCACGCTCATCGGTGTCGCGACGCTGGCCGTTGGGTTCGTCTACTACGCGCGGGAGCTCGAGCAGTGGCAGACGATGATGTTCACCACGATGGCATTCATGCAGGTCGGCCAGGCATTCGGCACGAGATCGTCGACCGAGTCCCTGCGTACGATCGGGCTGGGGACCAACCGGGTGATGCTCGGTGTTGCTGCCGGCGTGATCGTCATGCAGCTCGCCGCTGTGTACACCCCGCTCAAGAGGCTCCTCGACCTCGACACCTTGCGCGCCGTTGACATCTCGATCTGTGCGCTGTGCGGCGTCGGACTGTTGGCCGTGATCGAGACGGTCAAACTGATCAAGCGTCGTCGGGCGGCGTGAGTTTGCCGGAGAACCAGTCGAGGAGGATCTCACCGCTCCAGAACCGGGTCCGCTTTCTGTACAGCAATACAGGGCGGGTTATCTGGATAGACGGCCGGGGTTACGCGTCCGCGGCGCGCGGCAGCGAAGTGCAGTGAAGTATGCCTCATCCGGTGTGCGGTCGGCGAGGCTGGAATGGGGCCGGCGGGTATTGTAGAGATCGAGGTTCAGGAATCCGGGACCACTTCTGTCGATCGTCCACGCGCCGTGCGGCGCGACGAGGTCCGGGCGGTCAGCGGTCCTCAGAATGCCTGCTGCCAGCGCACGACGGCCGCGTGTTCGGTGTGCCGCGAAAGGTTGGGGTGTGTCAGGTCGACCCCCGCGCTGAGGCGCGTCATGGAGGTCGGGATCCAACTCGCGACGACGCCCCCGGTGCGCACGTGGCGAGGGGCTCCACCGACGAGGAGCGGCACCCGTTCATCGAAGCGCACCTGTAGCAGGCCGACGCGCACCCCGAACTCCAAGGCGCCCATCCGAGTGCGCGGGGTGACCTCTTGCGTGGCAGCGCGTTCGCCGCCCACCACATGCGCCGCCCGCAGCGATGCGGCGCTCGTCCGGAAATTCACGCGACGGTCAGCGAGCCGGACCTGCTGCCACTGGTGCGCCACTTCGGCGCCGGCCATCCATCGCGATGTGCCAGCCACGCCGCCCACTGACCCACGGCCGCGCTTCCCGTCGGCGATACTGGTTCCCGACGCCGAACCATCGCCGCGAAAGACCACCAGCGGGAGTTGGCCCACCGACAGGAGACGCGCGAGCGCTGGCGTCTCCGGCGAACCCTGTTCGCGCCCGGCGAGCACGCTGCCCTGCAGGTCGAGGTAGCGGCCGCTGCGTTGCACGCGCCAGCCGCCATGCAGGAGCAGGTCATGCCCCGCGCCATTGGCCGCGCGCACATCGCCGTCGGTGTCCACGGTCGGTACGTCGGTCCCGATCGGTGTGCGGAAGCCACCGATCGCCACCCGAAACCCGCGGCGGCTGTGCAGGAGCTGCCCACCGAAGCTCCGGCTTGGCATCAGCGCGTTCACCTGGCTCCGCTCGGGAAAGAGCAACGTGCTCGACGATTGCATGCGCTCGGTTCCGAACGCCGGTCGGAATCGTCCGAGTCGAACCGTGGTCCCACGCCCAATCCACCCGACAAAGGCATCCTGCACCAGAACGCGCCCCTGCCCGAAATCGGGTTGGAGGCGGACGTGCCAGCCATCGTCGTGGACCGCGTCGAACACGAGGCGGGCGCGGCGCAGCAGCAGCCCATCGGGCGCACGCGCAGCCGGACCACCGACCCAGCGCCCATCCACCTGGAGGTAGCCGCCGAGAGTGAGTCGCATCCCCTCGCTCGTTGTCACGGTCGCGCGGCCGCGTTCGTCTTCGGGCGCGCGCGGCGGGGCCTGCGCCCCCTGCGCGCCGACCACCGCCACCGCCGCCAGGGAGGTAGCGGCCGCGGCTGCAAGTCGGATGTGGCGCCGGTATATCCGCACCGCATACCAGGCACCAACGGCATCACCGTGCTTCACCGCGCGCCCTCGGCGGTTCGCGTGCGCAGGGCATGCCGCCGCCGCTCCACGAAAGAGATCGCGCAAGCCCGCGGCGAATCCCTCGCCAATTCCGACGTCGGCGCGGGTCGCTGGAGAACGACACGGTTGTCGTCGCGGCTGCTCACCCCGGAGCGACCCAGAGCGATCATTCACCGAGCACCCTCGGTGAACGTCTGAGGTACCGCACGCCGATCGTTCGCGTCGCAGCTCGTGGCATGGTCGCTCACGACTCGCCCTTGCACGTGAATGCGCCGAGTATCGTCAAACTCGACGTGCGTGCCAGCAAACACGTGCGCAGCGCGGCCGTCGACTCTGCCCTGCGCGTCGTGGCAATCGCTCGTGATGGAATCCCGATCGGACGTCACCCCTGAGGCGCGAGCACGTATCGTCAAGTCGGCCCGCTCGTCATCGATCGGGTGTGCATTCAGAGTCGATCAGGTGCAAATACGCGTCGGCGAGTCTCGGTTCCGCCATCGTGAATCGGCTACCGGGAGGCTGGTCCGACACAACCCGCACGGTCACTTGGTCACCCGCGGCGAGCGTGTCAGTGATCACGTGGCGCGCGCGCATCCTCTGGAACTCACCTCGGGGCACGGTGCCACGCCAGACGCGCCCACGGAGATCGTCAAGCACTCGGTCCGTGGCGCCCACAAAGAGCACTCGCCCCTGGTGAAGGACCGCCGCCTCCGCGCACTGCAGATTCAGATCATCCGGCTCCGAAGTGGTGAACAGTACCAGCATATCCCTCGCGACGGCGCTGAGCAGTGCGCGCAGTTCGGTCCGTTCAGCTGGAGCCAGGCCAATCAGCGGATCATCGAGCAGCAGCAGTACGGGGCGCTTGATGAGGGCGATCGCAATGCCCAGCCGACGCATCATGCCTGACGACAGCTCACCGACGTGCTGCGCGTGGCACGCCGCGAGCCCGACGCGGTCCAACAACTCCTGCAGAAACGCGGGGCCAGGCGCTGGCACTCCGGTCCCGTAACCATCGCCGAGATACCTTCGTGCAAAGTGCTCGAGGGCCACACGCACCGGTACGACGGGTGCCAGGCGAGGATCGCCCGTCACGCAGCCGATGACCCGTCGGAGCCGATGCGGGGACGCCACGACATCCACATTGCGGAAGTGCACGCGGCCCTGGTCAGGCGGCTGGACGCCGGCGATGATGTTCAGCAGCGTCGACTTGCCCGACCCGTCCGCGCCGAGGAGCGCGCAGAGCCCCCCTTCAAATGAGAGCGAGACATCGTCGAGCGCACAGATACCAGACGGAAACGTCTTGCTGACGTGTTCCACGCGGAGCGACCGCCGTCGCCGCTCCGCAAACTCTTCGAGAGACCAATGCCAAGGCATCAGAAACGCGCGCCCACTAACAACGGCATGAATGTCATCCAGCCCTCACCGGTCTGCCTCGTGGCGCGTACCGCATGCAATCGAAGTTCTACGAAGAAGTCGGTCGATCCAAGCGCTACCACCTCTCCGACCCCCACGTTGAATCCTGGTGCCTGGCGATCGAGATACCGTGGCGCCATCCGATCCATCCAGTACCAACCCGCCCCCGCAATTCCGTATAGATCCAGTCGCCGATCATGACGCCGTGTGGTCACGTTCGCCGTGAGTGCAGCGACTCGCGCTCCATTGAGCCCGTCTCGCGTTGCGCCGCCTCCGAACTGCACGAGCAGCGCTTCCGACGTCACGCCAACGGGCACGCTCGGCGCACGCATCCAGAGGCCCAGCTTGATGGCCGCACCCTCGCTCGCAGCATCGCGAAACTTTCCGGCTGGAATCGCCGGTCCGACCGCGAGCACGGGGGAGGCAGACCATTGCGCCCCCCCATGCACCGGCGTACACAGGATCAGGGCGGCGGACACCACCCATGGCAAGAGCCGACTCACGGTTGCCACGTCACGCGGCGGCCGCCACGTGCCAGCCACGCGCGCCGTCATGGCGTGCGTGGCGTGGACGTTGACGGCAACGCTGGGCGCGCCAAACGACGCGGCGCTGAAATGCTGCTCGTCGGCGGCTCACTGCTCGTCGGAGTGCGCGCTCCGGGCGTCTCGGCGGCCGTGTCTGCGGTCAGCAGCATGGGGGCCTTCCCGTCCGTGACGATGACCTTGGCGTTCGGACTGCGCGCGAGCTCACGGAAGGCCTCGATCGACTGATACGAGATGATGGATGGCGTCAGTCCCTGCGCGATGATCGCCCAGGAATCACGTATGCCAACCGCTTCGATGGTGCGGCGTTCCGCTTCCTGCTTCTCGCGATCAAGCACGAACCGCATCTGCTCCGAGCGTTGCTCCGCCTCGAGCTTCTCCTCGATCGAACGCGCCAGATCTGCCGGGAGGCGGATGCTCTTGAGCAAGACGTTCTCCACCTGGAAGCCGCGCGGCTCCAGGAGTTCCATCATCTGCGTCTTGATGGCCGTCTCGATGCCCGCACGCGTCCCTGAGTGCAGGTCCTTCGCCATGTACCTCGAGCTCACATCAGCTGCGGCCGAGCGAAACACCGGGATGATCACGTCCTCCTCATAGCGCAAGCCACTGGTCTCGAGGATGCGCCGCACTTGATCCGGTTTGGCTCGATACAGAATCGAAACTTCGGCCGATACGTTGAGCCCTTCGCGCGTTGGCATCTCCAAGCGCACTTCACGGTTGACCACGCGCGCGGGCACACGCAGCACCGAGTTCACACCAGGGATGATGAGCTGCGCGCCGGGGTTGAGCGGACCACTGGTTACGCGGCCGAAGCGCGTCTTGACGCCGATCTCGTCCTGTTGGATGGTCGCACACGCTCCCAGCGAAATCAGCATCAGCGCTGCGGACAGCGCCTGCGCGCTGCGGATGAGACGGATTGAACGACCTGAAGGAACTGACATGACATGCTCACTGTGAGGTGTCTTGCGAAGCGCGAGTCACTTCGCAGATCCCGGACACGAGTGTGTCAGGGTCGCGAAGGTCTCGCACACTCTCTCATCCTTCACACGGATGCAGAGCCCAACCGATCCGTGCGCTCTCGCGGACGCAGTGTTGACGAATCGGCCACGCGGACTGTGTCCGCGGCGCTACTCCCCTTCTCCGACACAGTCTATCCGGATGAGCGAAGGAGGAGTAGGCACACATGCCTTGATTGACTCTATGTTTGCCATAGCTCAGAACCATGTCACGCGGAGTGAGTGACAGCCGCTCTCGCCTTGTGGAACGACGGATCGCGTTGCGTGGTCTGCTTTCCAGTGGGTGGCCTCGCCGCCAGTGTCTCTGTCAGAGGAGGTACGGTGCTTCCATGAACGCGCTGACGCGCACCGTGCGTCGCAGCGCTGCCGGCGAAGAAGAGCGTTATATTGACGCACTCAATAGGTTTCGCAGGAAACATCGACCGGATGGTAGATTGCTCGTGTCACACGACGCGTGTAGATCTCGAATTTCATCGAGCGTACGACCGGTTGCAGTACTCCGCTTACCGCTGTCGCCGCGCTGTCACACATACAATGGGGAACGACGATGCAGCTATCGCGCCAACGCCTGATCTTCGCCGCGCTATGCCTCTGTGGATGCACACTCTCGCTCGACGCTCAAACCGCTGCGTCCGCACGTCCTGTACGCATTGCCGTGTTCAACTCGCAAGCCGTGTTCGACTCGATGCCCGAGCGGGCCGCGGCTGAATCGGCGTTCGCCTTGGAGCAGGCGAAAGCACGGACAATGCTGGCCGAGGCGACCGATTCATTGCGCCAGACCGTCGAGGAGTTCGCGCGCTCCGAACAACGGCTGAGTCCACGTCAGCGTGAAGCGACTACGCTGCACCTGCGAGCCCGTGAGATCCTTGTCGAGGAGATGGTCGCGAATCTCGACGACGTCATCGCGCGACGCAACGAAGAACTGCAGGCACCGTTGCGGAAACGACTACTCTCCGCCGTGCAGGACTTTCGACGGCGCGAGGGGTACGATCTCATCCTCGACGTGTCGCAGGCACCGTTCGTGGCCGACGCCGACCCGCGCATTGATATCACGAGCGCGCTCTTGCGATTACTGCGTGCGAGCGAGCCGACGCGAGGCCAGAGCAAGTAGCTCACCCGCCACCGCCACGCTGAAGCGATGCTCGCCCGATGTCGCAACTGCAATGTGCCGCCGCGCCAACAACACGCCGGGAACGCGAACGGGGACCATCGTTTAACGGTCCCCGCTTTCTACGCTCCCCGCTTCAGACGCTGCTGTCGACCTCAGCGCGGACGTGTGCCGACGCGGCCACGCATTCCGGTTACGGCGTCTCGATCTTCCCCTTCGCCTGTCGCGAAAGCTGGAGCGAGAAGTTGACCGCGACGATGATCAGCGCGCCGAAGATGAACGTGAACGCGAAGTAGCACACCATCGTCACGGTGGGCTCCATACCGCCACCCTGGCCTGGGGTGGAGATTTTCATCAGCAGGGCGTACAACGCGAGCAGCGGGAGGACCGCGCCGGCGAAGACGAGGCTGAGCAGGCGGTTCGTTCCGGGTGAGATCATCGGTCGGTCAACGAGGGATACGTGTGGCGCGCGAATCGTGAGCGAAGCCAGCCAGGTCAGCTGGCAAGACGACTAGCAAAGTATCGGACTTGGAGTGGAACGGGGAGTGGCCGATGTCGGGTTCCCGGCCGACCGCGTGCTCACGCATCGTACAACTCCACTCCGGCCTCGGTCACCCGGTGCGACACGAGCGGCAGCGGCGGCTCGGCCTCGTCTCCGATGCGAATGGCGCCCTGCAGCACGGCCAGACCGCCCTCCACGCCTCGGCGGTCACTGGCGAAGACGGTGGCCAGCGGCTCGCCCTCGCGCACCAGATCGCCCGGGCGCGCCGTGATCACGAACCCGACGGCGGGATTGATGGAATCGGAGACCTTGGTGCGTCCACCGCCGAGCATCGTGATGCCGCGACCGATGGTTTTGGGCTCCACCTGCGCAACAATTCCGTCACGCGAGGCGAAAAATATCTCACATTCAGCGGCCTGGGGCAGCAGCGAGGGATCCTCCACCACGGCGGGATTGCCCCCCTGCGCCTCGATGATTTCTTCAAACTTGCGGGCCGCTTTGCCGCTCGAGATCGCGACCTCCATGCGGCGACGCGCATCGTCGCGATCGGTGACCGCACCACCGAGCAACAACATCTCCGCGCCGAGCGCGTAGGTGACCGCCATGAGATCGGGTGGGCCATCGCCGCGCAATGCCATGATGGACTCTTCCACTTCGAGCGCGTTTCCGCAGGCGCGACCGAGCGGGCGATCCATCGCCGTGAGCAGGGCCACCACGGGACAGCCGTAGTCGGCGCCGAGTTCGATCATCGTCTGCGCGAGGGCAAGCCCGCGATCGAGTTCGGGAAGAAACGCGCCCGAGCCGCGCTTCACGTCGAGCACGAGCCCCGTGAGTCCTTCGGCCAGCTTCTTGGACATGATGCTCGCGCTGATCAGCGGAATGCTTTCAACGGTCGCCGTCGCATCGCGAAGCGCGTACAGTCGACGATCCGCCGGCGCGATCTCCCGCGTCTGTCCAATGAGCGCGCAGCCGATGCGCTCGATGATGCGCGTCGCGTCCGCCAGAGTGAGGTTGGTACGAAACCCCGGGATCGATTCGAGCTTGTCGAGGGTTCCACCGGTATGACCGAGGCCTCGACCCGACATCATGGGCACCGCAACGCCGAGCGACGCAACCAGCGGCGCGAGCACAAGCGACACTTTGTCGCCCACGCCTCCGGTGGAATGCTTGTCCACGCGCCCCATGCGCAGATGCGACAGTTCCAGCATCGAACCGCTGCGCAACATGGCATCGGTGAGTGCGCCGATCTCCTCGCGATCGAGACCATTGAAGTAGATGGCCATGGCCAACGCGGACATCTGGTAATCCGGAACTTCGTCCGCGGCGTACTGTTGCATAAGCGTACGCCATTCAAACGCAGTGATGCGTCCGTTGTCGCGCTTCCGCTCGATAAGAGTGCGTGCCAACATAGTGCGCCAACATACCACGCTCGTAGAGCGTCTGCTTGCCGGAGCCAGCAATGACCAGCCGTACCCTCGCGGCGCGACCGCACCGATTGCTGCGACAGCATCGGTGGTCGATGATGCCACTCGCGATGTCTCTTCTGTTGTCGATGACCCCCGTCACGCGCGTTTTCGCGCAGAACGCCGCCGAGCACGTCTCGCTTGGAGACCGCGAGAGCACGGCCGGTCGCAACACGGCAGCACTGGAGCACTACGAAATGGCATTGAAAGTCAATCCGCGCGACTACGCGGCCCTCTGGAAGTCATCGCGTGAGGCGGTCGACCTGGGCGAAGCGGAAGCGGTCGCCTCGCGCCGCTCCGCGCTGTACGCCAAAGCCACCGACTACGCGCGGCGCGCGTTGGCGATCAACCCCGCTGACGCCGAGTCGCACTTTCACCTGTCCCGGGCGCTCGGCCGCATGGCCTTGACGCTCGGCGTGCGCGAGCGCGTGAAGTGTGCCGCCGAAGTTCGCGCGCACGCGCTGCGCGCACTCGAATTGGCGCCAACGCATCCGGGCGCGTTGCACATCATGGGTGTGTGGAACGCCGAAGTCTTGCGACTTGGCGGCATGCAGCGCCTGTTCGCGAAGACGTTCCTTGGCGGCGCCGTGTTTGAATCTGCGAGTTGGGCCGAGGCGACGCGTTACATGGAGCAATCGGTCGCGTCAGAACCTGACCGACTCGTGCATCGACTCGACCTTGCGCGCGTATACCGGGACAGCAAGCGCGTGCCCGAAGCGCGAGCGGCATTTCAGGCCGCACTCAAGGCGGCCAACCTCGATCCCAATGACGCCATGTACCGCAAGGCGGCGGAGACGGAGCTGGCGGCCCTTCGCTGATGGCGTTGGCGAAGGGCCTGAGGCGTGCGTGACTACGAGCGCCAGCCCGTCTGTCGACGGCCTTCGTCGATCAGCTCTTCGGCGGCGTCGCGGGCCCGCATGGCCGCTTTGCGGCCGCGACGTGCGAGTTGCCGCGCGGCACGTTCGGCGTCCTCTGCCACGTGGCCCATCACAGCACCGCTCCGCTCTGAGATACGGTGCGCCTTCCGACGGAGTACACGCCGAGTTTCGTCACCCGAAGCCGGCGCAAAGAGCAGCGCTGCGGCTGCGCCGAGCATGGCCCCGACGATGATACCGACCGCGAAGCCCTTGGAATCGTCCGCGTCCCTGCCTCTTCCGTAGTACATGCTGCCTCCCGCGCGATGCGCGCTAATTTTCCGGATATGAGCGTCGTCCCTGCTTCCATCGCCGCACGCGCCGCTGAACTGCGCGACCTGCTGGCGCAGGCCCAGATCGAATACTACGTACTCGATCGGCCCACGTTGTCAGACCACGCTTACGATCATCTGTTCCGTGAACTGCAGGCCATAGAGGCTGAGCACGTCACCGTGCGCACGACCGATTCGCCCACACACCGCGTGGGTGCTCCGTTGCAATCGTCGTTCCAACCGCATCGACATCTGGTGCGCATGATGTCGCTGGATAACGCCTTCGACGATGCGGAATTGCGTGAATTCGAAGAGTCCATGGTGCGCATCGTTGGCGAGGGCGTGCGCCGCAGCGGCTACACTGTCGAACTCAAGATCGATGGCGCCGCGGTCGCACTCACGTATCGGGATGGCGTGCTGGAAACAGGAGCGACGCGCGGCGATGGCACCGAAGGCGAGAACGTGTCGCCGAATATCCGCACCATCAAGGGGATCCCGCTGCGGTTGCGTGGCGCAGGTCACCCGCCGGTGATGGAAGTACGTGGAGAGGTGTACCTGCCCTACGCCGACTTCGAACGCATGAACGAAGCACGTGTGGCGGCTGGCGAACCGGTGTTCGTCAACCCGCGCAACTCGGCGGCCGGGTCGTTACGGCAGCTCGATTCATCGGTGAGTGCGTCGCGGCCGCTGCACTTCTATGGCTACGCGGTGGTGTTGCCCAACGGCGACACGGTGGCAGCGACGCAGTGGGCGCTGCTCGATACGCTGACCGCCTGGGGCATTCCGACGGCACCGCATCGCCAGTTGTGCACGTCGATGGACGAAGTCGCGGCGTGGGCGCAGACCATCGAACACCAGACACGCGCGGAGTTGGGTTTCGCGATCGACGGCGGCGTGGTGAAGGTGAACGACGTCGCACTGCAGCATGAGTTGGGTGTGCGCAACGATCGGACGCCGCGATGGGCGATCGCGCGCAAGTTCGCCCCCGACATGGCGGTGACGAAGCTGATCAGGATTGATGTGAACGTCGGACGCACCGGTGTGCTGACGCCGTTCGCGGTGCTCGATCCGGTGGATGTGGGCGGCGCGACAGTGACGTTTGCGTCGCTGCACAACGCCGACCAGATCGCCAGGAAGGATCTGCGCAATGGTGATTTCGTGCAGGTGGTGCGCGCGGGCGATGTGATTCCGTATGTACTTGGTCCGTTGCCGGAGAAGCGTGATGGCAGCGAGCAGCCGTGGCAGATGCCGACGCTCTGTCCGCGCTGCCAGACGCCGACGGTGCAGTACGGCGACGATGTGGCGATCTACTGTCCGAACGTCGCCTGCTCGGGGCGACAGCTTGAAGGGCTCGTCCACTTCGCGTCGAAGGACGCGCTCGATATCGATGGATTGTCGTACGCGCGCATTCAGCAGCTGCTGGAAGCGGGGCTCGTGCATGACTCTGCCGACCTGTTCGACGTGCAGGTGCCGCAGCTGGTGGCCCTCGAACGGTTTGGTGCCAAGAGCGCGGAGAATCTGGTCGCGGCGTTGCATGTCGCGAAGCAACAGCCGCTCTCGCGATTGCTTTTTGGTTTGGGGATCCGGCATGTGGGCGCGCAGGCGGCGCAGCTACTGGCGCGTCAGTTCGGGACGCTCGACGCGTTGATGGCGGCGGCGCCGGAGCAACTTGGGGCGGTGCGTGGCATCGGTGCGATCATCGCGTCGTCGGTCGCGTCGTACTTTGCCGATCCGACCTCACGGGCACTGATGGAGCGGTTGCGGGAGCGCGGACAGACGCTCGTTGAACCCAATGCCGTGCAGGCGGACGGTCCGCTGACCGGGGCGACGATCGTGCTGACCGGGACGATGCCGACGCTGTCGCGAGGCGATGCGACGTCGCTGGTGGAGGCGGCCGGCGGCCGTGTGACGAGTGGCGTCAGCCGCAGAACGACGTTCGTGGTGGCGGGTGACGAGGCGGGGAGCAAGCTGGACAAGGCGAAGGAGCTCGGGGTCGAAGTCATCGACGAAGCCGAACTGTTACGCCGTGTGCATGGTGGCCATCCTGATGCTCCGTGACGGGCGACTTGACGTGACGCGCCCGCACTGCGAGCGTCTCCTTCTCACATGAGCTCCTTGCTGCCTTTTCTGACGACGCGCACGGTCGCGATGCCGGTGGAGTTTCTCGCCGCGTTGCACGGAACGGTGGGCGACACGCGCACCGCGCTGCCGCCGGACGCCATCCGTGACGCGGGTTATCACGCCGGCACGGCCTTGTACGAGAGCTTTTCGACGTGGCTGTCGTATCGCGGCGAGTACGGTCCGGAGACACTCGACGAGCCCAAGTTCGCGGCGCTGGTAAGCGAGTTCTTCGGGTCTGCCGGGTGGGGCGAGTTTTCCATCACGCCGGTGAGCGACGCGGTGATGGCGATCGACGCGGAGCGATGGAGCGAAGCCGAGGGCACCTCAGGCGGCTGTCTCGTGTCGACCGGGATTTTCTCCGGGTTCTTCGGTCGGCTGGCGGATGCGCCGATCGCGGTGCTCGAGGTGGAATGCCGAGCCACGGGCGACGCGCGGTGCCGTTTTCTGCTGGGGTCGGGCGACGTGCTGGGGTATGTCCACGAGGCAATGAGCCGCGGGATTCCGTACGAGCGGGCGGCGGCCAGCGCGTAGGCTGACCGCAGCGCGCAACTCGCTACTCGCCGAGCATTCCGGCGTACTTGGGGTTGGGGCGCAGGTCGTCGCCAACGAGGATTTCCCGGTCCCAGGGCAGGACGATGCTGGCCTCGGTGGCCAGAGCGTGAAAATCCGGCTCAAAAGCGCCCGTTTTGAACGACACGGCCGTCTGCACCTCCATGGCGCCAGCGTTGATGATCGAGGCGACGGCCAAACGGAGCGTGTCACCCGACCCGCAGGTCTCGTCGACCACGAGCGCGCGTTTGCCACGGACTTCGGTGGGCGCGGCACCAAAGACGGCGGGCGTGGCGCGCACTCGTTCGGCGCTGTAGCGGCGAGACACGAGGATGCTGTAGAAGGGCAGGTCGAGGATCGCGGCGACGGCGGCGCCGGGCACCACGCCGGCGGTGGCGATGCCGACCACGATTTCCGGATTCCAGGCGCGCGCAACTTTGAGCGCCAGTGCGCGCGAGAGTTCGCCGAACAGCGGCCAATCGACGATCAACACGCCCTTCGAAAGATCAGGTGCGTACGGCGGTCGTGAGGACATGTTCGGCTCCGGTCACAGGTCAATGTCAGCGAGAGAGTGTAGCGCGGCGCGTCGAGCGAAGCCAGCGTGCCACAGGGCGATGCCTGCGCGAAGACTGTCCTGCAGCGCACGATGCGCGCCACACGCGACTTGTTGGGGGCGTGGCGTACCGATACCTTTGCGCCTTCCGCGTGTCGTTCTCTCTTTTTCTTCAGATCCACCGCGAGCGCATGACTTGGTGGCGCCGCCTCGTGGGCGGTACGTCCGGACGTGGTTCACGCCCCACGGATTTTCTCGCTGAAGCGCTCGAGCTCGAAGCGCGCGGCGATTTTCCGAACGCCCTGACGTCGTATCGTCTCGCGTTGCGCGAGCACCCCGACGATCTGCGCGTGTTGCAGAACATCGCGATCGCGTTTTCGAAGACCGGACAGCCGGAAGAAGCGATTCGCACGTATCGCCGCGCACTGCAGATCGATCCTGATCTGGCTGGTGCGCACTACGGTTTGGCGTTCCTGCTGCTCAAGCGCAGCGACACCGCGCATGCGGGCATGCATCTCGAGGCGTTTCTGCGCAACAGTCTTGGAACCGACGACGCCTCTCTGCGCTTTCGCGCGCATGCACAGCGCACGCTCGATCAACTGCGCGGCCTCGCGGCCGACCCGATGACGTCATCGACGACGCGCGATGGCGCCAACGGCGCGGACCGCGATGGCGCCGGCGCACACGACGAGGGCGCATCCGGCGGTGCCTCTCCCGACGGCGAGCACTGATCGTGGGGCGCGTCCTCTCGATCGTCAGTCAGAAGGGTGGTGTCGGCAAAACCACGACGGCCGTGAACCTGGCGGCGGCCTTTGCGCGTCGCGGGCTCAAGACGCTGCTCGTGGACGCCGACCCGCAGGGCGCGGTGCGCTATGGCGTCGGGTTACGTCGTGGTCATCCCACGGTGGGCTTCGATG
>CAYWCJ010000076.1:0-15284 GCA_964456595.1 uncultured Gemmatimonas sp. | reverse complement strand
CGCAATTTTCTCTGACGTCGATCTTGCCAACAGGACGTCGCTGCAGTTGTTAGACGCAGCACACGCATCGCTTGGCATATTTTTCGCGCCAACCGGCGGTGCATTCTCGTTTCTTGGTGTCAGTTTCGGGTCATCCGCCGTGAGCCGCGTGCGCATCAGCAACGGAAATACCGCGCTCGGGGTCGGCGTCACTGATCAGGATGGTGGCACTCGCGATGTTGTGGCAATGGATGACTTCATCTACGCCGAACCAACAACGGTGCCCGAACCCGGCACCTACGCGATGTTGGGTGTTGGTCTATTGGCCACCAGCGTGCTGGCACGCAGGAGACGCCGGGCCGAAGTGTAGGCGGTTCGTAACCAGACGTGTGTGGAAGCGATGCCGCGGCGGTCGTCACAGTTGCTGGGCCGCGGCACGCTCGACCAGACGTCGGCTGTTGGCCTCATACCGCAGGAGTCCGTCCGACACGCGCGGACGAAGTCAGGGTTCACCTGTGTGTCATTCGCGCGGTGATCGCTCGCGCACGACGAACGCGGGTTGCAGCGCCGCGATGCGGATCGGTGCCGCGGAACGTGGGTGCAAGGCAGCGCTGGCGACTCGAGCACGTTTTGCCGGAAGAACCACGTCGTGACGTTTCCGATGATGAGCAACGTGCAGCTCAACGGCACCGACGCGCGTGAAGTGGAACTTCACCACCTTTCTGGTCGGACGCGACGGCAAAGCGATTCCTCGCTGTACGCCGCACAAGGCGCCGGCGGATACTGGCGCGGATATCGAGGCGGCGCCGGCGGTTGCGCCATGTCGCAAAGCAGCCCACCGCCCTGTGAACACTCTACTCGTCAGCTACAGCTGGAGCCGACGCCCCGCCAGCTGGTCGCGCAACCACTCCGAGTGTCGCAAAGGCAGCCGATGATCGGCACCAACCAGCGCGCGAATGACACAGTTGGGATGCAACCGCTGAAGCTCGCGCATCCCCTCCAGCGGCGCACTCTCGTCACGGTCGCCGTGCAGACACAGAAGCGGCACGCGCGCCGGCAGGCGCACGACGTCATCGGCGAGGTCGTGTCGGTAAATCACCTCCCACATCGTCGACGTGGACGAGCGCCACGTCATCTGATTGATATCCTCGGCGATCGGACGGGGCACGTCATGCGCGATCATTGGCGCCGCCCAACCGAGCATTCGTCTCCCGAGCAAGCACATCAGCGCAAATGGAATCATGTGCGTCCAAAGCCAACCGTTGCTGGTCCGCTGTCGGACCGAATACGTGGTCCACGGTTTGGGTGAGCGGCCAAAGCCAAGCAAGTCGACCAGCACGAGGCGCATGCGGTTGGCAAGCGAACCGACCACCAGCTCCCAGTATCGGGTGGTCGCACCGATGCCTGGCAGAAATGCCAACAGTGGTCCGTTCTTGCCAAGTTGTCGCAAAAACAGTGGTCGCCCGGTATCGCACCGGTCGGCATCGAACGCAGGACAGTCGATGGTGTGTTCATGACGTGTCTGCCGCCGTTCGTTTGCGATCACTCACGGGAGACCATGCCCAATCGCGAATCTCGGGCATATCATCGCCGTGTTCGCGGATGTAGCTCGCATGCGCAGCCAGCTTGTCATGGAGAAACTGCTTTGCTGGTGCGGCGCGCGCGGCCAGCCCCGGTACGCGATCGATCACGTCGCCGGCCAGATGAAACCGGTCGAGATCGTTCAGTACCCGCATGTCGAACGGCGTGGTCGTGGTGCCCTCCTCCTTGTAGCCGCGCACGTGCAGGTTGCCGTGGTTCGTGCGCCGATACGTGAGGCGATGAATGAGAGACGGATAGCCGTGAAAGGCGAAGATGATCGGCTTGTCGCGTGTGAAGAGCGCGTCGAACGCCTCGTCGCTCAGCCCGTGCGGATGCTCCGTTTCGGGTTGAAGCGTCATCAGGTCCACGACGTTGACGACACGGATTTTGAGCTCAGGAACGAGCTGTCGCAAAATCTCCACGGCAGCCAGCGTTTCGAGCGTTGGTACATCACCGGCACACGCCATCACCACGTCGGGATCATGGCCGTCATCGTTGCTGGCCCACGTCCAGATACCAAGACCGGCCGCGCAGTGTGTCATCGCAGCGTCCATGTCGAGCCACTGCGGTGCGGGCTGCTTGCCGGCGATGATGACGTTGACGTAATGACGGCTGCGCAGGCAATGATCGGTGACCGACAGCAGTGTGTTCGCGTCGGGCGGCAGATACACGCGAATGGTGTCGGCCTTCTTGTTCATCACGACATCGATGAATCCGGGATCCTGATGCGTGAAGCCGTTGTGATCCTGCCGCCACACGTGCGACGTGAGCAGATAGTTCAACGACGCAATCGGCCGTCGCCACGGAATGCCCCGCGTGACCTTCAGCCATTTGGCATGCTGGTTGAACATCGAATCAACGATGTGCACGAACGCTTCATAGCAGGAGAACAGCCCGTGCCGGCCGGTGAGCAGATACCCTTCAAGCCAGCCTTGGCACATGTGCTCGCTCAACACCTCCATCACGCGTCCCTCCGGCGCGATGTGCTCGTCCGTGCTCAATATCTCGGCGGTCGAGATCCGGTCGGTGACGTCGAACAGCGCGGTCAACCGGTTCGACGCAGTTTCGTCCGGCCCCACAACACGAAAATTGCGGCTGTCCTGGTTGAGTGTGATGACGTCGCGAATCAGTTCCCCCATGATCCGCGTTGCTTCGGCCACCACTGCGCCGGGTTGCGGAACGCGCACCGCGTAGTCCCTGAAGTTCGGCATCTTCAAGTCCTGCAGCAGCACTCCACCATTCGCGTGCGGATTGGCTCCCATGCGTCGATTCCCGATTGGCGCGAGCGCGGCCAGCTCGGGAATGAGGGCACCATTCCCGTCGAACAGCTCGTGGGGCCGATAGCTCTGCATCCACTGCTCGAGCTGCCTGAGATGCTCAGGTTTCGTGGACAGCTCCGCGAGCGGCACCTGGTGGGAGCGCCACGTGCCTTCGACAGGAAGCCCGTCGACGACTTTGGGCCCCGTCCAGCCCTTGGGCGTGCGAAAGATGATCATCGGCCAACGCGGCCGTGTGGTAAAGCCCTCGGCGCGGGCCGCGGTCTGTATCGCCTTGATCTCGGCGACGATCGCGTCGAGCGTCGCCGCGAGCGACTGGTGCACCTCGTCGGGATCGCTGCCTTCGACGACATATGGCGTGTAGCCGTACCCGCGGAACAGCTGGTCCAGCTCCTCGGCGCTGATACGCGCCAGCACCGTGGGGTTGGCGATCTTGTAGCCGTTGAGATGGAGAATCGGCAGGACCGCTCCATCATGCACCGGATTCAGAAACTTGTTCGAGTGCCAGCTGGCCGCCAACGCGCCGGTTTCCGCCTCGCCGTCGCCCACCACACACGCGACGATCAAATCGGGATTGTCGAATGCGGCGCCGTACGCGTGCGCCAGGGAGTAACCCAGTTCGCCGCCCTCGTTGATTGATCCGGGTGTCTCCGGTGCAACGTGACTCGGGATGCCGCCGGGAAACGAGAACTGCGTGAACAGCCGCTTCATGCCCTGCTCGTTGCGCGTCACCTCCGGATACAGCTCGCTGTAGCTGCCTTCGAGATACGTGTTCGCAACCAGGCCAGGACCACCGTGTCCAGGGCCGGTCACGTAAATCATGTCGAGGTCATACTGCTTGATGACGCGATTCAGATGCACGTAGAGAAAGTTCAACCCCGGCGTCGTGCCCCAGTGGCCCAGGAGCCGTGGTTTCACGTGGGCGAGTTGCAGCGGTTGTTTGAGCAGCGGATTGTCGTACAGGTAGATCTGGCCCACCGACAAGTAGTTGGCGGCCCGCCAGTAGGCGTTCATCTGCTGGAGCAGTTCCGCAGACAGTGGTGCGTTCATGCTTTCGCTCCCATGAGTAAGCTCACCGACTTCGCGATCATCAGCTCTTCGTCCGTGTGAATAATGCGCACGTCGACACGACCGCCCGCGGCGGAAATCACTGGCTCTCCGCGCTCGTTTCTGCCATCGTCGACATCTATCCCGAGGAAGCCCAGCCCCTCGCAGATGCGCCTGCGAATCACGGCGGCGTTCTCGCCGATTCCGCCAGCGAAAACGAGCGTGTCCAACCCACCAAGTGCAGCGGCGTACGCCCCGATCCACTTCTTGATCTGGTAGCAGAACAAGGCCACGGCTTCCGCAGCCCGAACGTCGTGCGCTTCGCTGTCGAGCAAATCTCGGATGTCCGCGCTCGTTTCCGACACGCCAAGCAATCCCGACTCGTGATTGACCATGCGATGGAACTGGTCGACGGTCATCTGTTCAGTCTGCGCCAGATACCCAAACAGTCCCGGATCCAGATCACCGGAGCGCGTGCTCATCGGCACGCCGGCCGCCGGTGTGAGCCCCATGCTGGTATCGATGCTCTTTCCGCCGCGCACCGCCGCCAAACTCGACCCGTTTCCCAGATGCGCGAGAATCACGCGCCCGCCCGCCACTCGAGTGCCGGCCGCACGTGCGAGTTCTTCCATCAAGAACGCATACGAGAGTCCGTGAAAGCCGTAGCGCTCTACTCCCTTAGCCTGAAGGCGCCGAGGCACGGGAAGGATTCTCGCGACTCGCGGCATGTCGCGGTGGAAGGCGCTATCGAAACACACCACTTGAAGCAGCGTTGGCGCGCGCTCGCGTATCCGTTCGATCAGTCCGATCTCGAGCGGCAGGTGTTCCGGCGCGTACGGAATGATGCGATGCAGCTCCTCGAGCAGCGAGTCCGTGACCGGCTGTGGATCGCCGTAGCTGGCGCCGCCGCTGACAATGCGGTGGCCCACCGCCGACAACGACGCGAAGCCGATCTGCGACGCGAGCCATTCGATCAGGAAGCTCATCGCGGTATGATGATCGAGTGCTCCGACATCGCGACTCTCGCGTTGTTCGCGAACCGAATCGTAGAACGTCAGCGTGGACCCGACCGAGCCGACGCGATCGAGTTTGCCGTGTAACCGTCTCTCCGGCTTGTGTCCCATGACGTAGGTCGCGAACCTGACGCTCGACGAACCAACGTTCATCGCCAGAACGAGCGATGCCGCATCACCGGACACAGCGGGCCTTCGCGAAGGCATGTTCAGGTAGACATCACAGTCGTGCACGCCGCAGCAACTGCGCGTTGATGGCCACGATGATGGTGCTCGCCGACATCAGCACGGCACCCATGGCCGGCGTCAGCACAACGCCCCACGGAGCGAGCACGCCGGCGGCGAGCGGAATCGCCACGATGTTGTAGCCGGCTGCCCACCACAGATTCTGAATCATCTTGCGGTAGGTCGCCTTGCTCAGTGCAATGATGCGCGGCACATCGCGCGGATCGCTTCGCACCAGCACTACGTCGCCTGCTTCGACCGCCACATCGGTGCCCGCCCCGATGGCAATCCCGACGTCCGCGGTGACGAGTGCGGGCGCGTCGTTGACGCCGTCACCCACCATGGCCACGCGCTTGCCCTGCTTCTGCAACGCTTCGATGTGCGCCGCCTTCTCCTCCGGCAGCACTTGCGAGAGCACGGTGTCGATCCCGAGTTCCTGCGCGACCGCATCGGCCACTGCGCGCGCGTCACCCGTCATCATCACCACCTCGATTCCGGCCTCATGCAGCAGTCGCACTGCTTCCGCCGATTCCGGGCGAACAGCATCGGCCACGGCGAATGCGGCAAGTGCGTGGTGCGTACCCTGTGGCCCACCGGTACGTTCGAGCAGATAGATCACGCCCTGTCCATGTCCCGCCGCCGCGTCGGCAAACTGTTGGAGCTCGGCGCCCGGTTCGACGCCGAGGCTCGTGAGCAGGTTGGGGCCGCCCGCGGCGAAGGCGCGTCCCTCTGCGGTCGCCTGCACACCGCGTCCCGGAATAGCCTCGAAATCCGATGCTGGCGGAACGGTCAGCTGTTTCTCTTCAGCGCTCTTCACGATCGCGCGTGCCACGGGATGTTCCGCGTCGCGTTCGATGGCCGCGGTAAGTCGCAGTGCTTCGTCGTCCGCAAGCCCGTCGGTGGTTTTCATTGCCACGACACGATGCTCGCCCAGCGTCAGCGTTCCCGTCTTGTCGAAGACGACCGCGGTGAGGTTGCGTGCTTCCTCGAGGCCGCGCCGGTCACGCACCAGCAGTCCGCTCTGTGCGCCGAGCGTGGTGGAAATGGCAAGCACCAGGGGCACGGCCAATCCCAGGGCATGCGGACACGCGATCACCAGCACCGTCACCAACCGCTCCACTGCCGTTGCTGCGGTAGCGCCGGCGATGAGCCACGCGATCAAGGTCAGCACACCTGAACCCAGCGCGACCCATGTCAGCCAGAATGCCGCGCGGTCTGCCAACGCCTGGGCACGCGAACGTGAGCTCTGTGCCTGCGCAACGAGCCGCATGATGCCGGCCAACGCGGTGCGCTCGCCAGTGCCCGTGGTCTCGACGCGCAGTGAGCCTGCACCGTTCACGGTTCCAGCAATGACTTTGTCACCTTCGTTCTTTTCGACCGACGCCGATTCACCCGTCAGCAACGCTTCGTTAACAGCGCTCTTGCCGGAGCGCACGACACCGTCGGCCGGAATTGCCGCGCCAGGTCGCACCAGGAGCAGGTCGCCGTTCGAGAGTGCGCTGACAGGCACCTCTTCGTTCTGCTCGACACCGTTCACCGTCTGTACGCGCACGGCCACATCCGGCAACAACTTCGCCATTTCGCCGAGCGCGCCCTGCGCCTGCGAAATGGATCGCATCTCCATCCAGTGCCCGAGCAGCATGATCGTGATCAGCGTCGCGAGCTCTTCCCAGAGCGGCATACCCGGAAAGCCGAGCACGACCGCGACACTGAAGAGGAACGCCACACTGATCGCCAGCGTGATCAGTGTCATCATGCCGGGCAGGCGATCGGCGATCTCACGTTTTGCACCCTGGAGAAACGGGAGCCCGCCGTACGCAAACAGTGCAGTCCCGAAGACCGCCGGAATCCACTGCGCTCCCGGAAATGTCGGCACCGAATAGCCCAGCGCACTCGGCAGCATGTGGCCCCACACGAGAATGGGCAGCGTCAGCACGAGCGACCACCAGAACTTGTCGCGGAACATCGCCACGGAGTGGCCGGCATGCTTGTCATGGCTCGCGTGGGCATCGCCGGCCGCAACGTGCGCGTCGCCGCCTTTGCCCGAACGTGCGTCTTCGTGATGAATGTGGGCTGGCGAATGCTCGGCATCCTTCATCGCGGGCATCTCCGTCTTTGCGACGGCCTGATCCGGATGTTTTGCGTCGACGGGCTCAGCCGGCGTCCGCTCCTCCACAGGCTCGGCCTGCTCCGACGCCCCGACTACATCAGAATGCGCATGAAGGTGCTGCATGTCGTGCGCTCCGATGGAGAAGGGCAGTGGAGGTAGCATGAGCCGACGCTTAGGGCGAGACGACAGCGATCAATACGACCAGCTCTCCGGGACTCGAAAGACTACTGGCATCACCACCAGAAGATGTACGGCACATTTGATGCCGAGTAAAAGCACCGAACCGATTCGGACTCGACGAATTTCACAGAGTAGGTCGGATCCGCCGATCCGGACGCCACGGCGCATTGGTCCGAAGCGAGGGCCCACGCGATGCCCATCTCCGGCAGCGAACCACCAACGCGTGTACGACGCCACCCTGTCGGGTTCCGTCGTGCCATTCCGCTCTACAACGCAGGAGTCGGTCGCTGCATGTGATGCTCAGCAATTATTCCCGGAGAAACCGATGCGACGGTTGCGAACGACACGACTGGTGGCCGTGTTTGCGATTACAGCGGCTTGTGGTCAAGGCGGAGATGGCGCGCTGACACCTCCAGCGCCCCCCGCCGCGGTGGCAACAATCACGATCGCGCCGCCGGGATCAACGGCGCTGCTGGTAGGCGCCAGTAGAGTGCTGAGCGCGGTGACACGCGATGCGCAGGGCAACACGCTCAGCGGGCGCACCATCAGTTGGACCTCATCCGCCACGAACATCGCGACGGTTTCGGAGTCGGGCGCGGTCACGGCCGTTGCCGCAGGCGTGACGCAGGTGAGCGCGACCAGCGAACGCAGGAGCGATGCGGTGACCATAACCGTGCGTGCTCAACCGTGGTCGCCGACGGGGGCACTCATCGCCGGACGCACTCTGGCCACGCTCACGTTACTCGCCAACGGCAAAGCCTTGCTGGTGGGAGGGCAGACAGTCGGCGCGCCATTCCAAACCCTGGCCACATGCGAACTCTATGATCCGGCGACCGGGACGTGGAGCAACACCGGGAGCCTGACGACAGGCCGCGAGAATCACGTCACGATGCTCCTTGCCGATGGGAAAGTGCTCGTGGCCGGAGGTTTGTCGACGAACCCCTTGGTGAGGCTCGGCAGCGCAGAAATTTACGACCCAGCAACCGGCACATGGAGCGCGGCGGGCAACATGGCGGTCGCGCGCCAACTGGCGGCCGCGGTGCGACTCGCGGACGGACGTGTCGTCGTCGCCGGCGGCTCAGGGGTGGGGAGTGACCTCAACGCGATCGCAACGACAGAGATCTATTCCCCGACCACCGGTCGATGGACCACAGCCAACCCGTTGACCGCCGCTCGCAGCGCGCACACCGCTGCCTTGTTGACTGACGGCACGGTGCTGGTAAGTGGTGGTGGCGGCGGAACGTTCGCCGCGCCCGCCCTGCTCGCATCGGCTGAGCGTTTCGACCCCATCACCGGCGCGTGGACGGTCACCGGCGGCGTCAGCACCGCGCGCGGTTTCCATCGCACGCTCACGTTGGCCAACGGTCGTGTGCTGATGATTGGCGGGAGCAATTTCGTGTCGACGGTGTTCGGTACGTCCGACCTGTTCAACCCCGTCACCGGCACCTGGACGCCAACCGGAGCACTTTCGACTGCGCGTATCTCACACTCGGCGACGTTACTTGCGGGCGGCCAAGTGCTCGTGGCGGGTGGTGCGAATTCGTTGCCACTGACCAGCAGCGAGCTGTACGACCCGACCACCGGTTCCTGGTCCAATGCAGGTGAAATGCGCGTCGCACGCTCGAATCACGCATCCGTCATGCTCGCGAGCGGCAAAGTACTCGTGGCCGGCGGACAAGGGGTCGGCGCAGCGGCGAGCGCGGAACTTTTCGACCCGACTTCGACGTCGAGCGCTACGTTGCGTGTGACATCCCGCCCGTGATCTACGAGCAACTGCGCGACCGTTCCCCATGCACACCAGCTTCAACGCGCATGTCGGGACGCCCGCCAAGATTGCGGGTTGTTACGCGCCACACTACGATGTCAGCGTCCTGTATCCCCCTCCATTGGCTGAGCTTCCAACAGACCACTTGTTCGCTGCGCTCTACGACGAACTGCACCGGCTGGCGGCGGCGCAGTTGCGGCGTGTGGGCAGCGACCTGTCTCTTGGCGCCACCACGCTGCTCCACGAGGCGTACCTCAATCTCGCCGTTCGGGACCGCGCGAAGTTTCCGGACGAAGCCGGATTTCTGGGATATGCGGCGCGTGCGATGCGGAGCATGGTGATTGACTACGCGCGCCGCGGCATGGCGGCGAAGCGGGGCGGCGGTGCATTCGAGATCACACTCACAAACTCGCTCGACGGCGACCCGCTGCAACGATCGAGTGAAATCACGGAACTCGAGCAACTCTCCGAGGCACTCGACCAGCTGGCACAGCTTGAGCCGGCGCTTGCCCAACTCGTCGACCTGCACTTCTTCTGCGGCTACAGTTTCGTCGAGATCGCCGCAATGCAGGGGATCTCCGATCGAACAATTCAGCGGCAGTGGCGAAAGGCGCGCCTCCTTCTCCAACATTCGCTCGAAGACGCCCCCTGAACGGAGCCCGCTCAGCTCACTGCCGCAGCGTGTCTCGCAACGCGCGCGCAGAGCGCGTCCAGTCGTTGTCGACACCGTAACCGTTCGAAAGCGCCACGATCGCTCGCTCCGCCGTCGCGCGCGCTCCCTGTGCATCCCCGCGAGCGCGGAGCGACTGGGCCAACAGCAACTCGGCTCGACCGGCCAAACCGCTACGGGCTGGAGTGAGTGAATCAATCACCGCAGCGCGCAGACCGAGTCGAGCCAGCGAGTCAGCGGCACTGGCATCGCCGGCGGCCAGTCGCCACTCGCCGGCCGTCACGAGTGGCAGCGTGAAGAGCGACAGCGTTGCCGGTGACTCCGCATACAACGCCGTAAGCTCGCGTTCGAGAAGCAGCGTCGCCGCACGTGCCCTCCCGTCCGCGCGGAGCAACTTCGCGTTCACCATCGCCGCAGTGGCGCGTCGGCCGCGAAGTCCGCCCGGCAGGCGCGTCGCGGCCGCCCGCGCGTCAGCGAGTCTGCCTTGGTTCATCCTGAGTTGTGCGAGCACAGACGGCAGCCAATTCGTCATGATACCGCCTTCCCCCCAGGGTTTACTCGTGGCCTCGGAAATCCACTTGTCCGCGGAATCGGTCTCGCCCAGGCGGAGCTTGCCCTGACCGTACAAGAAGGCCAGCAGGGGCGGCACCCGTCCTGCCCCCGACAGTGCCTCGCGTTGACGGATCAACACGCCGACGATGGAGTCCGACATCCGGAATTCCCCTAGGTCGGCGAGCGCCCGGTCGACAAACGTCACCACGTTCGGCAGCATCTCGGTATTGCTGTATCCCGTCCGCTCCAACTCCGCCAGCACTTGTGTGGAGGCCTCAGCCGATTCGCGATGTCGCCCGGCAAAGCGAAGCACCTCGGAGAGCGCGACGATCAACCCGAGTCGACGGATCTCGGCCGCTGTGACGAGCGTGATCGCTTGCTTGAGCAACGCCACGGCCGAGTCACCCTGCCCGCGGGCCTGCAGTGCTTTTCCTTCGGCCTCGAGGCACGTCGCGCGAATTGCGGGATCGATGGCCTCGCCAGCGGCGACGCGCAATTTGGCCTGTGCGATGGCGAGCTCGCTCCTCATCGAATCCATCTGGTCATCATCCCAGAAGCTGATGGCACGCGAGCACCCGGCGACGGCGACAAGAGCGGGCTGCCCGCCCTCCGCCGCGATCGCGGCTGCGCGAGACAACATCGCTCGCTGCCCTTCGCGGTCAAGCGACTCGCCGAGGCGGCCGGAAAGATCGATCAGGACCTCGGAGATCAGCCACGACTCACCGAGGAATCGCTGAACCAGCATCTCTTCCGCGAGACGGATTCGCCCGGCTTGGGTCAGCGGTCGTCCATCGGGATCGCGACTATCGCTGGCCAGCACACTTTGCAGTTCGGACATTGCCGTCGCACGTCGTGCCGCGCGGATCGCCGCATCGCGCTCAGTCGTCGCGCGCCTCGCTTGCACGATGGAGAAGGCGGTAGCGATCACCAATACGGTCGACACCAGCGTTGCCGCAGCGACCGACGTGCGGTTGCGACGAACAAACTTACGCGCGCGATAGCCGAGGGAGTCGGGACGTGCGCGAACCGGTTCGTGCCGCTGGTAGCGACCAAGGTCGTCCGCAAATGCGGCCACGGTGGGGTAGCGTTCGGCAGGCGATTTTCGGAGTGCCTTACCGATGATCGTATCGAGGTCGCCGAGCCCAAGTCGCTCCGGCTCGACTTCGAGGATGCCGCGCACGCTTTCGGCTGGCGTCATCGTCGTTCCCCGCGTCGGATGGCGCCCCGACAACAGGATGTACAGCAACACACCCAACGCGTACACATCGGTGGCGGTGGTAATGTCTTCTCCTCTGACCTGTTCCGGCGCGGCGTAGTCCGGAGTCAGCGCATCACCCGCAGTGGCCGTGAGCGCGTTTGGCTCGTCCTCTCCCTGCGCCTGCAGCAACTTGGCGATACCAAAGTCCAGCAGCTTCACCTCGCCGTCGGCCGTGACCAGAATGTTCGACGGCTTGAGATCGCGGTGGACGACGAGGTTCGCGTGTGCGTGACCGACGGCGTCCATCACCTGAAGCAAAAGGTCGATACGCTGCTGCTGCGTCAGGCCCGCAGATTCTGCGTGCGCATCGATGCGCTGACCGTCGACATACTCGAGCACCAAATAAGGCTGACCCGTCGGTGCGACGCCGGCGTCCAGCAAGCGGGCGATGGCGTGATGCGTCAGCCGCGCGAGCGCGGTCCCCTCTCGGCGAAAGCGCGCTTGTCCCGTCGCACTCATGAGCGCCAGGTTCATCAACTTGACGGCGGCATATCCGTCGAAGCGTCCATCGGTGCGGCGCGCGAGCCAAACCGAACCCATCCCGCCGTGACCCAGCGGTTTGATCAGGGTGTAGTAGCCCAGCTGACTGCCGGCGAGGCTCGCTGGCCGTGGCTCGAGGAAGCCGCGTGCATCCGCCAGCGCATCCGCCGACAGCAGCGCGGTCAGTGGCCCCGCGAGTTCAGGGGCGTCAGCTCGCAGCTGCTCAAGCCACTGTTCTCGCGACGCCCCGGTGAGTTCCAGCGCCTGGTCGAGGAGCTGGTCCAGTTCGGGCCACAGGTTCCGATCGATGCTTGCCATGTTAGTCCGAGCGCGCTGAGCCGGTTAAGCTATCACGCGAAAATGCACTCGCGCGCGCCAGGTGACCAATACTCGGCAGCGTGCGCCACCAGCGAAGGAGACGATCGCGGCGATGCAGGCGGTCGAGGAACGTGGTGGCCAATTCGCCAACCTCGCCAAGTGCGCCGGACTCCTCGAACGCATGCCCCGCGCCGGGGACTTCTCGCAAGGTCACGGATCCGCCGAGGTGGCGCGCGCAGTCGCGGTTTCGTTGCAGCGTTTCGTGGTCGGCACTTCCAACCACGAGCAGTGTCGGTACGCAGACGCGTCCGAGTGCCTCACGGGCGAGATCGATGCGTCCGGCACGCGCGATCACAGCGGCGACGCTCCTGTCCAGCACGGCGGCAACTCCCATCGCTGCGGCCGCACCCGTGCTTGCGCCGAACAACACCATGCGGTCGGCACCTGACGCGTGCGTATCCAGACACCATCCCGTCGCGGTGAGGAGTCGGCGAGTGATGAGCGCGATGTCGAAGCGCACGTCGCCGTGATCGTCGGCGTCGCTTTCGGTCGCCCCAAGGAGGTCGAGACGCAGTGTGGCCCAACCAGCCAGCCGGATACGCGCCGCGAGATAGCGATTGCGATAGCTCCCGCGACTGCTTCCGCCGCCATGTGCGAAGATGACGAGGCCGCGAGGTGGCTTCGCGTTGCTCGGGTGACCGAGATCGCCCAGCATCACGGTGGTGGGACCGGCTTCACCAGTAGGAATAGACACGAGACGTTCGACATCGGTGGACTCGGGCCCACGGTGATCCACGTCCACAGATACGTCGGCGAGTGGCGCACGTCCCAGCATCATGCGGACTGCGGCGTCACTCACCGACGGGTACTGCTCATACCACTCGGATACCGTGCCAAAGGGCTCCGGCGACGCGACGGCGATCACCGCATCGAAGGTCGCCGCCACGCGCTGCATTCCGTCACGTGATGCCACGGGGACGGCAGCGATGAGCTTCGCCGGGTTGAATCGGCGCAGCGCGATTCCCGCAGCGCGGAGCGTCGCACCGCTGGCGAGTCCATCGTCGACCAGGATGACGGTGCGACCGGCCAGCGCGGGAAGCGACTGACCATCGCGATAGAGAGTCACTCGCCGCGCGACCTCACCGAGTTCACGCGCGAAGACCGAACGCACCACGGTGCGCGGCAACCCGATAAAACGGTGTACGGCGTCGAGTACCGGTGCGACGGATCCCTCGGCAATAGCGCCGAAGGCGACCTCTTCGAGCCCTGGCACGCCGAGCTTTCTGCCGATGAATGTGTCGAACGGCGCCGCCAGGGCTCGTGCGATTGGTGCCGCGACTGCCACACCACCACGCGCCAGGCCCAGCACAACCACGTCCGGCTTTGCTGCATCGGCCGATGGGTACGCGGGAGTCCGCTCGAGCACCGACGTGAGACGCTGCGCGAGTGCGAGGCCGGCAGCGTGACGATCACGAAATAGTGGCTTGACCGACACGCCGACCGTCACGTCTCAGTTCGCAGCGAGTCTTTGCGTCCCCTTGGAGGCCGTCGACGCTGCGACGAGCGCCGCCTTGGCTTGGGCTGCACTGGCCGCCGCATCCACCTGCGGTTCGGTCGGGTTGGAACACGCGCTGAGCGCGAGACTGGTGGTGACGAGGGCGATAAGCGCTTTCATGGCTACTCCATCAGGGGTTTCACGGCTGCCAGATGCCGCCGCTATCCGTAGAGCGGAGAATCCGACCCCGAGCCGCCACTGCTGGCGTCGCGGCGTCCCAACTGGCGAGCCCCAGAACCGAGGTCTCGCGTGGCAGCAAGAGCGTGCAACGATCAGCGTCGACCGATCACCGCCTCGCGGCCGGAAACACAAACGTGGCCCAGTGCACATCCCAATCGGCGCCAGAACCCTTGGTTGCCGGCATGATCTGCAAGGTTCGCATGTTCCAGAGGCCCGGCCGACTGATGATCACGCTTGCCACGCCCGTGCTGTCGGTTTCGAGCGAAACGTCCTGTGCGGCAGCGCGGCGGGCTGCCACCGTGTCCAGCCCGGCACTGGGGCCCATCGCGACCGAACCCGCGTGCAGGCGCGCGAATGTGGCCGGCTTTCCGAGCAGCAGGAGACGCACGCGGAGTGTGTCGCCTTGGCGAAGCGCGGCAGGATCCGTCAGGGGCACGAACTCCAGCGGGTGACCAACCACACGCTCGTACGCGCGCCGTCCGCGTCCCACCTCCACAACGGTCTTCGCATATTTCGCGTAGCGGCGCGTGATGCTGTCGCCACCAACCGCCGGCAGCAACCCTTCGCGCTCATACCGCGCACGTGCCTCCGGTGCACCTTCGAGATCGAGGTAGCGTCGGAAACTGGCTGGAGATTCGCGGACCGTGCGGGGGGCCAACTGCACCCCGATGATCCGCTGCCCCGGCTGTGTTGCGGGATGCGCGAGCCGAAGTGATGTCCCCAGCACGGAGACGTCCTGCACGCGGATCGCGCCGTCGGCCGTGAGCACACGCGCCTCGACGATGCGATCCGGGGTGACGGCGGACAGCGTCGTGGGGAAGAGACTCGATGTCTGTCCCCGCAAAGCAATGCGTCCGCCAGGCGTAACAGAAAATGCGTCGGGAATGAGCCAGAAGTCGTGGGCCGTCAGCAGCGACGCCGAGCAGGCGAGTGCGATCGCGACCTGCGCAACCCGCCAACGCAGCCTCCGCGCTACAATGCGCGTCGTCACTACCGGCGCCGCCGCGATGACCAGTGTACGGCGCGGATGGACCAGCCCGAGGCCGCCTTGGACAGTACCATGAGCTCCGCGGACTCCGAGGCGGTGGACCCCT
>CAYWCJ010000075.1:0-15321 GCA_964456595.1 uncultured Gemmatimonas sp. | reverse complement strand
CAAGCCGTCGGGTGAGAACACGTTCACGTCGAGCACCCCGCCGTGAAACGCGCCGACGGTCACCACGGCGGGGGAGACGGTGAGATCGATCTGCCGCGAGACGATCGTCTGCAATGCCCCCACGAGTTGCGCACCAATCACGATCGGATCGACGGTGTTCGCCGGCATCGCGCCGTGCCCCTGACGCCCGTGAATAACGATGCGGAAGTTGTCGGCGCTGGCCTGCATCGGTCCAGCGCGATATCCGATGGATCCCAACGGTCCGGGACCGACGTGCAACCCGAAAATCACGTCCACACCGTCGAGCACACCGGCATCGATCAGCGCCATCGCACCACCTTTGGGCGGCACTTCTTCGGCGGGCTGAAAAATGAACTTCACGGTGCCCGGCACCTCCGCCTTCATTCCGGCCAACACCTCCGCGGTGCCCATCAGCATGGCCACGTGCATGTCATGCCCGCATGCGTGCATGACGCCGACGTCCTGTCCGTTGTAGGTCGTGCGCACGGTCGACTTCCACGGCAGGTCGACCTGTTCGGTGACGGGCAACGCGTCCATGTCGGCCCGCAGCGCAACAGTCGGACCGGGCTTGCCGCCCTTGAGCACGCCGACCACACCGGGAATACCACCCACATTCTCCTGTACCACGAGGCCGAGCGACTTGAGATGCGCGGCGACCAGCGCGGCCGTTCGTTTCTCCGCGTATCCGAGTTCCGGGTGCTGGTGAATGTCATGCCGCCATCCCACGATCTTGTCGTTGATGGCCGCCGTACGACGCTCGATCTCGGCGTTGAGGCGCGGGTCGGCGGTGATGGTTTGGGCGTCGAGCTGCGCAGCGGCCGCGAGCAGGAGCAGCGGCGCGAGATGGCGAAGTGACATGGCGGACAGCGTGAGGGATGGACGGATGCGCACAGGCGCGCCTCGTGACTGTTTGCATCATACCCGCGGGACGGATCGCACCACCAGAGCACCCGGCGCGTGACGCGTGCCACCGCACCCGTCCGGTCTCCGGTTGCGCCGGTGACGAACGGGAGCGATCCTCCTCGGCATTCCCTCTCAGGAGACCCGCATGAACGGTGTGTCGAAACGTGTATCCATGGGCGGCGCGGCCGTGTTGCTCGCGCTGTCGTCGTCACTGGCGTACGGACTGGTGCTGCGCCACGGCGGTTGGTCAGGCATGGTGATGGGCAAGGACGGATCAGCGATTCACGGCGATGCGACGATGAAGGCGGGCAAGGATGCCGGCAGCACCGAAGTGGTCGTGAAGCTGACAGGTGACACGCCGAGCACGACGCGTCCGTGGCACGTGCACATCGGCAGCTGCGCGAAGGGTGGTGGTGTCTTTGGCGGTGGTCGTTCGTACACGCCGCTCGCGGGTGACGCGAAGGGTGTCTCGGAAGGAAAGGCGACGCTCGCGGTCGCGGTGCCAGACACGGGCAGCTACTACGTGAACATCCATGAGTCGAGCACAAACATGGGGAAGATCGTCGCGTGCGGCGACCTCAAGGCGGACAAGTAGCCGAGTCGCGCGGTGCACCGCTTCGTCTCGTCTGCATTGACGTAGACGGCACGCTGGTCGGCTCGGACGGCGCGGTGCACCCGGAGATCTGGAGCGTTGCGGTCAGGGCACGTGCGGCGGGACTACGGTTGGCGATCTGCTCCGGACGACCAGCGCTGGGGTTGGCGCGCAACTACGCGGCCCGCCTCGATGCCGATGGGTGGCACAGTTTTCAGAATGGCGCGAGCGTGCTGCACCTGGGCACCGGCGAGTCACTCTCCGCCCAGCTGTCCCCGGATGTGGTGGAAATGCTGCTGGAGCGTGCGCATACGTCGGGGCGCATTCTCGAGCTCTACACCGACGAAGGCTACGTCGTCGAAGCGAGCACCGATCGGGTGCGCGCGCATGCGGCGCTGCTGGGCGTGCCATTCAATCCGCAACCGTTTTCGTCGTTGCCCGGACCGTACGTGCGAGCGCAATGGCTGCTCGACAACGACGACGCCCTGGTGGTGCTGGCCCAGCCGCATCCCGGGCTCGAGCTCTCGCCGTCCACGTCCCCGGTCATGCCGGACACCACGTTCGTGAACATGACCCCGGCGGGGGTGACGAAAGCAACGGCGGTGCGCACCATTGCGTTGTCGTATGGCATCACGCTCGAACAGGTGATGTTCGTGGGCGACGGCGGCAACGACGTGCCGCCCATGCGCCTCGTCGGCGTGCCAGTCGCGATGGCCAACGCCGAGCATCAGGCGCTCGCCACCGCGATGCATATCGTGCGACATGTCGACGACGGCGGTCTGGTCGATGCACTCGAACTTGCGATTTCCCTCTATACCCTGCCACACTCCCTGCCGCTCCTCTCATGACACGACGTCTGACACGTCTTCGCCGTCTCTCCATGGCGAGTGCCCTGCTGGCCCTGGGCGCCAGCGCGCTCTCCGCGCAGCAGACGCGCTTTCCCACCGACGATCCCACCATCCAGCGCATCTGGCGCATCGGCATGGACAGCTCGCAGGTACAGAAGCTCGGGCAGGCACTCTTCGATTCGGTGGGACCGCGCCTCACCGGCAGCCCAGGCTTCAAGGCAGCGAGCGACTGGGCCATCAACCAGTACAAGTCGTGGGGTGTCGACGCGAAGCGCGAGAACTACGGTACGTGGCGTGGTTGGCGTCGCGGCATCTCGCACATCGATCTCGTATCGCCGCGCGTGCGTTCGCTTGAAGGCACGATGCTGGCGTGGAGCCCAGGTACGGGTGGCAAGCCGGTGAAAGCAGAAGCGATCATCCTGCCCAAGTTCACGGACAGCACGGAATTCGTGGCCTGGCTG
The DNA here is from genome assembly GCA_964456595.1 of uncultured Gemmatimonas sp. Classification (GTDB taxonomy): domain Bacteria; phylum Gemmatimonadota; class Gemmatimonadetes; order Gemmatimonadales; family Gemmatimonadaceae; genus Gemmatimonas. The sequence goes on along the minus strand of CAYWCJ010000075.1, from coordinate 12,496 downwards.
CCCAAGGCGAAGGGAAAGATCGTCATGCTCTCGCCCGCATTTCCAACCTGTCGTCCGTCGGAAGACTGGGCGCGTTGGGCCACGGCCGAGTCGAAGGCGCGCATGGATACGGCGGTTGCGGTCGCGCAGCGTGAGTGGACGCTGATGACCGGTGCGGACATGCGTCCGGACAGCAGCAAGCTCTATCGAGGCACGGGCTACGCGCTCGGACTTGGCACGGGTTCGCTCGGCATACGCTTGGAGAAGGCGGGCGTGGTGGGCATGATCACGTCGCGCAACAAGCTCAGTGGCTTCACCAACCCGTTTGCACCGCCGGGTGGAGGTTTCCCGGTGGGTGGTGGACGCGGCGCGGGCGGCGGCGGTGGTCGCGGCGGACTGGCCGGCGGTGGTGCGAGCGAGCGTGGCGGCGGGCCGGCGGCGAGTCTCGCTGCGGCGGACGGTGGCGGTCGCGGTGGCTTTGCTACGCAGGGCGCGGGCGGTTGGGGCGTGATCGAGATCTTCGAGACGTACAACACAGTCTCGCCGGCCGTCACGCTGTCGTGCGAAGACTACGGTCTGGTGTTCCGCCTCGCGGAGAACAATCAGAAGCCGATGATCAATCTGTCGCTCGACGCGGAGTTGCTCGGCGAGCAGCCGGTGTTCAACACCATCGCGACCATCCGTGGCAGCGAGAAGCCGGACGAGTACGTGATTCTGTCGGCGCACTTCGATTCTTGGGACGGTGCCTCGGGCGCAACGGACAACGGCACGGGCACGCTGATGGCGATGGAAGCGATGCGCATTCTCAAGAGTGCGTATCCGAAGCCCAAGCGTACGATTCTCGTTGGTCACTGGGCCAGCGAAGAACAGGGGCTCAACGGGTCCACCGCGTTCACCGAAGATCATCCGGAAGTCATGAAGGGGCTGCAGGCGCTCTTCAATCAGGACAACGGCACCGGGCGCGTGCAGTCGCTGTCGTCGTCGGGGCTGACGGACATCGGCCGTCACTTGAAGGGCTGGTACGGCAAGCTGCCGAGTTTCTACACCGACAGCTTGAGCCCGAACGTCGTGTCGTGGAGCTTCAACGACATCCCCACCGGCAATCCTGGTGGCACCGACGGCGCGGTGTTCGCGTGCTTCGGAACGCCGTCGTTCGGTATGGGCGCGGTGAGCTGGAACTACAACTCGTACACGTGGCACACCAACCGCGACTCGTACGACAAAGTCGTGTGGGATGACCAGAAGCACAACGCGACACTCGCCGCGATGATGGCTTATCTCGCGTCGGAAGATCCGGAGTTCATCAAGCGCGACAAGTCGCCGGGCACGTGGCCGACAAACTGGCCCGCCAACTGCGGCAAGGTGCCGCGCAAGACTCGGCCGAGGATGTAATAGGCATGCAGGAGCGTGAACCCGTGCCGCTTGCCGCGATCGAAGCGGCACGGGATCGACTGCGTGGCATTGTCGTGCGCACGCCGCTCGTGCGATTGAATGTCGATGACGCGCCGGCGGAGATTTATCTCAAGCTCGAGAACCTGCAGCCGATCGGTTCGTTCAAATTGCGGGGCGCAGCGAATGCGATGGGTATTGCAACCAGTGAACAGCTCTCGCGAGGCGTTTACACCGCGAGCGCCGGCAACATGGCGCAGGGTGTGGCGTGGAGCGCGCGACGACTTGGCATCGCGTGCTCGGTGATCGTGCCCGATCACGCGCCGGCAACGAAGCTTGCGGCGATCGAGCGATTGGGGGGACGCATCGTGAAGGTCCCGTTCGACGAATGGTGGCAGGTGCTGCTGACGCACGAGTACGCGGGGATGGAAGGACTGTTCATTCATCCGGTGTCCGACCCAGCGGTGATGGCCGGCAATGGTACGATCGGTCTCGAGATTCTCGACGATCTCCCTGATGTGAATGCCGTTCTCGTGCCGTATGGCGGCGGCGGACTCGCGTGCGGTATCGCGTCGGCGTTGCGCGCGGTGGCTCCTCACGTGCCCGTGTACGCGTGCGAAGTCGAGACAGCCGCACCGCTGGCGCCCGCACTCGCGGCCGGTTCACCGCAGCAGGTGCCGTACACGCCGACGTTCGTAGACGGCATCGGTGGCAAGAGTGTGCTGGCCGAGATGTGGCCGCTGGCGCAGGCTTTGTTGCGTGGCGCGCTGGTGGTGTCGCTCGAGGCGATCGTTGCCGCCGTGCGCTTGCTGGCCGAGCGCAACCGCGTGATCGCGGAAGGTGCGGGTGCAGCGTCAGTCGCGGCGGCGCTAGGCGGGAACGCGGGCGGAGGAAAGATCGTGTGCGTCGTGTCGGGCGGGAACATCGATGCCGCGCGACTGGCGAGCATCCTGCGTGGGGAAATGCCGTAGCGACGAGTGGACATCGCGCGCGCTGTCATTCGCTCTGCCATTCGCTCTGCTATTCACTCTGCCATCTGCAACGAATTGCGCAAAGTTGTCGTATCTGTACAGGTTCCTCAGGGAACGGCCCGCCCCGCAATCGTTCAGCCAAGTCCAACTTGAAGCACTCCACCCGACGCGCTGCGTTTGCCATCGGCTCCCTGATGCTGGGAGTCGTTGCCGACCGCGCGATGGCACAGACAAAACCGGACACGGCCGCCCGCAACATCGAGCCGGTGAATGTGCGTGGTTCTCGTGTGCCTCTGGTCACGGGCGGTGCGAGCGCCATCGTGGTGCGCCCCGATTCGCTTCCTATTCCGCTGATGCCATCGCCGTCGCTCGACCAGGTGTTGCGGCAATCGGCATTCGTGCTGGTCAGGCAGAATTCGCGCGGCGAGATCGAGTTGAGCGTGCGCGGATCGGATTCGCGACAGGCGACGGTGCTGCTGGATGGGTTGCCGATGACGCTCGGGTGGGATCATCGCAGCGATCCGTCACTCATTCCCACCACCGGCATCGATCGCATCACCATCACGCGTGGACTGAGTTCATTGCTCGCCGGTCCCAACTCACTGGGCGGCGTCATTCAGCTCGAACTCAACGCGCCAATGTCACGTCGCGGCGCGCAGACCGCGTCGTCGCTGCGTGTTGGGACCGGCCTCGATCAGTATGCGGGGCGCGTCTTCAGCGCGACGGGTGTAGCGCCTCGCGCGTTGGGCAACGGCACACTGCGCGTGCGGGGTGGTGCGACGTTTCGTGAGCGCGACGGGTTTGCGCTGAGTGGTGGCGATGCCGGAGATGGCATCACCGGCGGCGCCGTCGATCCTGGTGATGCGCGCAACGCGGAACTGCGCACCAATACCGACCTCAAACAACTCGACGGATTTGCCGCGGTGCGATACGATCACACCAACGGCGCCTTCGTGGGCTTCACCGGTGCGGCCAACACTTCGGAGCGCGGAGTCGCTCCCGAACAGCACATCAAGGCACCGCGCTACTGGCGCTATCCGCAGCAGTCGCGGCAGCTCGGCATTATCTCCGCCGGTTCGGGCGTCCGATCGACGCCGATCGGCGCAGGTTCGCTGGAGGCGAGCGTTGGCGTCAACCGCTCGGACCTCGAGATCGAGAGCTATTCCAATCGCACGTACAGCGTCGTCAGCACGCGCGAGTCAGGTGATGAGCAGTCGAATGTTGCGCGCGTGCAGGCGACACACTCACTGCCGTTTGCCGGTGAACTGCGCCTCGGCGGCACGTTCAGCGCCGTGCGGTACGACGAAACACTCGATGCGCAGCTCGCGTCATCCACGGCATCGCGCTACGAACAGCGGCTGTCGAGCGTGGGTATCGAAGCCGAGTTCCCAATCTTCTCGCGATTGCTCGTGAGCGGCGGTGTCGTAAATGACGAAGCGCGTTCGCCACAGACCGGGGGCAAGCCCACACTTGGCACGATGGCGAAGAGCGGATGGCGCGTTGGCAGCACGTTGCTGGTGAACGAGGCTGTCCGACTGCACGCATCCGCCAGCCGCCGCGCGCGCTTTCCCTCGTTGCGTGAACTCTACAGCGGTGCACTCAATCGCTTCGATCCGAATCCGCTTCTGCGCCCGGAGAATCTGTTGGGTTACGAAGCCGGAATCACGCTGGCAGGCGGAGCGCTCGAGCAGCACGGACTGCAGCTGCAGGCCGTCGGATTCCGCCACAATCTCGATGACGCGGTCATCCGCATCACGCTGCCGAATCGCCTGTTCCGTCGCGAGAATCGCGACAACATCAGGAGTTCCGGGCTGGAAGCGCTCGCGGTGTGGGCGCCAATCGCGCTGCGCGGTGCCTCGTTCTCCGCCGACGCCACCGTCCAGAAGATTCGTGTCTATGACCTGACGATCACAACGAGCGCCAACAACGAACGCCGCGCCGAGCATAATCCGGAGCGGCGCGCATCCGTCTCATTTGCAACGCCGTTGGTGGCCGCTATCCATGGCAGTGTGATGGCACGGCACACGGGCGCGCAGTTCTGCCAACACCCCGATCTTGGCCGACTGGTGGAACTCAAGCCGCAGACCGTGGGGGATGCCGCACTCACCCGCGGTTTCACCGTTCGCCGTGGTGGATTGCTGCAGCGCCTGATGGCCACGATGGCGATGGAAAACGTGGGCAACCAGACCGTGTATGATCAGTGCGGACTGCCTCAGCCCGGACGGACGCTTCGCGTGGGTTTCGAGCTGCGCTGACGCGCGCGTATCAAGGCGCGGGCCGGTGTTCGATCGAGCGACTACGGTCTGATTGCGGGCGGTGCAACGAATCGACGTGATTGCTTCTCGTATGCATGTCCAAGCGCGAGTAAACGCGCATCATGCCCCGGCAATCCAACGAAGGAGATGTTCCCGACGGGTACGCCGTCGGCGCCGAGTCCACTGGGCACGGACACCTCCGGCAGGCCAAGCCAATTGCCGAAGCCGAGAGCGGTTCGCACGTCGGGCCACGCGTCGCTGGCGCGCGGAGACGAAAATGGCATGGTGGGATAGATCATCGCATCCAGTCGCTGCGCACGAAACGTTTCGGCCAGTTGCGCAACGACCGACTCGCGCGAGCGTGCGAACGAGCTGCCGGACGCGTCATACTCGTACGGCTGCACCGTCAGCGGAGCCATCTCGACCATCGTCGTTGGCAACACGTCGTAGAAGGCGCGATACGCCGCGAGTCCGCGTTCGACGGCGGCTCGCGCATCAAGACCCTGTCCTTCGAAATAGCGCCGCAAGGCGTTCGCCGTTGGTGCCGACGCGGTCGCGTTTGGCGCGACATCACCGCGCGCGAGCGCCGCCTCGTTGAACAGATCGCGATATGTCACGCGCGTTACCGTAGGCGCACAACTCTCCACGATCGCTCCCGCCGCACGCAGGTCCGTCACGGCGCGATCGAACACGCGCAGCGACTCGGCCGTCATCTGGGTGCGTGGCACGTGCACATCCACCAGTCCGAGTCGTGCGCCGACGAGCGCATCATCGCGCAAGAGGCGAAGCCGACCCGAGGTCCACGGTGCACGGAGCGCCAGACTGTCGGAGCTATCCGGTCCGGCAATCGCGTCGAGCATGAGCGCGGCGTCGGCAACGGTGCGCGCCAACGGGCCATGTGTGTCGAGATAGGGCCACGTGGGAATGACGCCGGTGCGTGGCACCAGTCCGAAGGTGGGCTTCATGCCGACGACGCCGCAGAACTGTGCCGGAATTCGATTGGATCCACCGTCGTCGGTACCAAGCGCCGCGAACGCCATGGCGTAGGCGACCGCCACCGCGGAACCAGCGCTCGATCCACCGGGCGTACGCCCACCGGACGGGTCGTACGGATTGCGCACCTGTCCACTGAGTGTACTCGTGCCGTTGCCGCGATAGGCGAAATCGTCTGCCGTGGTCTTGCCAAGCACGATCGCGCCGGCCCGCCGCAGGCGTGCAACTTCGATCGCATCGCGGGTCACGGGTTCGGGAAAGAGGCGGTTCCACTCCGCGCTCGAGGCAGTCGTTGGAAGCGACTGCATGTCGTAGATCGATTTTGCGAACACCGGAACGCCATCCAGCGCGCCGCGCAGCGCACGTCGTCGAGCCCGGGCGTCGGATGTACGTGCCTCGTCGAGTGCGGTAGGCGAAAGCAGGTCGATCGCGCGAAGAGTGGCGTTCGCCTGCGAACACCGCTCGATCGCGCGCGCCGTAACCTCAACTGCCGTCCACGCGCCGCGCACGCGACCAGCCTGATACTCGGCGATCGTACCTGCCAGCGGGTCGGCAATCAGTTCCGGCCATTGCAACAGCGGCATGGCCAACAGCGCGCTCAGCTGCGCGAGGGCATCGCGACGGGTAGGTGACATGCGACGGGTGCGGATGACGGGATGGAGGTGCACTGTGACAGGCCTGCCACGTTGGATCACTACGTGCAACAATCTGACGAGGACCGCCATGACGTCAACGTGACGTCACCATAACGTCAACAACAAGAGCGCAGCGAAGGTGCACTTACGCTCTCTACTATCGCGCACGACTATTATGGAATCTCAATGCCCAGGCGGTGGACAAGTGAGCTCCTTTGAAGACGTGCGCAGCGCCTTCGCCGGACGCTACCTGTTGGAGTCGGAGGTCGGCCAAGGCGGCAGTGCGCGAGTGTACGCCGCGCAGGATCTCAAGCATGATCGCCGCGTCGCGATCAAGATCCTGAAGCCGGAGATTGCGCAGAGTATTGCTGCCGATCGCTTCCTTCGCGAGATCCGTGTGGACGCGGGACTGCAGCATCCCCGCATCCTGCCCCTCTTCGACTCGGGCGAAGTGCTCGGCATTCCATACTTCGTGATGCCGTTCGTGGATGGTGCCACACTGCGCATGCGTATTCAGCGCGATGGAACACTCGCCGTCCCCGAGGCGGTCAACATCGCGCTGCAGATTGCTGATGCGCTGCAGTATCTCCACGCGCGTCGTCTGGTGCATCGTGACGTGAAGCCGGAGAACGTGCTGCTGCAGGGTGATCACGCGTGGCTTGCCGACTTCGGCATCGTGCGCGCGCTGCAGGACGCAATCACCGGGAGCATGACCGTTACCGGCACTGCGGTCGGAACGCCGGCGTACATGAGCCCCGAACAACGATTCGGATCTCCCACGGTCGATGAGCGCAGCGATCAGTTCAGTCTGGCCAGCGTGCTGTACGAAATGCTCACTGGACGACCGCCCAAGGTATTTGACCGTATGAGCGTATCCCCCAGGTCGAGCGGCCCGCGCGTGACACCAGCACGCGAGCTGCGCAGCGGCGTCTCGCAGGCGTTGGACGATGTGTTGGCGCGGGCGCTGCAGATGGAGCCAGAGGCGCGTTGGCCGTCAATGCAGCACTTCGCTGATCAATTGCTCGAAGTGACGCGCTGGACACCAGCCGAACGCCTCACGTCGACGACACCGACGTGGAAGCGCGGTCGTACTGCGGTCGCGTCCGTCGGTGTTCTCACACTGCTGGCCGCAGCGTGGTTCGCCCTCAAGCCTCCCGCTCCGGCCCTCGATGCGCTTCGAGTGGCGGTGCTTCCGCTTGCGCACGAAGGGGATCAGACCGGGCAACTGCTGGATGGCGACGACTGCTCACGCTTTCTGCGTGACGCGATCGGACGGTGGACTGGCATTCATCATGTGGACGATATGCAGCTGCGCGACATTCGTGGTCGTCTGGGCAGACCGGAGTCGTTTGAGGACGCGATGACGATGGCCCGGCGTCTCGGTGCTGGTCTGGCCGTCTGGGGAATCGTGGGCCCCGCCGTGGCGCCATCGACGTCGTCGAGCAACAGTGCCCGCTCCATTCGGCTCTTCCTCTACGATGTCGCGAAGGGCGAACCTCGAGAGGAAGCGGCCGGCGTCGTCGACCCCACGAGTAATCTTGGCGAAACCTTCCAGACCCTCGCCGACTCGCTGCTCTCCGGCACGAGCGGAGCTCGACCGATTCGTGTCAGTGGCACGCGTGACTTCGGTGCCGTGCGCGCTTATCTCGATGGACATCGCGCACTCGATACATTCGACCTGGAGGGCGCCACTACAGCGTTTCAGCGAGCCGTGGACGTGGATCCATCGTTTGGTTCCGCGTTCCTCTGGCTCGCCTGGAGCACCATGTGGACGCCAGGCTCGGACTCACGCGACTGGGGCGCGGCCGCCGCTCGCGCACTCGCTGTCGGCGCCGGACTCACCACGCGCGACAGTGTGCATGCGAGCGCCCTGCTTCGCATTCAGGAACGACAGTTCGCAGCCGCCTGTGATCTCTTCCGAACGCTCATCGAGCGCGACTCGCGGGACTTCGCGGCGTGGTACGGCCTCGGCGAATGCCTCTCCTCGGACTACACCGTGGTGTCGTCCGCGACGTCTCCGTCTGGTTGGCAGTTCCGCACGAGCATGCACGAAGCGGTCCGCGCATATGAGCGCGCGATCGACCTCGTACCTTCGTTCAACGATGCCATGGGGCAGCGTGCGTTGCAGCAACTTTCGCGCTGGCAGTTCGCGCGAACAGGGCGCTACCGGCCGGGGCTCAGCGAGGACTCGACGAAATTTGCCGCTTGGCCATCACTCGCCGGCGATACGCTCGCGTTCATACCGTTTCACGAACGGGCGGTGTTCGCGGAAAGCGCTGGCACGCGCGCTTCAACGTACGCCGAGGCGCTGCGTCGGAATGGCGACCGGGTACTCGCCATGGTGAATCGCTGGGTGAGCCTCGATTCGGCGAATCCTGTTGCGCTCGAGACGCTTGCGCTGGCGCGAGAAGGGAACGATGAACTCATGGCCTTGCGCCGTACCGAGGTCGGGCTTCGTTTGACTGGTTTCGAAGCCATACGCCATGCACGCATTCGATCCAGCGGTGAAGCAGCAATCCGGCTCGCAGCCACAGAGACACGCTTTCTGATCAAGGTCGAGCGATATCGCGACGCCAAGCGCCTCGCGGACTCATTGCTCACCGCGGTGCGACTGGATAGCGCGAGTTCCGCGACTGCATCCTGGATGCATAGTCTGGCAATGCTCACGGGTCGAGTTGGTCCGGCAATCGCCTGGGGGCGTCGCTCGGCTACGTATCAGTACAGGGACCCGATTCATCCGGAGCACAGCATTACGGCAACGTTGTCGGAAGCCGCATCCGATGCGGCGACCTTTGCGTCGATCGGCGCGCCGTCGGACAGCATCCGGTCGGCCGTCCTGCGCACAGAGCGAGCGATGCCGACTCAGCGAGGGCCGAGTGTCGAGGTGTTGCGACGTCTGTACGTGGAACAACCCCTCCTGTATGCGTGGCCTGCGCTCGGCGATGCGGTGGCACCACCGACGCGCGCCTCCGCCGGCAACCGATGGCTGGCGATTCAACTCGCACTCGCGCGGGCGGATACGGCCGGCGCACGCAGCCAGATGTGGCAGGCCGACTCGAGCTCGGTTCGTGCGGGCGCCGCGGAGATTGCGTTTGAGATCGCACTGCTGAACAGCAGGATCTGGCTCGCGTTGCATGATACTGTCAGCGCAGCGCGTTCGGTCAGCACCGCGCTCGATCTGTCCCGGATCAGCGGCGAGCAATTGATGCGACGCCCGACGGCAACGGCGTCATTTGTACGCTTGCTTGTACAGCGAGCAACTCTGGCGGACGCGCAGGGCGATACCACCCAATCACGCGCGTACGGCACGCGGGCGTGGCTGTTATGGCGCGACGCGGATCCAATGCTTGCGAACGTATTGCAACCGGTTCTTCGATGGCGTGATGTCCCTATTCCAGGAGGAGTGAGATGACGATCAGCTCGCGCACCGCAACATGTCTACGGCTGTTTGCACTCGGGATCGTGACCGCTGCCGCAATCGCGTGCGGAGGGGATGGCGACGCGACTCCACCGAGTTCCCCATCACTGCCTGACGCATCGCAGCCCGGCAGCGGTCGGGTTGCCGGGGAGGGAATTCCCGCACCCGACTCCACACTGAACGAAACTTCGCCGGTCACCGCGTTCATTCGATATGGCGATGCGCTGCTCTTTGCCGCCGACACTCCGGGAATAGCCACGCTGCAGCGCAACGTGAGCGGCGCAACGTCGGAACTTCGTGTGCGGAGTGAAGTCGGGTTACCCAACACCGACACGACCGCGTATGTCCGGGGACGCATCATCGCCAAGTTCGAGACCGTACGTGCAAACTCCGCGTATGGAATACCCGTCGGCAACGCCTATCTGTGGGTGCGCGACACGGGCGGCCACAACTACGTCAGTACGCTCTTCTGGCGCAACTACGCGACGGGCGACACTGGGCGCACCACCGTGCTTCAACAGTTGCACAGCGGCCAGCGCGGCGAAACCGGCACGCGAGCCGAATGCTACGTGATGGGTGAGCTCGACGATGCCGCGGGCGTCTGCTGCCTCTGCGGCGATGGACGATATAACTGCCCGTTCTTCGCCAGCATGAGCGTTGCGCGTCTGGATTCGCTCCTGGTGCTGAAAGGTAAGCCTCTGCGTTCGCCCTGAGCGTGTACTGGCCAGCGCGCCGGGCGGCGTTGGCGGGTCGCGAACGATGGCACTGGAACACACCATCGTCGCCGAGAGTGAGGCTGGAATCCGTTGGTTCAGGGAGCAACCGCGGCGCGTCACCGGGCACCTTTCGCGAGCGACCCGACCTCACTCCCGCGTGAGGCCGCACGCATTCGGTTCAGACGCTCACGGCGAGCTTGCTGGGATACGCGCGCAGCGTTGTGCGGCGGCGACAATGTCAGGTCGCACGGCGAGGAGCTGCCACACACCCTCTGCGCTCTGCAGCGCCGTACCGAGTGTTGCGCGACACGCGGGCGTTCTGCTCCCACCAACGACGAAGATCAGATCGAAGAGCACCGACGATGCACGACGAACCGCGTGATGCGTACCGAAGATGTCCTGGAACCAGTTCTCGGCGACCAGTGCGTCGGTCGCGTCGATCGACTCGAGCTGTGGATGTACGAGCGGCGTGCGCTGGCGCAAACCGACGCAGGATTCGCCGCTGCGTTGTCGAGACAGCGCGAGCATGCGATCACGGCCCGAGACATATGCCACCAGCCGCGACGTCAACGGCCGCACCGCCGGAACAATGAGATCCGTGAAACGCGTGGTCTCCATGTCAGCAGCCGCAAAGACGATGGCCTTGGCTGGTGTGGCGCGCAGCCGCGCGCTGAGGGTCGTCGAGTCGCTGAGTGCGGCGCCCATCAGCTGTGTCCCCATGGAGTGCGCAACAAACAGCAGGCGTGGGGCGGCAACCGCATCGAGGACGATCTCCGCGGAGCGCACGAACGCCGGCGCGCTGGCCACCGCAGCCGTCGAGTCGTCGCGATAGGCGCGATCAAGCAGTGCTCCTCGACGCGGAGCCGCGATACCAAGCCCGTTCGAGGGCCAGCAGAACGCGACCCAGGGTGTCGCCGACCGCGACCGCATGCGCGACTCGGTGACGTTTCGCCAGCATTCGTGAAGCGATGTGCTGTATCCGTGCACGTAGAGCACCGCGATACTGTCCGCGTTTCCGCCGCTGTCGACAGTCCCGGCGTCCGACGGGAGGGCGGCCAGACGCAACTGTTCGGTGAACTCCTGCCGCGAGAGCCGAACGGAGTCGTCGAGTGCGATGTCCAGTCCGTCCGTGAGCACGTCCGCCTGACGACGACGCGAGTGTATGACGTAGCCGAATTCGAGCGAGTCGGCGAATCGGTACACATCGCTGCTCGATTCGCGCGCCCGAGCAGAGATGTAGAACACGGTGTCGGCCACGCGAGGCGAGAGCATCGGCAAGGGCGCCGCGTCCCTGGGCGTCGTTGCCGACGTGCGCGTGCACCCAATCGCGACGAGCGCGCTCACCGCCATGGCGAGAGCATGAACCAGTCGTATGGTCCGTCGTGAAGCGCGGCCAGCGTGCATCGCGGCTCGGTCTTGCAACGGCAGCTCCGCCTGTAGAGAGGTTTTTCGTGCTGGCGATCAGATGCGCACGGCGATCATTTGCGTACGCGGAATCTGGCGATCGGGTTCGCTTGATGCCCGCCGGCCGGGGACGACACTCCTCGCGCCCGATCCTGTCTTCCTTGAACGGGCGTGGGCGAAGGTGGCGGCCGCTGCCCGGGCCGCGCACATCACAGTCCTCCTCGGCACGGAGCGGGTGACCGACCGCGGCTTGCAGATCACCGCCTGCGTCTTCAATGCCGATGGCACGATCGCGGGGTGGCAGGACAAGGAGCAGATCGACCCATCGGAAGAACCCGACTATCCGGCGTTCGGAACGGAACGCCGAGTCTTCACCGCCGGGCCGCTGACCTTTGGGGTGGTGATTTGCCGCGAAGGGTGGCGGTACCCCGAGACGGTGCGCTGGGCAGTGCGCCGAGGCGCGCAGATCGTGTTCCACCCTCACGCGCATGTCTCCGAACCCGGCGGCTATCGTCCTGTGACGTTCGCGGATCCCGCCAACACGTTCCACGAGAAGGCGATCCTGTGCCGAGCGGCCGAAAACAGCTGCTACTTCGCCTCGGTGAACTGCGCGAGTGAAGGCTCCGGCACCACGTCGGCGAGCGCCCGCCCGGATGGGACGCTGCTCGGCCATCAACCATGGGGCAGGAGGGGCTGTTGGTGGCGGATCTGGACCTCAGTGTCGCCACCGGACTGC
>CAYWCJ010000074.1:996-15423 GCA_964456595.1 uncultured Gemmatimonas sp. | reverse complement strand
TCGGCGCGCGGGCTCTGCGCCGGACGCGGATGCGTTTCAATCTCGTTGATGATGCGGCGCATCGCCTCGACGGCGAGCCTCGGATATGCACCGGCGGCCGTTTCGGCGGAGAGCATGACGCAGTCGGTGCCATCGAGAATGGCGTTGGCCACGTCGCTGGCTTCGGCGCGGGTGGGGCGCGGGTTCTCGATCATCGACTCGAGCATCTGCGTCGCCGTGATGACCGGACGCCCCATGCGATTGGCCAGTGCGATGATCTTCTTCTGCGCGATCGGCACCTCTTCGAACGGCAATTCCACCCCGAGGTCGCCACGTGCCACCATCACCGCGTCGGAAGCACGCAGGATCTCCTCGATGTTCTGGAGCGCGACGTCCTTTTCAATCTTGGCGACGATGAGCATCGACTTCGGAATGAGCGCGCGCATCTGCTCGATGTCGTCGGCGCGGCGCACGAAGCTCAACGCGAGTGCATCGAGTTCATTGGCGACGGCGAACTCGAGATCGGCCTTGTCTTTTTCGGTGAGCGACGGCGCGGAGACCGCGATGCCGGGCAGGTTCATCCCCTTGTGGCTCGACAGCAGACCACCGTGCAACACCGTCGCCGTCACCCGAGGCGCATCCACGGCCGTCACCAGCAACTCGATCAGGCCATCATTGATGAGAATGCGATTGCCCGGCCCGACGTCGTGCGCGAGTTCGTCGTAGGTGATCGGGATCTCGCCCTCCTGGACGTGCTCTTCCGGCACCAGGACAACCGTCGTGCCGGGCTCGAGATGGCGCGGCGCGGGGAGTCCGCCGATCCGGATACGCGGTCCCTGCAAGTCGCCGAGGATGGCGACCGGACGACCGAGCTGTGCGGAGACCTCGCGCACGACCGCGATGGTGCGGGCATGCTGTTCGTGCGTGCCGTGCGAGAAGTTGATGCGCGCCACATCGAGACCGGCTTCAACGAGACTGCGAAAGCTCTCGGCCGTGTTGCTGGACGGCCCCAGCGTACCGACGATTTTCGTGCGCGGCACATGGCGACGCTGGAAGGGGGTCGCGCTGACGCCGGAGTCGGGTTCAGCAACGGCGGCGCGCTCGGGGCCGCTGCGAGGAATCGTCAGCGCGAACTCGCTCGTGTCAGTGAGTGGCAACGGCCGGTACTCCGAATGCGTGAGAAGTGGACCCCGCCAGCGACGCGCGTTTGCGCGCGATGCCGGCGAGCAGCGTGACGAACGATTGTTCGAACGACGCCAGGCCTTCCGTGAGGAGCGTGTCGGTCACCGCGTCCATCGAGACGCCATGCGTTTCAAGTGCGGCGAGCAGCGTGGAGGCTCCATCGAGATTCCCGGCCACCGACAGGGGGCGGACTTCGCCATGGTCGCGGAACGCTTCGAGCGTGGCCGGCGGCAGCGTGTTGACCGTATCGGGACCGATCAGCTCTTCGACGTAGAGGACGTCGCGGTACGCGGCGCTCTTGGTGCTCGTGCTTGCCCAGAGCGGACGCTGGACACGTGCGCCCGTTGCGGCCAGTGCGCCCCATCGCGGACCGGCGAAGGAATCAGTAAACAGGCGATAGGCGAGTTTGGCATTGGCGATCGCCGCCTGCCCCTTGAGCGCACGGAGCGCGTCCCCGTTTGCCCGGTCGGCCGCAGCGAGCGCGTCGAGCTTCTTATCGATCGCGGAGTCGACGCGGCTGATGAAGAAGCTGGCTACCGAGGCGATGCGATCGATCGGGTGCCCGGCGGCCGCGCGCTCCTCAAGACCGGCGATGTAGGCCTCGATGACGCGGGCATGCGCGTCGACGGCAAAGAGCAGCGTCACGTTGATGTTGAGGCCGGCGGCGATCAAGCGGCGCACCGCCTGCGCCCCTTCCGGCGTACCCGGCACCTTGATCATGAGGTTTGGGCGATCGACCAGCGCCCACAGCTTGAGCGCTTCCGTGACCGTGCCCTCGGCGTCACGCGCCAGGTCGGGCGAAACCTCGAGCGATACATAGCCGTCCACTGCCTGCGTGGCGTCGTATACGGAACGGAAGCGGTCACAGGCGTCGCGCACGTCGGTCGCGGCGACCGCCTCGAACACGTCACGGTCTGAGAACGCCGCCGGGAGGGAGGCCACCTGGGCGTCGTAGGCGACGCCTTCGGCGAGGGCCTTCTCAAAAATCGTCGGGTTGGACGTCATGCCCGTCAGGGCGTCCTCCCGGATCCGTCGCGCGAGGTCACCATTGGAGAGCATGGCGCGATCGATGTAGTCCAACCAGAGCGACTGGCCGGCTGCGTGCAAAGTATGTAGGCGCGAAGACATGGACTGGGCGCTCGTGAGTTCAGGACTTTGCATGGTAACCCCCGACGCGCGCCCGTCGCGAGTGTTGGTCACAGTTCTGTTGCAGCCGGAACCCGGACCCGCTCGCGACGTACGCCTTGGCACCCCAATCTCACGGATCGCATGCTTCACCCGTTGTCAGCGTCCAGTCGTGCTCAGTCTTCCAGTCTTCACGCATCGCCGTCCGCCGCATCCGGCATCGCGCGTCGTGCTCGGTGGGTCATGACCGCCGCGATCCTACTGTCGACCATGGCATGTCGACCGCCGCTGCCCCTGAGCGCAACCGTTACGGCCACCGGCGCCTCCGGCTCTGACAGCGAGCCCGTCTGTCGGGTGCGGACGGCTTCCGTGGCGGGTTCGTCGATGGCCGAGACTCCGGTACGCGAGCCCCTGGCAACCTTCGATTCGGCGTGGACCATCATCGCGCGCACGCACTGGGATACGAGCTACAACGGCGTGAACTGGGGCGCGGTGCGCGACTCGCTGCGCCCGCAGGCGGCGCGGTCCGCGAGCACGGGCGAGTTACGGGCGGTACTGGAGCGGATGGTCGGCACGCTTCGGCAATCACACTTCTCGATCATTCCGCGCGAGTTGAGCGACGTGGTGGCACCCGAGGTGAGCGCGGCACGCCAGCGGCAGGCGTCCGATCGCAACGGCTCGATCGGTGCGACGCTCCGGTTGTTGGACGGCACCATGGTCGTGACGGCCGTGCGGGAGGATGGCAGTGCCAAACGGGCTGGCGTGCAGTCTGGCTGGACGGTGTCGGCGGTGGACGGCTGTTCCTTGGCGCCCGCGCTGTCGCGATTGTCAGTCAACCCGAATGCCGATGCGCGTCGCACCTCGTTGGCAGCCTACACTCTGGCCAACGAAGCGTTGGCCGGTGCGGTTGGTGACACGGTGCGTGTGGCGTTCACCGACGGTACCGGCGCACGACGGGTGGTGGCCATCGAGCGTGAGGAGGAGCCGGGCACCGTCACCAAGTTCGGCAACCTGCCGCCGTTGAAGGCATGGCTGGAGTTCGAGCGGGTGCGCGCTGGTGCACGAGCGATCGGGATCATTCGTTTCAATATCTGGATGCCGGTGCTGTCGCCGCAGTTCGATGTCGCGATGGACTCGCTGCGCGACAGCGACGCGATCGTGCTCGACCTGCGTGGCAACTTTGGCGGCGTGGGCGGCATGTCGATGGGCATCGCCGGTCACTTTCTCGATTCGATGATTACCATCGGCACGATGCGCCAGCGCGGACTGACCGCGCGCTATGTGGCCAACCCGCGTCGCGTGGACACGAGGGCACGTGCTGTCGAACCGTTCGCCGGTCCGCTGGCGCTCGTGGTGGACGAACTCTCGATCAGCACCACCGAGATCTTTGCCGGTGGACTGCAGGCGATCGGTCGGGCGCGGGTCTTCGGCACGCAAACCTCCGGTCAGGCGCTGCCCGCGGTGACCGAGCGATTACCCAACGGCGACATCCTCTATCATGCGATCGCCGACTTTCTGTCGCCGGCCGGCACACCACTCGAAGGGGATGGCGTGCGCCCCGACGTGCTCATGCCGCCATCGAAACGAGCGCTGCTGGAAGGACGAGACGCCGCGCTCGACGCGGCGGTCAGATGGGCGGCCGAGACCGCCGGCTCTCGCCGGAAAACCGCGCCATAGCAGGACGCAGGCACGCAATGCCTGCGAGAGGCGTTTCACACGCCAGTTCACATCCCCAGTTCACATCTCAGCTCACAACACGAGGATTGCCAGATGAAGTCGTTCTTCCGGACGGTGGTGCAGGTGACGGTCGCCATGACCGCGATGCTGGCGGTGGCGCCGGCGATGTCGGCGCAGCCCGCGCCCACTGCGCAGGAGGTGCTCGCGCGCCACGTGTCGGCGATCGGTGGCAAGGACGCGATCATGAAGATCAAATCGTACAGCAGCACGGGAACGATGGAGGTGCCGGCCATGGGGTTGAGTGCGCCGATGGAGATCTCCGTCGCGGCGCCCAACAAGATGATCTCCAGGACCACGATTCCCGGCATGGGTGAAATGCTCAACGGGAGCAATGGTGCGGTCGCGTGGGACGTCAATCCGATGGCGGGTCCGCGACTGCTGGCGGACAAGGAACTCGAGCAGATGAAGGAGAATACCGAGTTCTACGCGAACATGCTCTACCCGGTGGAGCGCTTCTCTGCCCTCGAGTCGATGGGGGTGGTGGAGTTCGGCGGTGAGCAGTCGTACAAGCTGCGCATGGTGCTCAAGCAGAGCGGTAACGAGACGATGTCGTACTTCTCCGTGGCGACCGGACTGCTGGTTGGCAGTGAGACTTCGGCGATCACGCAGATGGGGACGATGCAAACGACGCAATTTGTGAGCGACTACAAGAGCTTCGGCGGCGTAAAGATGCCGACGCGTATCGAGCAGATGATCGGGCCGAACAAGATCATCGTCACCACCGTGGAGGTGAAGATCAACGCCGTGCCCGAGTCCGCGTTCGAGGTTCCGGCGCAGATCAAACCGCTGATCAAGCCGTAAGCGACCCGTGAAAGTGCCGGTGTCCGCGATCGCTGGCTGGAATCGCGGATACGGCACGGAAGGGAGACGCCTTTGAGCGCGTGCTGGCAGTTCGTGATGCTCGGCGTATCGATACTTGCCCGACCGCGCGTTATTGTGCCGTGCGTGCGTCCAATGAAATCCTCGCCTCTGCTCCGCCGCGGCGTCACGCTGCTGGAGCTGCTGGTCGTGCTCCTGCTGCTCGGGATCACGGCGGCGCTGGTGTTGCCGGCGTTGGCGCCAAGGCTCGCACTGCGCCCCGGTAACGACGACGCCCGCAGCGCTCTGGTGGCCACGTCGCGCCGACTCGCCATTCGTCGCGGCGAATCGCTGCGGCTGCGCCTCGACGCCGATGGCGTGTGGGCGCTGGTCGCGAAGGGCGACGGCGCCGTGGTCGACACTGGACGCCTCCCGACACGCGGCCGCGAGGAGGCACTGGCGCCTATGCTGCTGACCATCGATGCGCTGGGGAGTTGCATCCCGTCGGCCACGCACGTCGATGAGATTTTTGATCCGCTGACGTGTACCATCCCGATCGCGAGCATTCGTCCGGAGGGGGCATGACACTCTTCGAATCGATCGTCGCGTTCGTGGTGTTGGCGCTGGTGGGCATTGCCTGCCTGGACCTCTCGCGTGGCGCCATCGCATTGCAGCGATCGAGTGCAGAATGGACGCAGGCGGTGGCCGTGGGTGAGGCGGCATTGGCGGCGGCCAGTGTCAACGCGCCGGCGGATCGCTCGGCGATGGCGGCCCCGCCGCGAGAGATGCAACGCAACACGCTACGCAACACGCAACGCAACACGCAACGCAACACGCAACGCGGCGCGAAGGGCACGATGCTGGTCGGGGTGCCGCAGGTCTCGCGACGCATGTGGCAGGGCGACGTGGAGATCATCGAGGTGGCCGTGCCGATGTCCGATGGTCGCATCTTTGCGATGTATCGACTGGTCTCGCGTCGTTCCGGGGCTACCAGTCTGGCAGCGGGACGCACGCGATGATATACGCGATGATGCACGAGATGACGTATACCATGCTTCGCAACGACGCGTACTCCGGGAGCAGCGTGCGTAGATTGGTGCGTCGCGGCTTCACGTTGATTGAAGTCATGACGGCGATCACGCTCACCGCGATCGTGCTCGGGATCGCGGCCGCCGCCCTGGGCGCGGCGACGAGCGCGCGCAACACGGTGCAGGCGCACCAGCGATCGCTCGAATCGGAATCGCGACTGCAGTCGATGGTGACCGACATGCTGCAGCATGCGCCGCCGGCCGATGCCGTGAATGAACCGATGCTGCAGGTAGAGCGCGATGGTGCAAATCGCACGACGCTCGTGTTTCTCTCCACCGGCGTGCGCGAGCCGTTCGGTACCGGGCCGATCTGGCGGGTGGTGATCTCGCACGACGGCACACGCCTGACACTCGACGCCACACCGATCAACCGTGGCGATCCGTCGCCGCGACTGCACACCGTTCTCGATGGCGTCGATTCGTTCAACGTGCGTGTGCTGGAGCCGGCCCGTGCCGGCGAGTCACCGGCGTGGCGCGACGACTGGCCCGTGCTTCGCGCTCGACCTGCCCTGGTGGAGCTGAGTATCGAGCGGTCGATAGCGGCACGAAGCGCCGCGTCCGGCGTGCCAACCAGCAGCGGTAGCCGTGGCCTTTTAACGCCGTGGGCGATCGCGCTCGATCCGCTGGAGACGAATCGATGATCCGTCGGTCGATGCGTCGCGCCGTCTCACGGATTGCTTCACGAATCGCGTCGCGTCACGTCTCACGGAGTGTGCCCAGTCCAACCACCCGCAACGACGCCCGCATGAATGCCAGTGACCAGTGCACGCCGGT
This sequence comes from uncultured Gemmatimonas sp., assembly GCA_964456595.1. Lineage (GTDB taxonomy): Bacteria > Gemmatimonadota > Gemmatimonadetes > Gemmatimonadales > Gemmatimonadaceae > Gemmatimonas. The sequence continues at coordinate 8,740 of CAYWCJ010000074.1, read as the reverse complement.
CGCTCGGGGCGGTGCGCGCGCGGCCCGCCCGATCGTCCGTCAACGCTCGGGCGTCGCGCTGGTCGTGGTATTGTGGACGGTGGCGTTGCTGGCGTCGGTGACGGCGATGGCCAGCAGCGCCGCGCGGAGCAGCGCGCAGCTGGCGACCAATCGACGCGCGCTGGCGATCGCGCGGGCGATGTCCGAGAGCGCCATCGTGGCCGCGACGGCAATCGTCAACGACTCGCTGGCCATCTTCGTCGCCGACAGCTCGCGACGCGATGTCATGCTGGCGAGTCTCGAGCCTTCCACCACTGCCGCCCCGTTTCTTCAGGACACGTTGGGCGACGGGGTTTTCGCGGTCACCTTCGTGGACGTGAGTGCCCGCTTGGACGTGAACAACGCCGGCGCCGAGGGGCTGGCCATGGTCTTGCGATCGGTGACGGATGACCTCACCGCCACGCGGCTGGCGCGCGCGATCGACGCCCGGGTTCGCGGCGACGATGTGGCGACGCTCCCGACGCGGGAGACTTCGGCGCTGAATGCTCGCGCGACCACGCGTGAGGCGTCGGAGCCCGCCATGCGCGAGGCCGTCGAACGCGCGCAACGTCGCGCCGACGCCGAAGGGAAGGCCGCACGCGACTCACTCGGCGCGCGGCTGCTGGGTCGCGAAGCACCGCAGCAGTTGCGCCACCCGTTCGAGTCACTCGATGCATTGCTCGAGATCGACGGCATGACGGAGGCGCTGCTGGCGGACGTCGCACCGTTCCTTACTGTCGATGGAGACGGGCGCATCAATCAGCGGTCTGCCTCGTCGCTGGTGCGGCAGGCAGCGGCGGGATCGCTGGTCGATCGTCCGGCGCGTCTGTTGTGCATCGCGCGTGGTTGGCAGCGCGGGCATTCGCTGACACGTGAAATTCAGGCGGTGTATGACGTGTCCGACGACGGCTTGCGTCTCGTGCGCTGGCGGGAGTCGAGCCGATGAGCAAAGTGGTCGTTGTGCTGCTCGATGAATCCGTGGTGTCTGCGGTCTCGCGTCCACCTGACGCCACGCTCGTGCAGTACAAGGCAGAAAGCGTGTGGGATCGCGGCACCGCCGTGGCGACGGTGGCGAGTGTCCGGGACGCATTCGGCGAGCCATCGTCGATCGTGCTGGTGATCGGATTGAGCCTGCTGGAGATTGCGCGCCCGGAGCTGCCGCCACTGACCGCCGAGGCGCGTCGGGCACTCCTGTTGCGCGACGCCGATCGCTATTTCCCGACTGCCGCACCGCTCGCCGTCTCCTGGGCGAACGACTTCGCCTTTGCGGTACCCTCGGCACTTCTCGAGACCTGGGTCGCCGCGTTCAGTTCAATCGGCACGGTCGACGCGATCGTGACGCTGCCACAGTTGTGTGCGCGACACGGCCTGGACGGCGCCTTCGGGATTCCGGCGGGTGGAGGGGCACGTGGCGCGATCGTGCTGCGCGATGGCGCGCTGACGGATGTCCGACGCATGGCGACGCCCGCGCTGTCTGTCGCCGCGGAAAGCACCAGTGCCGAGAGTTCGTTTGCCGATGCGACCCCGGCGATCATGGCGGATCGCCCTCTGCCGCTCACCGATGTGCTGCGCAGTGCGACAACCGGCAGCGTTGCGCTCGACGATCAGTTGCTCGACGAGCGGATGGTGGTGGATGCGCGCGTACGACGGCAGGGGCGGCTGCTGCGTTCTGTGGTGCTGCTCGCGCTGGCGGTGTTGGCGTTGGGATGGGTGGCGGCGCGTCGGCAGACGCGTGAACTCGACGCCACGCGTGCACTCGCCTCGCGATTGATATCCGAGGCCGCACCGGCGCGTGCGGCGACGGTGCGACTGGAACTCGTGCGTGCCGAACAGCGGGCGTTGCTGATGGCCGACTCGCTCGCGCGCGGTGGCGCTTCGGCGGCGGCGGTGTTGGCGCGTGTCGGCGCGTTGCTGCCGAAGGATGCGTTCGTGCAACGCCTCGAGTGGGATGGCGTGCTGTGGCGGTTGGATGGCAGCGCATCGGATGCACCGGGCATCGTGCCACTGCTCGACGCTGATCCGCACTTCGCGGATGTCCGCGTAGTCGCGGCGAGCACGCGCTTCATGGACGTCGGCAGGCAGCGCGAATCGTTCTCCATCGCCTTTCGCACACGCGAAGTGAGAGGAGGTGTCCGTGGCGCCCAGTAGCGCAGCGCGGGCGCGCGAACGGCGCGTGGTATTCGGCGGCGTACTGATCGCCGTCGTCGGATTGTTGCTGGCCTACGGTGTGGTGCCGTTCGTGCGACAGTGGCAGTCGCAGTCGGCCGCGCTGTATCGGCTGCGTGCGCAAACCGACTCGCTTTCCGCTTTGGTGGACAACGGCGCACGTCTCGAGGCATCGGCGGCCGCACAGGAAACGGCGCTGTCGCTCAGTCCGCGTCGGGTCTTTCGTGCGCGCGCCGCGACGCTGGCGGCAAGTGCGCTGCAATCGCTGTTGCAGGACGCGGCGGATGCGTCCGGCCTGGTGGTCACGCGACTCGATGTGGCTCAGGAAACGGCACCGGCGCCTACCGACAGCGGCGTGGGCACCGCCGAGGGTACGGTGAGTCTGCCGGCCACGCTCGCCGCGTACTGCGATGTCGTCGGGCTGGCGGCACTGCTCGACCAGCTCGCGCGCGCGCCACGCGTTGTGTACGTCGATCGGATGACGGTGCAACAGAATTCTGCACTTCGCGGCGCGACGGACATGCTGCAGGTGACGCTGAGCCTGCGTGCACCGGTCGTGTTGCAATGAGTGCCGCGCCGCGTACGGCACGGGTGCTCGATGTACTCAGCGTGATCTGTGTTGTGGTCACCGTCTGGCTGCTGCTTTGGCCGCTGCGACCGGCGGTACGTCCACTTGCACTGACGGTGCCTTCAGCGGTGTCGGTCGCCGCGCCTGTGGCCGCCGACTCGATCGCGGGACAGATCGTGGCCACCAACATCTTTGCGTCATCCCGTCGTGCTCCGCGCACGCGCTTTGTTCCGCCGGGCGCCGAGCCGGTAGGCATACTCGCGACGCCGTCCGCGAGCGAAGTTGGGCCGGGCGGTGATCCGAGCGAGACGCCCCGACTGTTTGGCATCATCGCGCAGGACGGCGCACGTCGCGCGCTGCTACAGCTGCCCGGCGCTGATTCGACGCCACGGTTGTTTGCGATCGGTGAACGGCAGGGCGGCTATCGCGTCGTGTCGATCGGTACGGATCGCGTCGTCCTTGCTTCTGCGGCCGGCTCGCGCACGGTGCGCCTGGTGTCGCGCACGAAGTCCGACTCCCTTGAGAATCAGCCATGACGCATTTGAATCGATGTTCGCCAACCGCGGTCCGTGCCTGGCGCGAAGGCGGGCGCATCGGGATTGAGCACGGGCTGGCATCGCCTGCTGTTCCTTTGCGTTTCGGGGTGCGCACATCATGGGGGCGCCGCGTGGCGGCAGTGGCGATGCTGGCCGCGGGCATCGTGTGCACGTCGACCGCTGCGCTGGGGCAGCAGTCGACGCCCGCGCCGGCACCGCGCGCTACGTCACTCGATTTCGCGAATGCGCGTCTGGCCGATGTCATTCGCACGCTGGCGACGATGCTGGGGCGTACGGTCGTGGTGTCGGACATTCCGGACGCGCGCGTGACGTTCAGCAGCGTCGCGCCGATCAAGGCTGGTGATCTCGAAGCCATCCTCGAGTCGCTGCTCGAATCGCACGACCTGATGCTCGTGAACAAAGGAAACGTGGCGCAGGTGATGCCGACCGAGAAGGCGCCGGCGACGGGCACTCTGCGCACGGGATTCGACATGCCTGATCCTCCACCGCTTGGCCTTGTCACGCAGCTCGTCCCGTTGCAGTCCATTCGCGCTGATGAAGGCGCCGATGCCCTGCGCGCGATTGCCGCCAAGAGCGCACGCATCGAGCCTGTCGCGCGGTCCAATGCGCTCCTCATCACCGATCGCGGTGCGAACGTGGCGCGCTATCTCGATCTGTTGCGCAAGCTCGATGCGGCGCCGGCCGGCGAGTCGGGGTTGCGCACGTACGTCGTCAACCTCAAGTACGCCTCTGCCGATGATCTGGCCAATGCGCTCGGCCAACTGTTCGGCATCCAGGTCGCGACCAACGTCTCGGGCTCGATTGCCGATCGGTCACTCTCGCGCGCGCTCGACACGTTCCGCCAGCGCGACGCCGAAACGTTTCGCATGCGCAGTACCGCGCCGGCCAGCGGCGCAAACTCCGCACCACCGCTCGCGTCCACCCCGCGCGACTCGGCGGCCGGACTGCTCGTGGGGCGAACCACGATCGTCGCCAACGCACCGACGAACGCGCTGGTGATCCGCACGGCGCCGCCGAACTTCCCGATGCTGCGCGAGACCATCGACGCGCTCGACACGCGTCCGGCCCAGGTGCTGTTCGAGGTGACGATCGCCGAGATCGCGCTGGGGCGCGGCAGCGAGTTCGGGATCGATTGGGCAGCCATCAATCGCGGCGGCGATGTGAATGCGCAGTTCGGCAATCCTGAGATCTCGGACACCGGCTCCACATCCGCGTTGCTGCGACTCGTGCGTCTCGATGGCACGGCGGTGCGCGCGCTGCTGCGCACCATCGCCTCCACGAGTGACGTACGCGTGCTCTCTACGCCGGAGATTCTCGCCGCCAACAATCGCGAAGCGACGATTCTCGTGGGCAGCAAGGTCCCGTTCATCTCGTCGACGCGATTGGGGAACGACGTCTCCATCGATCGCGCCGTGCAGTATCAGGACGTGGGCACGAAGCTGTCGATCCTGCCGACCATCAACGACGATGGCTACGTATCCGTGCAGCTGCTGCAGGAGGTGAGCTCGCTGACGCAGACGACGGTCACCGCTGCCTTGAGTGCACCCATCATTTCCACCCGCGAAGCGTCGACGCGCGCGGTGCTGCGCGACGGCCAGACCGTCGTGATTGCGGGATTGATCGGAGAGACCCGCACGACACAGGATCAGGGGATCCCGTTCCTCATGGACATCCCGTTCCTTGGCGCGCTGTTCAAGCGGCAGACGGTCAATCGGCAACGCACGGAACTGGCCATCTTCGTCACGCCCTATCTCGTGCGATCCGATGCCGATGCCGACGCCATTCGCGAACGTGTCCGCAAGAGCATGGAAGGCCGTTCGCCGGGTGCGCTGGATGGCACGCCCGTCAACAAGAAGCCACCGCAGGAGTAGCGCATGTACCTGACGCACGCGCCGGCGCTGCGCGCATGAGGGCATGCAGACGGGACGCGCATGAGGGACGCGCATGAGGGACGCGCATGAGGGACGCGCATGAGTGACGCACGCGATCTGCGGGCGGCAGCCTCCGGCGAACTGGCGATGCGACTGCCGGCACGCTGGCTGGAGGAGTACGCCGTGTTGCCGCTGGCCATCGAGGACGACGTGGTACTGGTCGCTGCCGACGGTGCACTGCCGCCGCTCATCGCCGATGCGCTGCGCCGGACACTCGGCGCGTCCGTGCGTGCCATCCCCTTTGCCGCGGCTGATATTCGCGCGGCGCTGGTGTCCGCGCCGCGTGGGCACAGTGCGGACGCGTCCCGCCGTGACGCGTTGCCCGGCGAGGACGCGGAATCGATGGAGGATTTGCGCGCGCTCGCCAGTCGCGAGCCCGTCGTGCAGGTCGTGAACGCGATGCTGGCCGAAGCGGTGCGCGCCGGCGCGAGTGACATTCACGTGGAGTCGGTGGACGCCGGACTGCGCATTCGCCTGCGGCTCGACGGCGTGTTGCACGACGCGCAGCTGTTGGGTCGGAACTTTCAGGCGGCGGTCATTTCGCGCCTCAAGGTGCTGGCCGGTCTGGATATCGCCGAACGACGACTACCGCAGGATGGACGCACACGCGTGCGGGTTGGCGCGCGCGAGCTGGATATTCGCGTCTCCACGCTGCCGGCGTTGCACGGGGAGAGTCTCGTCCTGCGACTACTCGATGGTGGTGGTGGCAGCGAGACGCGTCGCTTGGCCGAGTTGGGCATGGATGCCGACGTGTTATCACTCTTCAGACGCATGCTCGCGCGCAGCTCCGGGCTGGTGCTGGTGACCGGCCCCACCGGCTCCGGCAAGACAACCACATTGTACGCCGCGCTCGCCGAACGCAGCACGCCGGGAGTGAAGGTGGTGACGGTCGAAGACCCGGTGGAGTATCGACTGGACGGCGTGGTGCAACTGCCGGTCAATCCGAAGGCCGGTTTCGGTTTTGCCAATGCGTTGCGTGCGATCCTGCGTCACGATCCGGACGTCATTCTGGTCGGGGAAATGCGCGACGCGGAGACCGCCGAGATTGCGGTGCAGGCCGCGCTGACCGGTCATCTGGTGTTGAGCACGTTGCACACCACCGATGCGTCGGCTGCGTTGCCACGGCTGGTGGAGATGGGCGTGCCACCGTATCTGCTCGCCGCCACGTTGCAGGGCGTGCTCGCGCAACGACTCGTGCGGACCGTTTGCGACGCGTGCGCGACCTGGCGCGCGCCCTCCTCCGATGAACGCGCGTTACTCGGGGGCGACGGAGCGTTGCTCGGTGGCGACGGCGCATCAGCCGACGTGATCGCCACCACGCGGCGGGCATCGCCGTTGTGGCAACTGCGCGCCGGCGCCGGCTGCGAGGAGTGCGCCGGCACCGGTTATCGTGGTCGCGCGGCCATCTCGGAGCTGCTCCCGCTCGATGAGCCGATGCGGCAGGCGATGGTCGCCGGCGCGTCGCTCGAGACGCTGCGCAGCATGGCACGCGCGCGCGGCGTGGCGTCGTTGCGAGACGACGGCTGGCGCCTCGTGCACGAAGGACGCACCACGGTGTCTGAAGTGGCGCGCGTGGTGAGCGAGGACGAAACGGCATGACCGATACGCTCGGCCGGAACGCCCGCGATCGTCTGGGCGGCGGCCACACACCGGGCGACGTCACGCGATGGCACTACGCCGCCGCCGACGCGACGGGCGCCGTCGTGCGCGGGGAGATCGACGCGACGTCCGAGCGTGACGCGATTGATGCGTTGCGGAGACGATCACTCTGGGTGACCGCATTGTCGCCGAGCATCGACCTTGGCGACAACGCGTCGCCCGGATCATTTGCCGACCATCGCGCCCCCTCGACGATTGCTGCGTGGTTCGCCGGCGTCCGCGCCACTCGCACGTCCGCGCGGGATCTCGCGCTCGTAACGCGCGCCGTCGCGACGCTGCTTTCGGCGGGCGTGCCGCTGGAACGCGCCCTGGGATACGCCGTGGCGCAGGCGCCGGACGAGCGCGCGCGGGACAGCTTCACCGCCGTGCGTGACGCGGTGCGCAACGGACGGTCACTGTCGACCGCGATGGCCGCACAGTCGATGTTCCCGCCGTGGTTCGCGCCGACGCTTGCCGCTGGCGAGGCCTCAGGTACGCTCGACACGTCGCTCGTGTCGCTGGCCGACCACCTGGAGCGCAGCGATGCCGTGCGTCGGCAGTTGCAGTCGGCGCTCATCTACCCTGCACTCCTCGGACTCGCATCTATCATCGGAGTGACCGTCATTCTGCTGGTGGTCGTTCCGCGCTTTGCGGTACTGATCACCGAGAGCGGGGGGACGCTGCCACTGAGCACACGGTTGTTGATCGGCACGAGCGATCTCGTGACGCGTGGCTGGTGGGTGCTGTCGATTGGCGTCGTGCTGGCGGCGGTGGGCTGGCGTCGCGCCATGAGCGATCCGTCGTGGCGACGTCGGTGGGACGCGACAACGCTGACCTGGCCGGTCATCGGCGCGCTTCAGCGCACC
>CAYWCJ010000074.1:0-986 GCA_964456595.1 uncultured Gemmatimonas sp. | reverse complement strand
GTCGCGCTTCGATCCGGCGTTGGTTTGCTCAGCGCGATGGCGCTCGCCCGCGGTGTCGTCGGCAACCGTCAGCTGCACGACGAGCTGGCCTCGGCTGAGGCCCGCGTGCGCGACGGGGGCACACTGGCCGGCGCGGTGGACGGCGTGCTCCCGCCCCTTGCCGTTCGCCTGCTGGATGCGGGCGAGGCCGGTGGAGCACTGGCCACGCTGGCGTCACGCGCTGCGCAAGCCGCCGAGAGCGATGTCCAGCAGGCGGTGTCACGTGCCGTCACACTGGTGGAACCGCTTCTCATTTTGGGCTTTGGAGGGCTCGTGGGGTTTGTGGCGTTGGCGCTGCTGCAGGCGATCTATGGAATTAACGCGCGGACACTCTGATCGTCTGACCTCCACACCGGGTAGCGTGAGCGTCTTGATCGGACGGCGAAAGCCGGTGGTTCTGACGAAAGGTTCCCCGGATCGCGTTGGGCAGGTTACAGATCAGCGTTGACAGAAATGGTTGGAAGGCCGACCGTTATGGTCGGTCGAAAAGGCAGACAGCAGTTCTGAACGCGTTGCGGACTCCACCGGGTGCTGCGGACTCGGGCGCGCAACAACCAGCCACGAACACAGGTACTCGGATGCCAACGAACCTCGAGCCGGACACGATGGAGCAGGACGCGGCGCCAGACGTAGCGCCAGACGTAGCGCCAGACGTAGCGCCAGACGTAGAGGCCACGACTTCCATGCCTTCTCGCCGTCGCTTTTTCGCGCTTGGCGCCTCAGCGGCGGCGGCCCTCGCCACAAGCCGTACCGCCGACGCGCAGACGACGAAGGGCCGCACGGGTCCGTTCGGTCCGACATCGCCGGCCGGTGCGCAGAAGGAGGCCGCCGCCGACTGGAAGGATCCGCTCCTTCGCCTCGTTCGTCGCATTACGATGGGGCTGACTTCCGAGGAGGTGGCGCTGGCCAGGAAACTCGGCTACGCCGGCTATCTCGACTACCATCTC
>CAYWCJ010000073.1:12289-15580 GCA_964456595.1 uncultured Gemmatimonas sp. | reverse complement strand
CGTCCAACAAATTCGCCGCCAACGCATCCACCAGCTCCGGCGGATGCAGCGCCGAGACCGATACGCGCAGTCGTGATGTGCCTGGCGCGACGGTCGGCGGCCGCACACCGCCCACGAGGAAACCACGACGACGCATGTGGGCGACAATGTGCATGGTGTGATTCGGATCGCCAATCAAAATGGGCAGGATGTGCCCGTGCGCGAGGCCGCTGATCTGTCGACCACCCTGTCGCAACCGATCGCGCAGATGCCGCGCCCGATCGACTACCGCGCTTCGCCGCCACGACTCCACCTGCGACAAGCGCATCGCTTCGAGCGTTGCCGCGGCAAGTGCCGGTGGTGTTCCGGTGGTGAAGATGAACGACCGCGCGCGGCTGGTGAGGAACTCGATCAGCACCTGCGACCCGCCAACAAACGCGCCGGACGTGCCGAGCGCCTTGCCCAGCGTCCCGACGACCACGTCGATCTCGCCGGACATGCCGAAGTGTTCGATGGTGCCGCGCCCCGTTGCACCGAGGACGCCGGTGCCGTGTGCATCGTCGACATACGTCCAGGCGCCGAACTCACGCGCCAGCGGAACGAGCGCGTCGAGTGGAAAGAGGTCGCCATCCATCGAAAATATCCCTTCCACCACGATCAACGCGCGACGGAACGCCCCGCGATCGGCCGCGAGCGCCGTGCGCAGCGCATCGATATCGGCGTGCGGAAAAATACGCAGCGTTGCTTTCGAGAGACGGCAGCCGTCCACCAGCGACGCATGATTCAGCTCATCGGAGTAGATCACATCGCCCGGACCGGCCAGCGCGGGAATCACGCCGATGTTCACCATGTAGCCGGACGGGAAGAGGAGCGTCGAATCGCACGATTTGTAACGCGCGAGTTCACGCTCGAGCGAATCGTGAATGGGATGATTCCCCGAGATCAGGCGCGACGCGCCCGCTCCGGTGCCCTCCGCCTGCAGGACCGCACTCGCCGCACGTGCCACGCGCGCGTCGGCGGCGAGACCAAGGTAGTCGTTCGAGGCAAAATCGGCGATGCGTTCGCCATTGAGCAGCACGGTACCCGCGCGACGCTCCTGCACCGCGCGCAGCGTGCGCCGCAGTCCCGCCGCCTGCAGGGCCACCAGTTCCTCCTCCAACACTTCGCCCATCGGGCGCCAATCTGTCGCGTGCATCAGTCCCGTCATCGCACCACAAACGTGAGTCGCTTCGTGCTCGCATGCGCGGAGCAGTAGCCGCCGTACACACCGATCGGCACCGTGAAGTCGCGCGAGTCGCCGGCGTCGGCGCTGAACATCGCCAACCGATGCTGCACCGTGTCGTCGTTCACCACGCGCACGGAACGCCGTGCGCCGACGCCACCTACAAACACCGTGTCACCCAGTGGGTGGCGTCGCCCGTAGCGATCAATCACCGTCGCGATGCCGCCGCGCGCAACTCGAATCTCCGTATCGGCACGCGGCCACGTCAGCCAGGCGGCGGCACCGGTGACAAGTACCAATCCCGCAATCATCAGCGCGCGCCTCATGCGCGTCTCACGGCTGCTGCGCACGAACGATCGCACGCACGTCGGTGGTGCGGCCATCGGTCAGCGTCAGCGCGAGCGGGAGCGTATCGCCCTCGGCAAACGCACGCACCAGACCGGTCAGCATGATGTGTGTGCCGCCGGGCGCGAGCGTGGCACGGTTCCCTGGCGCGATCGACAACGAATCGAGCTGCGTCATATGCACCATCCCGGCCATTGCGCCATCCATCCGCATCGTCTCGTGCATGTCGGCGGCGCGCGCGCTGGTGGTGCTCACCGTCGAGATCCACACGACGCCGGAGTCACGATTCTCGATCGTCATGTACGCCGCGCCCGATTGATTCACGTTCGTCACGCGTACCCACGCATCGGTCACGCCCAGCGGACCATCCGCCGTCGGGTCCTGCGTCGTGGCGCACCCCATCATCGTGGCAGCGAGCAGTCCGATCCACGGCGTGGTTCGCAGCGGCTGCACCAGGCGCGATATCACCAGGCGCGATATCACAGCAGCTGTTTCACGTCGGCCAGCAACGCATCCCATCCCCTGCCAAACGCATAGAGCGCGACCAGTCGACCGGTGTCGTCAACCAGAAAAACCTGCGACGAATGGCTCACCAGATAGCCGGACGCCCTGGTATCCGGCTCTCGTACCGAGGCAACACCAAACGCTTCCTGAATGCGCGCGGTCGTCGCCGAATCGCCGGAGAGTCCAACAAATGTCGCATCGAACTGCTGCGCGTAGCGGTCCGCCACTTGGGGTGTGTCACGCTCGGGATCAATCGACACAAAGACGAAGCGCACGCGCGCTGCTTCGTCGCCCAGTGCCTGCTTCACACGCTGCCAGTCAGCCATCGTGGTTGGACAGACGTCCGGGCAGTGCGTGTAGCCGAAGAACACCAGCATTGGACGCTTCGCTTCGGCATTCGTGCGATACGCCGAACCATCGCCGCGGCGAAACTCGAATGTCGGCATCAGCCTCGGCGGGTCCACCGCGACGCCGTGAAAGCCACGATCCAATCCGCAGCCCGCAAGGATGACCGTCGCAGCCGCCGCGATCACCAGAACGGATCGTGGCCTACGACTCGTCATGCGACGCGTCATGGAACTCCAGGCGTGCGTGGTGTCACGATCTGATTCATTGAGCGGCGTGCGGTGTCGAGCGCGGTTGCATGCGACAAATATGCCCGCGCTCAGCGGTGGCGTGCAGGGCTCTGCCGCCTTTGATTTCGTCGCGATGACGTCCACACGACGCGCGGCGGACACCGCGCCAACCACAAGGCTGTCAACTGAGAGGTCGACGGTCCCATCCGCGCGAGCACCCCGCGCCTGGCTGCGACCGGTCGCCATCGGCGTGGTCGCTATCGTCGTCGCGCATCTGCTCGACGAGATGGCTTGGCGTTCGTGGCGCGATCCGCGCGTCTACGAACGTGACTGGGGTCGCCTGCTGCGCTCGATCGGCTACCTGCCGACGTGGCTGATCATCGCGATCGGCTGCTGGACGCACGATCGTCCGGCCCTCGGCTGGCGATGGCGCGGCGGTTTGATGATTCTCGCGCCACTCGTCGGGGGAGCCGTCGCCGAGCTGTTGAAGCTGGTATTCCGACGACTGCGTCCTGACGCCGAGACGTTCGGTTACGTATTCCGCGCGTTCAGTGAGCGCCCGTTTGCGAACGGCGGACTTGGCCTGCCGAGCAGCCACGTACTCGTGGCGTTCGCCGGCGCCACCGCGATGGCGCGTGTCTTTCCGCGCGCCGCATGGCTCTGGTA
>CAYWCJ010000073.1:10357-12279 GCA_964456595.1 uncultured Gemmatimonas sp. | reverse complement strand
CTCGCTGGTGGCTGTGCGCTCACACGAGTGATGGCCAACGCGCACTACTTCAGCGACACGGTGGCAGCGGCCGTCTTCGGCTGGTTTGTTGGCGAGCTGCTTTCACGCTGGATGCTGCGTCGTCGCGAGATCTACGGATAGGCCTTTTTGATCTCCGCCATCGTCCACTGCGTCTTGCGGGCCTTGGTCGCGGTGCGCACGGCGGCCACCTGCGCCGGCGTCACGGCAGGCGCCTTGTTGCCCCATTGCGAGCGGATGTAGGTGACCACATTGGCGACGTCCGCGTCACTGAACGTCGTACCCCACGGCATCATCAGGCTGTTGAATTTCGCGCCCTTGACCGTCATCTCGCCCTGCATGCCGTGCAGCACGATGGCGATCGGCACTTCGGGCTTGCCGATCACCCATTCCGATCCTGCCAACGGCGGGAATGCACCGGGCAGTCCCAATCCCGTCGCCTGATGGCACGCCGTACACGTCGCGTACACTTCGGCACCGCTTTTGCCTTTCTGGGCAGACGCGATTGTCGGCGCGGCCAAGAGGGTCGCGGCCGTGAGGCCCGCGATGAAGATGCGCATGTCGAACGACTCCGTGGGGGATACGTGTGAATGCGCTCACGGGACGGCAAGCGCGGATGATTCCGGAATAATAGCGGACGCCGATGGGTCAATGGAATCTCTGCGGCACGCGATCGCAGCGGCGCCCAATACCGGGCGTCGCCTTGCTCCGATCGCTCACCGAGAGCACGTTGCTGCTCAATACCACGATACGCCAATCCACGGACATCACGATGGACATCACGATGATTTCGCGTCGCCTTCGCTCCACACCGGGTGCGATTCGCGCACTGGTCGCCGTCGTCGCCTGCACCGTCGCATTGTCGCTCGTCGCGGCGCCGAGCGGCGCCATGCGCCATCTGCGCCTCGTGCGTTCGTCGCCTTCGGCGGACAGCGTATACGCGACGTCGCCTGACGCGATCCGCCTGTGGCTCTCCGAACCGGCCGAAGCACCGGGCAGCAAGATTGCGCTGACCACCAGCAATGGCGCGGTCGTGGCCCTGCAGGCTCTCACACGCGATACTGCCAGGACCGCGCCGCTCATCGCCAAGTTGGTCAAGCCGCTGTCCAATGGCGCCTACACGGTGACATGGAAGGCGATGTCCAAAGACGGTCATATTGTCAAGGGCACGATCAATTTCAAAGTCGGCGCTGCGAAGTAACGCATGACACTCGCTGCGGTCGCGCGCCTGCTGCTCTACGTGGGCTCGTTGATCGTCGTGGGCGAGATGGTGCTGGCGTGGCAACTCGCGCGGGTCGGCCGTGCGCGGGAGCGGGTCGAGGTGGAGAGTGATGGACAGTTGCGCGACGGTCGCGCGCGAGCGCTGGTGATGTCGGCGTGGCTGCTGGCGATCGTCGCGTTGGCAGCAATGTTGTTGCGGCAGGCGCTCGACATGGAGCTTGCGCGCACTGTGGCCGATGCGACGATGCTTCTGACACAGACGTCGTGGGGACGTGGCTGGTCGATACTCGCGGCGACGGTCCTGTGCGGGGCGATGGCGACGGCGCTGCGCGCGCCACGCGTCGTCACGGGAGCGTTCGTGCTGGCCGTGGCGATCGCGATGAGTGGTCTTGGTCACTCGGCGGCAGACGACACATATCCACTACTTTCGCGCGCCGCCGATTCGGTTCACGTGTTGAGCGTGGGAGCATGGATCGGCGGCCTGCTGCTGCTGGCTGCGACGCGTCCTGCATCGGCGGACGATGCGGGTTGGCAGGCCTTCAGTTCGGTCGCCACCGTCGCGGCGCCGTTGACGGTGGTCACGGGTCTCCTGTCGTCGTGGCGCCGGCTGATGCTTCCGCCGCTCGATGCCGGCGCCACGCACGCCGCCGACACCGAGCTTGTCTCGACCACGAACATCACCG
>CAYWCJ010000073.1:5000-10257 GCA_964456595.1 uncultured Gemmatimonas sp. | reverse complement strand
GCAACATCACCGGCAACATCACCGGCAACATCACCGGCAACATCACCGGCAACATCACCGGCAACATTACCACAATCGCCACCAGCATCATCACCAGCGACTACGGGCGTTTGTTGCTCGCCAAAGTCGTTCTGGTGTCGATCATGCTTGGCCTGGGCATGATGCACCGACGGCGCGTGCTCAGGGAGCGCGCGCCGTCGGGTGGTACTCTATGGGCGGAACTCGTACTCGCGCTGGCGGTGCTGATGGTGACCGGAGTACTGACCGGGACCTCGCCGCCGGGCGAGTAGGACCCGTGCTCAGCGGTTATAGCGCTTCTTGAACTTGTCGACGCGACCCTGCGTGTCGATGAGGCGCTGCGTGCCGGTGTAGAACGGGTGCGAGTCGGCCGTAATTTCGAGAAGGATGAGGGGATACTCGTTCCCGTCTTCCATCTTGATGGTCTGCTCGCTGGTCATCGTGGAGCGCGTGATCACCGTTGTGCCGGTGGACGAGTCCTTGAAAACCACGGGATGATACGGCGGGTGAATGCCTGCTTTTGCCATCTTGCTTCTCCAGCATGCGCTGCCATTGCCGGCGGAAGCGCGTCGATAGGGAGCTCGGTCGCAAGGATCGCGAGCGGCGAGCGAAGCAAGAATGAATGGCCAAGCCGAGGGCTCAGGTCAAGGACCCGACCGGAATCGGGGTTAGCCCAGGAGGGCCGTGGCCAGCATGACCGCAGCACCGGCGCCCACCCAGACCAGTCGATACCAGTGCGTCGGGTCGGCATGTCGGTCGTGCAGCGACGATCGGCCCACCGCCTGCGCGATGTACAGGTACGTCCCTGCCGCCACCGGCAACAGGTACACGACAGCGTCGGCCACGCGGGCGCCGATGACGAGCGTGATCGCCGCGCCGACCATCGCCAGTACTCCCGTCAGCAGGTTGTAGCCAACGGCGCGCATCGGGCGAATACCTCCGTGCACGAACAGGCTGAAGGTGCCGAGTTCGCGCGGCAACTCGTGCAACGCCACCGCGATCACCGTCATCACCCCGATCGTGGAATCGGTGAGAAACCCAGCGGCGATGAGAGCGCCGTCCACCAGATTGTGCGCCGCGTCTCCGACGAAGGTCATCGGCACGAGCGCGCGCGATCTCGCGACGGCGGCACTGCCGTACTCCGGCGTCGGCTTGAGGTGGACGCAGGCGGCTTCACTGCTGTCGCTTTCGTGCGCCGACGGAGCGCCAAGCAGGATTCCGTGCGCATGGGCGTGATCGTGCTCGGCGAGCGCCCGCTCGATCCCCCAGAAGAGGAGGAATCCGGTGGCGACACCCGCCGACACGGCGAGTGCGGACTGACCCGCCCCCAGTGCCTCGGGAATGAGGTGGCCTACGGCCGCACCGAAGACCGCGCCCGCACCGAACGCGGTCAGCTGCGGCAGCAATCGCCGCAGTAGCGTCTCTCGTCGAGCGAGCAAAAGCGTGACCGCAAGCGGCAGCCCCGACACAGCGGCAACCGACACAAAGCTGGATGTCCAGGGACCCAAGGAAAACCCGTTGCGAGGTGAAGTCCCACAAGCTACTCGCAACGACAAGGGGGATCGTCGCATTCCGCGGGCTGACGTCCACCGCCGATCGCGCCAGGCGCGCGGAAGTCCGTTGCCGAACGACGCAGAAGGGGCGTCAGAGTTGACGGAAATATCTCCGTCGCTGACGCCCCTTCACACCTCGAGCGCACGCACACCCGAGAGCCGCCTTGGCAGCTCCCTTGGGAATTACGCGGCGCGACGACGACGGGCGACGATGCCAAGTCCGGCCAGTCCGGCCAGCATGAGCGCATACGTTCCCGGCTCCGGCACCACAGAGCCAGCGCCGGTCTCGAAGGCAACTTCGCCGATGGCGCAGCTCTGTTGGGTGCCCGGGTTGGGCTGCGGGCAGCGGTCCATGTCGAATCGGACGTACTGCAACGACGTCGTGGCAAAGCTGAAGACATCCGCGCCGTAGTCCGTCCGCGGGTTGTCGTTCGGGACAAGTCCGAGGGCGAGCGCAGCGAAGTTCACGCCGTCCACCGAAGCGAAGAGGTCGAGCAAGCCAATGCCCGACGACTCTTCGTTCCACAAGGCGAGCGACTTGATGTTGAGCACGGACCCGAGGTCATACGTCACGCTGGCGCTCGAGATTCCGACATTGCTGAACCACTCAAAACCGGCGAAGAGCGGCGTGTGCGTCGGTCCGCCGGCAAGGAACGCGGCGAAGTTGGTCACGCCACTCACGTAGTTGGCGGACAACCCGGACTGATCGAACGTCTCGGTCAACGTGCCGAATCCAGGTCCACCGCTGTTGATCACGCCGCCGACGGCGCTGACAATTTGCTGACCCTACGCGACGGAAGTGACGGAGAGCAGCGCGAGTGCGACTGAAGCTGCGGTAGTTCTGAGCTTGAGCATAACCGACGTCTCGGATTGGAGGTATTGGCGACCTGTCGGGCGCCGACTGACGTCGGGCCTCGCACCACAAGCTCCAACCCTGAGCAGAAACTATTCCACTGGACCGTAACGCCCAGGCGCCGTTGCTAAATCATTGAACGATACGATAGCGCATCGACGATACCTTGCCAGACCCATGCGTCCGCGGTGCATGTCTAGAGCTGGTGCAACAACCTGTAACATCAATCACGCATGTGGTGACAATGCGCGACGAGTCTGGAATTTCAATTCAGTCCTTGGATTTTCCGATCACATCTCCGTAGCCCTGCACGCCACCCGTGCGCGCTCCGTGCACGATCTCGAGCATTGACGAGGTGAGCTGCGCCATCATGAACGTGGACGGCGGCGCGCCAAAGCGACGATTGGTCACCGAGCGGATGAAAGCGCTGTTGGTGTCGAGCGGCATCGTCTCGACGTTCGCGTAGAACCGGGTCCAATCGTCGCCCTGCTGGAACAGGTACTGCTCGACGTTGCTCGTGTAGAACACATTGACGCGCGCGTTCCGTTCGCGAATCCAGTTGCCGACCGCGCGGAGCGCTGACGGCCCGGAGAAATTGCCGACGATCGGAACGATGAGATTGCGTCGTTGCAGATCGCGCACCGCGGCGTAGGTCGCCTCGCTGCCGAGGAAGCCACGATTGACTCCCGTTTCGTCGGTGGCACTCGCGATCTGTCCGAAGGTGGGCATGGTGCCGCCTCGTCCGAATCCGCCGCTGCTGCCCGACGAGTAGTTGAGCAAGGGGCCGGCAGCAAAGAAGACGCTGTCCACATACCGGAGCGTCCAGACATCGCTCGAGTCGAGCGCGAATCCGTGATGCGTGAGCAGACGGTCGCGCACCTCGGTAAAGGTGCGCTGGAACAGCGACAGGTCGGCAGGCGTGCGATCGAGCACCGCGATGAGCGAATCAGCGCTCACTGCCACATCGAGGCCCGCAGGTTTCGCACGCGCGAACAAGCGCGACAAAAAGTCGGCGCGCGTGGGCGACAGTTCGAACACCGCCTTGTACCAGAGGTGCTGGAGCAGATTCTGTCGGCGGATGTCCACCACGAACGCGATGCGCGGTCGAAGCGCAGACACGTAGGTGAAGTTCTGCTCCGGCCCCACGCCAACGTAGACACCACCCGGCGGCACAACCGGGAGCAGGCGCGAAATGACATGCTGCAGCCCCATCTCGTTCGAGACGAAGTTTTCCGAGCGGAAGTAGCCGCCCGGTTCGGAAAAGGTCGTCACCATGCGCCAGAACGTGCTGTCCGGCAGCGCATCGGGCAGCTGTTCGCCGGCGATCGGCGGGGGCAACGTGCCCAATGGGCCGAGCCGATCGACTGCCGGCGCGGTGGGCGCGGCAACCACGGTGGTCGCCATCGGTTCGGCCGGCGACGAGCGCACGGCGTGACGACACCCGGCACTCACTGTTGCGGCGGCAAGCGCGAGAGCGAGCAGTCGCTGCACGTGGCGGATCGGTGTTTGCGTAGCGAAGATAGGGGCGAACATACGCAGACAATGCCCATCGCGCCGCTGATGCGAAAGAGTCTGCGGCGTATGGGCCTGCAACCCTGCCGCGCGGCGTCGACTGAAACCGACGATCTGCGACGGCGTATGACCGCCAGTGGCGCCGACTGGATCGGTGCCTTTTGTCGTGACTCCGTCCGGATTTCGCATGCAGGAACAAGTGGCTGTCCCCGCGCCAGCAGCTCCCGCCCTCGCGCGGGGTCCCGTCTCTATTGGGCGGGTCAGCGCCGCTGACGTGTACACGGCCACGAGGAATCAGCGCAAGGAGCTGCGCACCCAGCTCGAGACGCTCGAAGAGAAGCGCCAGGATCTCGTCAACCAGCTCGGTAATGACGAGACCACCGAGGCAGTGCGCACGAGTATCACGAGGCGGTTGACGGAAATCGACGCGCGCATCTCCGCCGTGGACGCCCAGGTCGCGCAGGCGGATGCCGCCGTCGCCGCCGCGGCCGCCGTGCCGGGCGCCATCGTGGAGCCGCCGCCCTATCGCCGGTCGGGTCCGCCGGACGAAGTCTTCGCCATTCCGATCGTCTTCACGCTGGCCGTGCTGATGCCGATCTCCATCGCCTACGCCCGTCGGATCTGGAAGCGCGGCGCCACCGTCATCGCGCCGGTCCCGAGGGAAGTGCAGGACAAGCTGGACCAGCTCAGCGACGCCGTCGAATCGATCGGGCTCGAGGTCGAACGCATTGGAGAAGGGCAGCGCTTCATCACCAAGGTGTTCAGCGAGCAGAGCGGGCGCTCCCTCGGCGCCGGGGCCGCTCAGGCAATCCCGGTCCCCCAGCGTGGCGAACACATCGCGGTTCCAAGGGCGGAGCCGGTTTAGCCCCAACCCGCAGCTCGCGTTTTTGCTCTGGCGCGACTCCGTTGGCGTACGCGGGGGCGGACGCCCTGCGTTGATGCAACCGTTTGACCACCCGTGCTGTCATTCGAGTGCACATGCATGCGCACACTACCGTGACCGGCACCCGGTGACTTCTCCGTGAGCGATTCGGAGCTGCTCGCCCGACTGCAGACGAACGACTCCATCGCCGAACGCGAGTTCTACGCTCGGCACGTCGATCGTGTGTATCGACTCATCTACCGGATGAGTGGGCGGACCGATCTGGCACAGGATTGGACGCAGGACACGTTCGTGCGTGCGTTCGAGCGCATCGGACAGTTCCGCGGTGAGTCCGCCCTGTCGAGTTGGCTCCACGCCATCGCGGTTTCCATCACGCTGAATGGGTTGCGCACACTGAAACGCCGAGATGCGTACGCCGCGCCGCTCGAGGACGCGGAC
>CAYWCJ010000073.1:0-4900 GCA_964456595.1 uncultured Gemmatimonas sp. | reverse complement strand
GCGGACGGCACTGGCGCCGTTCGCTCGCACGGAGCTCGCATGACTGATCGACCGAAGGAGCCGCACTCGTTGGACGCCAACGACGATGAACAACCACTCGACCCGTGGATGATGACATTGGCGCGCGATATCGCCGATGACGTCGTAGTGCCCCGCGAACTGATGTGGAAACGCATTCAGCATCGTCGAGCGGCGCGCACCATGCCGAAGTGGTGGCGCAATATCGCCGCCATCGCGGCGGTGCTGGTGGGTGGTATCGCGATCGGCCGCCATGGCGTCCCGCGGACGACGACACCCTCGCCAACGCTGATGACGGAGCTGGCCGCTGCGCGGTCGACCGCGCCAGCGCGGGTGGCGATGGAAGAGCACCTCGTTCGCACTGTGGCATTGCTGACCACGGTTCGTGATCGCGATCCGGAGCTGGGACCCGGTCCTGATGTGTCGTCGTGGGCACGTGAACTGCTGGGCACCACACGATTGCTGCTCGATGAGCCATCGCTGCGAGATGATCGGACGAAGCGGTTGTTGCAGGACCTTGAACTTGTACTGATGCAGATCCTGCAGTCTCGCGGAACCGCGGCGCCGGAAGCACAGCGTGCGCCCACCGAGACGATGCGCGAAACCAACCTGCTGCCGCGTGTGCGCGCCGTCATGACGGCCTCAGCGCGTCGCGATGAGCTGACCGTTCACGGAGACGACGAATGACCATGCCCGACGCCGTTCGATATCAGATGACCTTCGCCGTCATGCTCGCCTGCACGTACGCGTTCGGTGCGCCGCTGCGCACGCTCGACGCGCAGGTGAGCCCACCGAGGCCCGCGCGCGCACCAGTGCCGGCAGAGAGGCCCGCACCGGCCGCGCAGCCGATGCCCGCTGCACGTCCTGCACCCGCCGCGCCGATGGCCCCTTTCTCGAGCTACGATCGCCTCTATGATTCCGCCGTGGCCGAGCATGCCCGTCAGGAAGCATTGGAGTACTCGATGCGGATCAGGAGCGATGTCATGGCCACCACCCGCGCCGCGCTCGAGAACTCGTTCGATGCGATGCGTTCGGCACGCATCGCGGACTTCTCAGCGCTCGAAGGCTTGCGCTACGCGCCACTGGCTGCACTCGCGCCATTGGCCGACCTCAGCTCGCTCGATGACCTGAGGGTTCGCGCCCTCGTGGAAACGGAGCTCGCCGGTGCGGGTTTCGCACGGAGCGGCATTCGCTTCCGTCAGACGCCGCAGGAAGCGTGGAAGGCAGACGATCCGGCCGACTCGCTCTATCGCGAAGCGCGCAAGGCGTTGTCGAGCGACTCCTATCGCAAAGCGGCCGACCTGTTCCGTCGCATTCGCGACCAGTATCCGAAATCCGTCTACACGCCTGATGCGCCGTACTGGGAAGCATTCGCGTTGCAGCGTCTTGGCAGCAGCAGCGACCTGCGGGCAGCCAGGGAAGCGTTGGCGTGGCAGGAGAAGCAGTTCCCCACGGCGCCGACGCGCACCGACGCATCGGCGCTGGCGACCAGCATCGAAGGGGCGCTGGCCCGCGGCGGTGATCGGGTGGCGACGGCGACGCTGTATGGGCGGGCGACCAGCGCGTCGCAGGACGGATGTCCCAAGCAATCCGATGACGATCGGGTGGATGCGCTGAATGCGCTGATGCAGGTGGACGCGGAACGCGCGATGCCGATTCTCAGGAAGGTGCTGGCGCGTCGAGAACCCTGCACACAGAACATGCGTCGCACGGCCGTGTGGTTGATCGCCTCACGCAAGGCGCCCGACGCCGCCGAAGTGCTGATGAACGCGGCCAAGACGGATCCGGATCGCGAAGTGCGTGAGCAGGCAATCTTCTGGTTGGCCAATGTTCCCACCGATGAGGCGGCGAGCATGCTCATCGGCCTGGCGAGGGGTGATGGCGAACTGGATGCACGGAAGCGTGCGGTGTATGCACTGTCGCGCTCCAGGTCGCCGCGCGCGGCAATGACACTGCGCGAAATCGCGGCCGATGCCAATGCGCCGGTGGAACTGCGCGGCGATGCACTCAACTGGTACATGTCCGGTCCTGGCCGCACGATGGAAGACCCGATGACCTTCCTCAAGGATGTCTACGGCAAGGCCGATGGACAGCGCTTCAAGGAACGCGTGATTCAGACGATCGCGCAGCGCCGCAACGAGGCCTCGCGTGAGTTCCTCTTTTCGGTCGCGCAGAACCAGAAGGAGTCGTTGGAGACGCGCCGCATGGTGGTGAGCATGTTCTCCATGATGGAGGTCAGTGCCGCGCAGATTGCCAGCTTGTACGAGCGCAGCACAGAAGTCGAGCTCAAGAAGCAGCTCCTCTCGGCACTTGGCTCCATCAGTTCACGCAGCAATCGCGATGGCAACACGGCAGGCAATGGCGTCGATCAGCTCATCGGGATCGCACGCAACGAGAAGAGCCTCGAGTTGCGCAAGCAGGCCATCTCGCAACTCACACGCAGCAAGGACCCGCGCGCGCTGGCCGTGCTGCAGGAGATCATCGAACGATGACACAGGCGCCGCGGAAGGTGTTGCGTCGCAATGTCGCCGCGCTGGTGCTGCTTCTGCTGCTGCCGCTCGCCACGACGCTTGCGCAGGGAAATCTGACGTCGCGCGTGGAGGCGGTACGGGATGGCACCGTGCGACTGTCGTTCGGAGCGCGTGACGGCGTGTGTGGCAACGGTGGAAGCTGGTATCGCTCGCGCCCCGGCAGCGGCACGACGTCGTACAACAGCTGGAATGGCAACCGCGACGTCGAGTTCCAGTGCGATCCGGGGCCGGTGCGCGTGGTGGTGGTGCGCGCCGCGGGCCAGACGAACGAGCTGCGCACGTCGGTCGGAGGTCGCTGGCGCGCAGATACCGGCATCACCGACCTCGGCACGGTGCCGGCGAACGACGCTGGCCGGTGGTTGCTGGCGATCGCCGAACGTGGAGACGAGAAGCCGGCGCGTTCGGCGTTGCACACGTTGACGCTGACCGATTCGGTGGACGCCTGGCCGACATTCCTGCGCATCGCGAAGAACGAGCAGCGACCGAAGGAGGTGCGGAGTCAGGCCGTCTTCTGGCTTGGGGAGTACGCGGGTGACAAGGTCGGCGCATCACTCGACTCGATCGCCTACGAAGCCGGCGATCGGGAACTGCGCAAGCAGGCCATCTTTGCTCTTTCCCGACGTCCAACCGAAGAAGCAGTGCCCAACTTGCTGCGCATGGCCGAAACGCTCCCCGATCGCGAACTGCGCAAGACCGCGATCTTCTGGTTGTCGCGATCGAACGATCCGCGAGCGCTGGCGTGGCTCAGCAAGGCGCTCGAGGCGAAGTAGGAGCAGCGACTTCAGGCGTCTCGAACACGCACACTGCAGGCCGCGGCCGCCGTGTGCGTGCACTGGGTCAGACTCCGTTCAATACCAACTTCCACTCGACGGGCATGTTCGGGTCGAGGGAGTCGCGGACGGAGCAGTACTTGGTGATGGCCAACTCGATCGCACGTTCCGCGTGCGCGCGATCGATGTCGGCGCCGGTGATGGTGTAGACCAGAGATGCCTTCGAGATGCGCGAGGGCACGGCCGATGCCCGCTCGCCGGTCACGTTCACCTGCAGCGATTCCGCAGGCGTGCGGCGCTTGGCGAGAATGTCCACCACGTCGACTGCAGTGCAGCTGCCGAGCGCCGTGAGCAGTACGTCGACCGGTGATGGACCTGTCTGCCGGCTCGCATCGATGCGAATGGTCGGACCGCCGACGGCAGCGCCGGCATCGAAGCGATGCTCACCCTGCCACGTGACGTTCACGACCGAGGGCGCCTTTCCCACGACGGGCATCATCGCGGTGTCCTTCAGTTTGTCTTCAGCGCTCACGGTTCTGTTCCCTTGTGAATTGGCGCGCGGACAGCGTTGCCCCACTCGGTCCACGAGCCATCGTAGTTGCGCACGTGAGTGAAGCCGAGCAGGTAGGTAAGCACAAACCAGGTATGCGACGAGCGTTCACCGATGCGGCAGTAGGTCACGACATCGTCCGTGGCGACGAGTCCAAGCTCACCTTCGTAGATCTGCCGCAGCTCCTCGATGTTGCGGAACGAACCGTCGGCGGCCGCGGCGCGTGCCCATGGCATGCTGCGCGCACCGGGAATGTGACCACCGCGCAGCGTCCCTTCCTGCGGATAGTCGGGCATGTGCAGTTTTTCGCCGGTGTATTCCTGCGGCGAGCGCACATCCACCATCGGCTTGTGTGCCGACACGTGCGTGCGGACCTCGTCGATGAAGGCTCGAATGGTGCGATCGTCGCGTTCGGTGGCGCTGTAGGTCGTCGCCGGAAATGAGGGGACTTCGGCGGTGGTGACGCGCTGCTCCGCCATCCACTTCGCGCGACCGCCGTCGAGGATGAGCGCGTTGTCAAAGCCAAAGAGTTTGAACACCCAGAAGGCATAGGTCGCCCACCAGTTGTTCTTGTCGCCGTAGAACACTACGGAGGTGTCCTTCGTGACGCCGATTTTGCTCATGAGACGGTCAAACCCGGCTTTGTCCAGGTAGTCGCGGCGAACCTGGTCGTTCAGGTCGGCCGCCCAGTCCACCTGCACCGCGCCTGGGATGTGGCCGGAGGGGTAGAGGAGCTGGTCTTCGTTCGATTCAACAACGCGGACGTTGGCGTCCTTCAAATGGGCGGCGACCCAATCCGTATCGACAAGGACGCCCGGGTTGGCGTAGCCGCGTTCGGCGATGCTGGTCATGTGTGTGCTCCTAAAGTGGTTCCGTGCCGGAGTCCGGCTGCGTCCAACTCACTGTAGCGCGCGTTCCGGAGAAAGTCGAGTAACTCAGTCAACAATCGAACGACGCTTTGTCAACATGCGTCCAGAGCCGCCCGCGACGTGGGCGTCGCAGCGGAGAGTGCCAGGCGGCAATATGAATTC
>CAYWCJ010000072.1:0-15849 GCA_964456595.1 uncultured Gemmatimonas sp. | reverse complement strand
GACGAATCGATCGCTGGCTACCGTTCCCGACGTCCAGATCCACTGGTCGCGCGTGCGCGATTCATCGGGGCTTCTGGTACTCACATCCTCCCGCCCAGAAAATCCAGCGCCGGCTCGGCGCCGACCGGATCGCTGGTTGGCTCTGGAATCTCACCCGCACGAGGGGCACCGCCACCGCGCACGATGAACAACGTGCGGCCGTCGCCACTGTGGGCGAGTGGGAGCGCGACCAGAAACGCGAGCGATTGTGAGCACGAGACGACCGACCGAGCGATCAGAGCGTGAGAAAACTCCATTCTTTCGAGAAGGGAATGCTGCTCAGTAGTACACTGCGATCCTTCTTCACCAGCAGTCGATCACTCGGATTGATACCGATGCCGCGCGCCGCGTCGTAGAGCCCCGGTTCGACGGAGAAGGTCATCCCCTCCTGCACGACCGTGTCGTCGCCGAGTGCGAGGAACGGGGATTGATGCCCCTCGAAGTTCGTCCCCTGCCCGTGTCCGGGGCGGTGGTAGATGAACTCCTGCATCCCCGACTTGATCTGATACGCGTGTACCTTTTGCGCGATCTCGCCGCAGATGGCGCCGGGGCGCGTTTCTTCCACCATGATCTGCACCGTGTCCGCGACCACCTGCCACATGCGATCGTGGTGCGCGTTGCTCGGCATGATGATGTAGTTGCGATAGCCTTCGCCGCCGAACCCGCCGAGGAGGATGTCGCAGTTCACGTAGACCGGTTGGCCGCGTTGCAGCCTGGTGTGAAAGAACTGATTGGGATGGGGATACGCCGTGGCCACACCGGCGCGCACGTAGTTGCCGGTGACTTCCATGCCCACGGCGCTGTGCGGTTTTCCGTCGCGTTTGACATCGCGCATCATGAGGTTGATGCCGTAACTCGACAGCGCTTGTCCGACTTCGTAATCCGTGGTGTTCGTGCCATGCGCGAGGATGTAGTCGCGGGCAAAGGCGTGGATCTTGTCGAAGTACCGGTACGCGCGCTGCAGCAACGCGATCTCTTCCGGGGTACGGATCATCCGCAGGCCCATGCAGATGTCGCTGATGTCCACGTTCCTGCTTGCCGGCAGCACCCTGTCGAACGTCGCCTGCGCGCTCGGCGTCAGCTCGCGATCGAGACCGATGGTTTTGCCGTTCAGTCCGCGCTTGGCCAGCTGCGACAGCGCCCAGGTCCACAAGTCAACGCGCCCGCCACGCACGTTCTCGCCGCGATTGGGAAAGCCACCTTCGGCGTGTGGATAGCAGAAGTAGTACTCGTTCTCCGTGCACCACCACGACGTGATGAGATCGCGATCGATCGCGGGGGAGAACCAGTAGATAGAGTCCGGCTCGTCCACCATGAACAGCGCCCATGTGGTACGCTCCCCGCTGCCGCGAAAGCACCCCGAGAAGTAGACGAGGTTGGGATCGGACTGCAGGAGGACGGCATCCACGCCACGCGCCTTGGCGCTTGCACGCAGCCGATTGGCGGCGGCCTTGTACCATGCCAGCGGCAGCCGGTCCACGCCCACGGGCGCGGGCGTGGGGTGGTGCGGATTGGGGACGAGCAGCCGCTCAGACCCCTCGCCGGGGCGCGTGAGGGCCGCAAGCTCCGCGGACGCGGCCGACGAGGCGGCGAGTGAGAGACCGATCCGCTGAACGAAGTCTCGGCGTGTCGTCACGGCGGAACTCGGTGAAAGTGGAGTGCACGGCGCCATCCGGCTGGCCATTGTTCAGGGAAGGCAAAGGTACGAGTCGATTCGGGGACGGGCCAGTTTTGCGGCGACGTGCACGATTGTTGACATCATGTCTATGAATACAAAGGGGGCGTTGTGAGCAGTACGCCGTACAGCACCATCGATCGCACCATCGGCAACACACCACTGGTCCGGTTGCAGCGCGTGATTGGTGACGCATTCGCGTCGCGCGGCAACGTGTTGCTGGGAAAACTCGAGGGAAACAATCCCGGTGGCTCGGTGAAGGACCGTCCGGTGTTGTCGATGATTCGTGGCGCCGAAGCGCGCGGGGAGATTTCGCCCGGCGATCGTCTCATCGAAGCGACCAGCGGCAATACGGGGATCGCCATGGCCATGATCGCCGCGATGACGGGCTATCGCATGACGTTGATCATGCCGGACAACCTGAGTGAAGAACGACGCGCGTCGATGCGGGCATACGGTGCGGAGTTGATTCTCACACCGGCCGACAAGGGTGGCATGGAATACGCGCGTGACATGGCGGCGGCCATGGCGGCGCGCGGTGACGGGCGCGTGCTCGATCAGTTCGCGAATCCGGACAATCCCTGTGCGCACTACGAAACCACGGGCCCCGAGATCTGGCGCGATACCGGCGGACGCATCACGCATTTCGTCAGTGCGATGGGTACCACCGGGACGATCATGGGGGTCGGCCGCTATTTGCGTGAGCAGCAGGCGGACGTACAGGTCATTGGTGCGCAGCCTGAGGAGGGCTCGCAGATCGCCGGCATCCGTAAATGGCGTACCGAGTACCAGCCACGCATCTACGAGCCGGCGGGTGTCGATCGATTGGAACTGGTCTCGCAGGCCGCCGCCGAGTCGATGGCGCGACGGCTCGCAGTGGAGGAGGGAATTTTCTGTGGCCCATCGGCCGCGGGGGCGTGCGTGATTGCGTTGCGCATCGCCGAAGCGCTGCACGATGCGACGATTGTGTTCATCGTGTGTGATCGCGGCGATCGCTATCTGAGCACGGGGCTCTTTCCCGCCTGACGGGCGGCTCAGTCTATACTGCTGCCGCAGATGTCACGCGCCACCAACCTTCGCGCCATTTAGGTGGTCGCCAGGTTGAAAGGACCTCGGCGGGAGGGGCGACCTTATTGGCCGCGTTTCAAGCTGCGTTGAAGCGCCGACGGCGCGCAATGCCGGCAATCGCGATCAAGCCGGTTGCGAGGAGTGCGGTCGTGCCCGGTTCAGGCACTACTGATCCGGTCGAACTCATCTCCAAATCGTCGAAACCCCAGGAATCAAACGTGTTGTCCGAGAAGAAACGCGCCTGGGTGAAGGCGGTGAGACTCGTTACGCCGATGAACGAGCTTGGCAGGCTGGTTTCAGACCCCACCACCACGTTCCGTGCGATACCGTTTCTGTCCACGCCGGACACCGTGGCGATGCCGCGCGAGGACAGCTGCGTCGACAGGATCGTGCCGGTGGCAAACTCCTCGAACGTGAAGAGTGTCGTGGTTCCGGCGGCGGTCAAGCAGCTTCCGCTCGGCGAAGGCCAGGTCATTGCGTCATGGGGCCTCCCAGAACGTAATTCAGCTTGCTTTCCCGGCCTCTCCGGCCTCCCCTTCCCGAGGCGAATGACAGGATGCGCAGCACACACGCTCTCCCTCCCGCGTTCCTCCTGCTGACCGTGCTGACACTGGCCCCGCTGCGCGAGGGATCGGCGCAGCGTTCGCTGGCGCCCGCGACGCCGTCGGGCCTTTCGGTCACCCCGGTGTTCGAAGGGTGGTATCGCAATCGTGATGGCACGTACAGCCTCTCGTTCGGCTACCTCAATCGCAACGCCGCCGAAGTCGTGGACGTACCGATCGGCGATGACAACCTGATCGTACCCGGCGTGCCGAATCAGGGACAGCCGACGCGATTTCACGCGCGACGGCACTGGGGCGTCTTCGCCGTCGTGGTGCCCGCGGACTTCGGCGAACGGAAGGTCACCTGGACGCTCCGGAATCGTGGCCAGACGGTCGCAATCAGTGGCAGTCTGAAGCAGGACTGGGAGATCGATGCGATCCAGGGAGAGGCGTCGGCCGAGAACACGCCGCCGGCAATCGGCTTCGTGTCTGGAGGTCCCGCCGGACAAGGACCACTCGGCATCATCAGTGCGCCCTACACGGTGAAAGTCGATGCACCGCTCAGCGTGTCGCTCATCGTCACAGACGATGGCAAAGCGGAACCGATTGCACGTGCCCCCACACCGGTCGATCTCACCTGGTTCGTGCATCAGGGCACGGGCGCGGTGACGTTCACGCCCGCGACGATCAAGCTGACCGCCACCGGCGGCAACGCCACCGTCATCGCCAGCTTCAGTCAACCCGGCGAATATCTGTTGCGCGTGCGCGCGAACGATTCCAGCGTGGTCGGTGCCGGCCACTCGCAGTGCTGCTGGACCAATGCCTTCATTCGTGTACAGGTGACCCCATGACTCTCAGCAAAACGAGGAATCCCATGACGTCGACGCTCGGAGTCGCTGCGCCGGTAGTCGGGCGCGCGCGCGAAATACTCGCGGCGCTTGCCATCGTGACGCTCGTTCCCGTACTCGGCGCGCAGTCAAACGCTGCGGCGCGAGGCAGCAGCACCGTGGCGGCGAAAGCCACGAGGCCGGCTCCCTCGAGGGCGATGATTGCCACCGCGGCGGTTGGCGCGACGCGTGCTGTCACCTTCGCCAGGGACATCGCGCCGATCCTGCAGCAGAACTGCCAGCAGTGCCATCAGCCCGGTTCCATCGCCCCGATGTCGTTGCTGACGTACGAGGATGCGAAGGAGTACGCGGCGGAGATCAAGAACAAAGTGTCGCAGCGACTGATGCCGCCGTGGCACATCGACAAGGCGGTCGGCATTCAGGCCTTCAAGAACGATCGCAGTCTGAGCGACGCGCAGATCAATGCGATCGTCTCCTGGGTGAACGCGGGCACGCCGTTTGGTGACAAGAAGGACTTGCCTCCAACGATGAAGTTCCCCGATCCGAATCGTTGGCAACTCGCAGAGAAGCTCGGACAGCAGCCCGATCTCATCGTCAAATCCAAACCCTACACGCTGGCCGCGCGCACGCAGGACAAGTGGTTTCGGCCGGTGGTGGAAACCGGGGTGACTGAACCGCGCTGGGTCCGCGCGATCGAGGTGAAGCCGGCGCGCGATCAGGATCGCAAGATCGTGCATCACGTGCTTGCCTATCTGCTGCAGGACGAGAAAGGCGTCACAGGGCTCGCCAGCTCCGCCCACGATCATCAATCCAACGCGGGCCTGTTCATGGAGTGGGCCGTCGGCAAGACTGGGCAGATCTTTCCGGAGGACGCGGGCAAGTTGATGTTGCCGGGGTCGCGCATTCGGTGGGAAGTGCACATGCACGCCAACGGCGAGGAGTACAAGGACAGCCAGGTGGAGATGGCGGTGTACTTCTATCCGAAGGGCTTTGTGCCGAAGCATCGCACCGTGTTGACGATGTACAACGTCGCGCGCGGGTCCGATCTCGACATTCCGCCCAACGAGAAGACGATCACGCAGAACTTCTACGTGCTGCAGGCGCCGGCACGGCTCGAGAACTTTCAGCCGCACATGCACATGCGCGGCAAGTCGATGTCGCTGGAGGCGATCTACCCCGACGGTCGCAAGCAGCTGATCAGTCAGGTCAGCGACTTCCAGTGGAACTGGCACATCAACTACGTCTATGCGGACAGCGTCGCCCCGCTGCTCCCCAAGGGCACGATGCTGTCGTTCACTGCCTGGCATGACAACACCGCGCAGAATCCCCTCAACCCTGATGCGTCGCAGTGGGTCGGCTGGGGCGATCGCACGGTGGACGAAATGGCCCACAACTGGATCGACGTGACCTATCTCGAACAGGACGAATTCGACAAGCTGGTCGCCGAGCGCAAGGCGAAGACCGCACGCAAGGTGGTGCCGTAGTGCACACGCGTGTCTGCCGCGCACTTGGCGTCGTCGTCGCCTGCCACATCGTCGCGCTCCCGCAGTCGTTGCACGCGCAGCAGTCCGCCGCCAAGGCGCGTGCGAGCGCCGCGCCGACCGCGCCGCCGATGAGCACGAAGTCGGGCGAGTGGCCCAGCCACACCGGAGATACGCGCGGCTCGCGCTACGCCCCACTGGAACAGATCACCGCCGCGAACTTCGGGACCCTCGAAGTGGCATGGCGCTTCAAGACCGACGCGCTCGGCCCTCGCCCCGAGTTCAAACTCGAGGGCACGCCGCTCATGGTGGGCGGTGTGTTGTATGCGACGGCGGGTACGCGCCGAGCGGTGGTCGCACTCGATGCAACCACCGGCGAACTGCTCTGGGTGCACAGCGAGAACGAAGGGGAACGTGGGGCGGCGGCACCGCGTCCGTTGTCCGGTCGCGGTCTCGCGCACTGGACCGACGGCAAGCAGTCGCGAATCATCTACATCACGCCGGGCTATCGTCTCGTGGCACTCGACGCCCGTACCGGCGCGCGGGTGCTGAGCTTTGGCGACAGCGGCGCGGTCGATCTCAAGCAGAATATGGATCTTCCCATCCTGCCTGATCTCGTGACCGGGGAGATCGGGTATCAAGGCGCACCGCTCGTCGCACGCAACGTGGTGGTCGTCGGTGCCGCGTTCCGCGAAGGTGGCGCGCCCAAGAGTTATCGCAACAACAAGGGCGACATTCGCGGTTTCGATGTCCGCAGCGGCAAGCGGTTGTGGACGTTTCACACCATCCCGCGCAAGGGAGAGCCGGGCTACGACACGTGGCTCAGGAGTTCGGCCGACACCGCGGGCAACACCGGCGTCTGGACGCAGATCACGGCCGATGAAGAACTGGGGCTCGTGTATCTCCCCATCGAGTCACCAACGGGCGACTACTACGGCGGACATCGACCCGGCAACAATCTCTACGGCGAGAGTCTGGTCTGTCTCGATCTGCAGACCGGCGTGAAGAAGTGGCACTACCAGCTCGTGCATCATCCCATCTGGGATTTCGATCTCGCTGCCGCGCCCATTCTGGCCGACATCACAGTGGATGGGCGCGCGATCAAGAGCGTGGCCGTACCGACGAAGCAGGGCATTTTGTACGTGTTCGACCGCGTGAATGGCAAGCCGGTGTGGCCGATCAATGAGCAGCCGGTCGAGGCGGGGGATGTGCCCGGCGAGTGGTATGCACCGACACAGCCGATACCCACCAAGCCGAAGGCGTTCGCGCGCAACGGCGTCATGCTCGACGACATCATCGACTACACACCGGCACTCAAGGAGGCCGGGCTGGCGATCGCGTCGAAGTTCAAGCTTGGCCCCGTGTTCACGCCACCGATCGTGAGCAAAGTCGGCGGTCCGCTGGCGACGTTGTCGCAAGGACCGACGAATGGCGGCGCCAACTGGGCTGGCGGTTCGTACGATCCCGACTCGCATATTCTTTACGTCTCGGCGTCCAACTACTCGCCGTCTCCGCTGGGTCTGGTCGCCCCCGCGGCGGGCACGTCGGACATGGCGTGGGTGCGTGGCATTGCTCCACCACCGGTTGGTTCGCCGCGATTCGGCGGACTTCTGGTGCAGGGTTTGCCGTTGCTCAAGCCACCCTACGGCACCATCTCGGCGATCAACCTCGACAACGGAGAGTTCGTGTGGCAGGTGCCGCATGGGGAGACGCCGGATGTCGTGCGCAATCACGAGGCGCTCAAGGGCATGACGATCCCGCGCACCGGCCAGTCTGGCTATGTCGGCACGCTGGTTACGAAGACGCTGGTGATTGCCGGCGATCCTGAAGTGACGACCGTCGCCCCGCGTCCGCGCGGCGCGATGCTGCGCGCGTATGACAAGACGTCGGGAACGGAAGTCGGTGCGGTGCCGATGCCTGCCCCGCAGAGTGGATCGCCGATGACATACACGGTGAACGGCCGGCAGTACGTGGTGGTGGCGGTGAGTGGTGGTCCGTACTCGGGTGAGTACATCGCCTTTCGCCTTCCTGCCGCATCCACGAAATGAGCGTGACAGCGAGCCTGATGCGGCGCCCTCGACGTCGTCGGTGGTGGCTCGTGGCGCTCATCGTCAGTGCGCCCACGTATGTGCTGGCGGCTGGCGCACATGACACGCAGCCAGCGCCCACAAGCGCACGTACCACGTGGGACAGTGTCTTCACCGCGGAGCAAGCGGCACGCGGCCAGACGGCCTACGCTCGCACGTGCTCGCGCTGTCATCAGCCCGCGCTGGGCGGTGCCGATGAGTCGCCACCGCTGGCCGGTGGTGCGTTCCTGAGCAGCTGGAACGGACAGACGCTTGGCGAGCTGCACGATCGCGTACGCACCTCGATGCCAACCGACGATCCCGGGATCTACAGCCGGCAGGAGGTGGCCGATGTGATCGCGTACGTGCTGAGCTTCAACGGATATCCGGCGGGCAACAGCGAGCTGCCAGTGGATGACGGCGCACTCCGCGCGATCGTGTTTTCGAGTACCAAACCGTAGGCCGTCCATCGATCCTGTATCGTTTCCAGCGCTACCCGATTTCGTAGTTCATCATCATCCCGCCGTCCTCGTGCACCAGGTTGTGACAGTGCATCAGGTAGCGCCCCCGGTGCCGGTCGAACGTCGCGATCACGCTCACGCGCTCACCTGGAAACACCAGCACGGTGTCCTTCCAGCCGCGCTCCCACGGCATCAGCGTCGCGCGTCCACCGATTCGCTCCACCACCTGAAACTGCACCTCGTGCATGTGCACCGGGTGCGGGAACGGGCCGTCGTTCACGAACGTCCAGACCTCGGTCTCACCAAAGCGCACCTGTTCGTCGATGCGCTCCATGTCGAACGCGCGTCCGTTGATGCCGTGGCGCATCATCGCGCTCTCGAACCTGAAGACGCGAGTGCGCGCCGCCCGCGACACATCGAGTGGCACGATCGATGGGAACTTCGCCGCACGCCATGGCATCGGTTTCACGGCGCGCGTCACCTCGAACTCGATTAACCGCATCTCCCCGCCCTGCGGCACACCGCCAGCGCCCATGCGCCCCATGCCGCCCATGCCTCCACCCATTCCGCCGCCCATCCCCATGCCACCCATCCGCGCTGGCGACGCGAACTTCGCGGAGAGCAGCGCTACACGCGTCCCCACCTTGAGCGCGCTGAAATCCACCAGCAGGTCCGCGCGCTCTCCCGTGCCAAGGTCCAGCTGGGTGAGCCTCACCGGCGCCGGCAGCAGTCCGCCGTCGTTGCCGATCAGCGTCATCGGCTTGCCGTTCGACAATGCCAGCCGCAGGATGCGCGACGTCGTCGCGTTCACCACGCGCAGTCGATACGTGGTTGTCGCGACCTCGAGCGTCGGCAACCGCACGCCATTGCCGAATGGCGTGTCGCCGAAGAACCCCTCCATCTGCTCGTGCATCGCCGGTTCGTACGCGAATACGCCGTCGGCACCGACGCGTCGGTCCTGAATGAGCAGCGGAATCTCCCGCTCGCCCGAGGGCAAACCCAGCGCATCCTCCGCAGCGTCGCCGATGAGCAACAGCCCGCCCATGCCACGATAGGTCTGCACGCCGGTGCGACCGTGCGGATGCGCGTGATACCAGTACGTCCCCGCGCGATCGATCACGGGGAACTCGTACCGGTAGCTCGCCCCGGAATCGATGGCCAGCCGCGGGCCGCCATCCGCAGCTTCAGGCACCCGGAGCCCGTGCCAGTGCAGGATGCTCGGTTCGGGGAGACCGTTTTCGAACGTGATGCGCGCCGTGTCGCCGGTGCGCGTGCGGATCGTCGGCCCCACCGGCCCGTCGCCCGGACTCCACGCCTCGGCGCGCACACCCGGCGCAATCTCCACCTCGTGTACGCGGGCGGCGAGCGTCAGCGCGGCCGGAGATACGACACGCGGGAAGAGCAACGGCGCGCGGCCGACAGCGGGAACGCCGGTCGCGGCAGCGTTGAGCAGACCGTGCCACGGACGAGTGAGCGACACTGCGCCAGCGACGCCAGCGAGTGCGAGGAATTCACGACGTTGCATGGGGAGCGAGTTGAAGGTGCACGAAGTACCGCGATAGTATCGCGATCGCATCGCAGGGATTGCGTCCGGGAAACCCGTACGTGGCGATGGCAAGCCAGCGACATGACACCGCCCGGCAGTGCGCCTTCCGATTGGCTCGTCGCCACGAACGCACTGGCAGTGAGCAGGCACGCGCCTTTTCTTCTGCGAACATGTCACGTTCTGCGAACGTCGAGCACGTCGCATTGATGGGATGCGCGGCGTGGCGGACGGTGGAAATTCCTGCTGTGAGAGGTTAAAGAGTGAGAGCGGGTGGGCTGGGCTGCCGTAAACCGGAGTGCAGAGGCGCACAGCAACTCAGTACAGCAACCGACGGATCGCGTGAGCCTGAAGGGACACCTGCTCGACACGAAGTCCTCTCGGGCTGCAACGAATCAAGGGTTGTATTGCCCTTGCTCCGCATTTCATGGGCCATGGACGTGTTGATGACAAGTGAGGAGCAGGCATGACACCAGAAGCCAAGGCCCGCCAGCAGATCGATTTGAAGCTCCAACACGCGGGCTGGGTCGTTCAGGACGTGAAGGAACTCAACTTGTCCGCCGCGTTGGGCGTGGCGGTGCGCGAATATCCGACCGACACCGGTCCGGCCGATTACGTGCTGTTCGTCAACCGTCATGCGGTGGGCGTGATCGAAGCCAAGAAAGACACCGCCGGTGAAGTGCTCACCGTCGCCGAAAGCCAGTCCGAGCGTTACGCCGCCGCCAACCTGAAATGGCGCAAGGACAACACGCCGCTGCGCTTTCTGTTCGAGGCCACTGGTCAAATCATCCGCGTCACCGATAACGCAGACCCGGCGCCGCGCTCGCGCGAAGTCTTCCATTTCTTCAAGCCGGAAACGTTGGCGGCATGGTTGGCCCAGCCAGAGACCCTGCGCCGTCGCTTGGCCGAGCACATGCCCGCGTTGCCCGAACGCAACCTGCGGGAATGTCAGGTGAGCGCCGTGACGGGACTGGAGACTTCGCTGGCCGTGAACAAACCCCGCGCGCTGGTGCACATGGCTACCGGCGCGGGAAAAACATTCACGGCGATTACGTCGGTATACCGCTTGCTCAAGTTCGGTGGCGCGAAACGCATCCTGTTTCTGGTCGATACCCGCAACCTCGGCAAGCAGGCGCACCAGGAATTCATGGCGTACACGCCGCCCGATGATGGCCGAAAGTTCACGGAGCTGTACAACGTGCAGCGGCTGGCGTCGCCCAGCATCGATCCACATTCGCAGGTGTGCATCAGCACCATTCAGCGCATGTATTCCATTCTCAGTGGCGAGCCGATTGACGAATCGGCCGAGGATGTCTCGCTCAACGAAATGCAGCAAACGTCCAAGCAGGAAAAGTTTGTGCGCTACAATCCCGCCGTGCCGGTGGAGACGTTCGATTTCATCATCATCGACGAATGTCACCGCAGCATTTACAACTTGTGGAAGCAGGTGCTCGACTACTTTGACGCGAGTCTCGTAGGCCTCACCGCCACACCCGACAAACGCACCTTCGGTTTCTTCAACGAGAACGTCGTCGCCGAATACACGTACGAGCAATCCGTGGCCGATGGCGTCAACGTTGGTTACGACGTGTTCGAGATCGAAACCGAAATCACGCAGAAAGGCGGGGAGGTCAAGGCCAAGGAGTGGGTGGACCATCGCGACCGGCAAACCCGCAAGAAGCGGTGGGGCGAAACGGAGGACGATACCATTTACACGGGCAAGGAACTCGACCGGTCGGTCGTCAACGTCAGCCAGATTCGCAAGGTCATTCAGGCCATGAAGACTGCCGTCGAAACGCAAATATTTCCGTCTCGGAAGGAAACGCCCAAGACGCTGATTTTTGCCAAGACCGACAGCCACGCCGACGACATCATCAACATCGTGCGCGAGGTGTACGGGCAAGGGAACGCGTTCTGCAAGAAGGTCACGTACCGCGCCGAAGAAGACACCGACAGCATACTCAGCGCCTTCCGCAACGACTACAACCCGCGCATTGCCGTCACGGTGGACATGATCGCCACCGGCACCGACGTGAAGCCGCTGGAAGTGCTGCTCTTCATGCGCGATGTGCGGAGCCGAGGGTATTACGAGCAGATGAAGGGGCGAGGCGTGCGCAGTCTCGATGGCGACAGCTTGAAGCGCGTGAGCAATAGTGCCGACGGCGCCAAGACTCGCTTTGTCTTGATTGACGCGGTGGGCGTGGAGAAGTCGCTCAAGACCGAAAGCCGTCCGCTGGAAAAGAAGCCCGGCGTGGCGCTCAAAGACCTGCTGCAAGGCGTGGCGATGGGCAGCCGCGACGACGACACCGTGCTGTCGCTCGCCAACCGACTGGTGCGGCTGGCCAGGCAACTCGACGACAAAGCGCAGGCTCGTATCGAGCAAGCCAGCGGTGCAATTTCGGTGGCCCAACTGGGTAAGGGGCTGATTACCGCGCTGGACGCCGATGCGATCGTGCAAGCGGCGCTGGCCACGGCGAATGCCCAAGGCCTTGGCCGTACGGAAGACACGCTGTTACCCCAAGAGATCGATGCCGCGCGCGCCGAACGTGTGGCTGCGGCGTGTGCGCCGTTTGACCAACCCGCGCTGCGCGATGAGATCGACAACGCGCGCCGCGAACGCGAGCAGATCATCGACCACATCAATCTCGATCAGGTTACGTTCGCTGGGTATTCGGAGCAGGCGGAACGCCAAGCCCGCGCCACGATTCAGAGCTTTACCGACTACATCACGCAGCACAAAGACGAAATCGCCGCGCTGAGCTTTTTCTACGAGCAACCGTACAAGCGTCGTGCACTCACCTTTGACATGATCGAAGCGCTGCATGAGCAGGTGAGCAGGCCGCCGCTGATGCTGACCACCGAACGTTTGTGGAGCGCGTATGCCCGCGTACACGCGAGTCAGGTGGCGGGCGTGAGCAGCAAGCGACAGTTGACCGATCTGGTGTCGTTGGTGCGGTTTGCGCTGGGGTTGGATGCTGAACTCAAGCCATTCGCCGACGAAGTGGACCGGCGTTTTCAAGCGTGGATTTTTCGACATAACGCGCAGCGTGGGACGGCGTTTACGCCGGAGCAGACGGAGTGGCTGCGATTGATGAAGGAGCATATTGCCAGTAGCTGCAGCATTGGGCGTGGCGATTTTGATTACGCGGAATTGGCGGACAAGGGTGGGTTGCAGAAGGCGTGGGCGGTATTTGGGAAGGAGTTGGATGGGATGATGACGGAGATGAATGAGGAGTTGGTGGCGTGAGTGAGTTGCCCCGTGGGTGGTCGTCCACGTCCTTGGACGCCGTCGCTGATGTCTTGGACTTTGAGCGCGAGCCCGTAAACTCTTCAGATCGAGAAACTCGCGTAGCTGGGAAGAGCGATGCTGAGCTATTCCCGTACTATGGCGCAACTGGCCAAGTCGGATTGATTGACTCGTATAGATCCGAAGGCCAAAGGGTCCTGCTTGGCGAAGACGCCGCTCCTTTTCTCGACCCAGCGAAGGACAAGGCATACGTCGCAAATGGCCGCTTCTGGGTCAACAACCACGCCCACGTTCTTGATGGTGCCGCGGGCTTGATTGACAACAAGTTTCTATGCCATCAACTCAATACGGTTGACTATCACCCGTTCGTCACCGGATCCACTCGCCTAAAGCTTACGAGTTCGGCGATGAAGCAGATTCCGATGGTAGTGCCCCCGGCAGCCGAACAAACCCGCATCGTCGCGAAACTCGAAGAACTCCTCTCCGACCTCGATGCGGGCGTGGCCGAACTCAAGGCCGCGCAGAAGAAGCTCGGGCAATACCGCCAGTCGCTGCTGAAAGCTGCGGTTGAAGGCGCACTCACCGCCGAGTGGCGGGTACAGAACACGCCGGCAGAATGCGGCGCGCAACTGTTGGAGCGCATCCTCATCGAGCGGCGCGCGCGATGGGAGGCCAAGCAAGTCGCCAAGTTCGAGGAGCAAGGGAAAGCACCGCCCAAGGATTGGCGGGAGAAGTATCCGGAGCCGGTGAAGCCGGATGTCAGCGACTTGCCGGAACTGCCGGAGGGGTGGGTGTGGGCGAGTGTGGGGCAGTTGCTGGCAGAGTTGACCAGCGGCTCGCGGGACTGGGCACCGTACTACGACCGTGGCTCCAGCGTCTTCGTCATGGCGCAAAACGTCCGACCGTGGCGACCGAATTTCGCTTTCAAACAGTACGTTGATCCACCGATCGATCATAGGGATCGCGTTCGTTCAGAAATTCACGCCGATGATTTGCTGACAACAATTGTCGGGGCAAATACGGGTCAGGTGTGTCGCGTGGCTGATCCAGTGGCGTCGCACTTCGTATGTCAGAGCGTCGCATTAATGCGACTTGTCAGGCCGCCCATGTCGGAGTTCGTCAATGCAGTTCTGAACAGCGAAGGTCACGGGCAGCGCCAGTTTCGCGAAATGAACTACGGCGCAGGCCGTCCACATTTGAGCTTCGACCAGTTGGAATCAGTTCTTGTCCCGCTTCCTCCGCAGGGCGAACAGGCTCAAATCGTCAGCATGGTTACGGAATCTCTCGTGTACGTCGAGCAAATCGAGTCCGAGCTGCTGCTGCTGGCGAAACAATCCGCCGCCCAACGCCAGAACATCCTCCGCGCCGCCTTTGCCGGCCAACTCGTCCCGCAAGACCCGAACGCCGAACCCGCCAGCGTGCTCCTCGAGCGCATCCGTGCTGAGCGTGCTGAACGCGATCCAGGGAACCGGCCGCGTGGCCGAAAATCCAAGGTGGCGGTATGACAGCTCGTAAGCGCGTTGCCAAGTCAGCCGCATTGGCGCGAACTTCAGACACTCCCGACGCTTCCGCACTCCTGGCCGATTTGCAGCAGCTAATCGAACAGTCCAAGCAATCGGTTGCGGCGGCAGTAAACGCGGGGCTGACGCTGCTCTATTGGCGCATCGGCCAGCGCATCCATGCGGATGTGCTCGGCGGCGGGCGTGCGGGCTATGGTCAGGAGATTGTCGTGACGCTGTCACGACAATTGGAAGCGGACCACGGGCGTGGCTTCGAGGTCAAAAACCTACGCCGTATGGTCCAGTTCGCTGAAGCATATCCGGATGAAAAGATTGTCGTGACGCTGATCCGACAATTGAGCTGGTCCCACGTATTGGCGCTGCTGCCGCTGAAGGACCCGCTGGCCCGGGACTTCTACGCTGAGATCTGCAGCATGGAGCGGTGGAGCGTGCGCACGCTGCGAGACCGGGTGGACTCTCGACTCTTTGAGCGCACCGCGCTCTCCAGTCAGCCGGAAGATCTCATCCGCCTCGAGTTGGACGCGTTGAAGTCCAAAGGCGATGTCACGCCGGCGATGGTGTTGAAAGATCCGTACGTGCTCGACTTCCTTGGCCTGAACGATCGCTACCTCGAAAAAGACCTCGAAGACGCCATCCTACGCGAGCTGGAGACCTTCCTGCTCGAACTGGGCGCGGGCTTCGCTTTCGTCGAAAGGCAGCGACGCATTCAGCTCGACGGCGAGGACTTCTACATCGACCTGCTGTTCTATAACCGCAAGCTCCGCCGGCTGGTGGTCATCGAGCTGAAGCTTGGCGACTTCAAAGCCGAGTACAAAGGGCAGATGGAGTTGTACCTGCGCTGGCTGGCCAAGCACGACCAAGAGACCGGCGACGGCCCACCGCTGGGGATCATTCTGTGTACCGGGAAGAAGCAGGAGCAGATCGAACTACTTGAGCTGGACAAATCCGGTATCCATGTCGCCGAGTACCTCACCGTGCTTCCGCCGCGTGAGGTGTTTCAGCAGAAGATCCAGAGCGCGATGCTCGCCGCGCGGGCGCGGTTGGAGCACAAGATTCTGTGATTTCGCCACCGCCTGTGGCGAAAGTGGCCGCATCGCCAGGTGAAGTCTCTATAGGCTTCGCAAAAGTGCCACAGGCTGTGGCACAAACCGGCGCGGAAAACATATCGGCAGCGCTACAAATCGTGTTGCCACCCATCCAGTCGGAGCAGCTTCGGCTAACGGCGCGTTTGTGCAACCACTGGTTGCACATTTGTCCCCAATTCCCGCACCGCTACGCGTGATACTCTCTCAATGAACACATCTTCCCTCGTCCAGAAAGTCTGGAACTTCTGCCACACCCTGCGCGACGACGGTGTGG
>CAYWCJ010000071.1:0-15970 GCA_964456595.1 uncultured Gemmatimonas sp. | reverse complement strand
TCTTTCCCGAAGGCACCAATGTGAAGGTCAGGCGCGAGGGCACGAAATTCTCGGGCCCGGGCATTGGCGACGATTGTCGCGGACTCGCGGTGACACTCGCGGTGACGCGTCAGGTGATCGCGTCGAAGGTCCCGTTTGCCGGCCGACTGCTCGTTGTCGGGACGGTCGGCGAGGAAGGTCCCGGAAATCTTCGTGGTGTGCGCGCGCTCTTCAACGGTCCGCTCAAGGATTCGATCGACGTGTTCCTCTCGGTGGATGGCACCGGTATCGCGATCAGCAACGGGGCCGTGGGAAGCAGTCGCTATCGCGCGAGTTATGTCGGTCCGGGCGGCCACAGCTACGGCGCGTTCGGCATGCCGAATCCGATTCACGCCATGGGGCGCGCCATCGCGAAGATCAGCGAGCTCCAGGTCCCGACCACTCCCAAGGTCACGTTCAACGTCGGGATCGTGTCAGGCGGCACGTCCGTCAACTCGATCTCCGCCACAGGCGTGATGGATATCGATTTGCGCAGCGAGTCGGCGGACGCGTTGTCCGTCGTCGACAAGAAGCTGCAGATCGCGCTGCGTGAGGCGCTTGAAGAGGAGCGGGCGCGCTGGCCGAAGTCGAACGTCGCGCTCAATCTCAAGGTGGATACGATCGGGATTCGCCCCGCCGGAGGCACCCCCGACTCGAGCGTGGTCGTTCGTATCGCGCTGGCTGCGGCCAAGCAGTTGAATCTGTATGCGCCGCTCACGATCTCGAGCACCGATGCCAACGTCCCGATGAGTCTTGGCATTCCGGCGATGACGCTCGATGGCGGCGGTGTGGGTCGCAATGCGCACTCGCTCGAAGAGTCGTACGACGATCGCACGGACGGATTCAAAGGGCCGCAATGGGTGATGCTCGTCGTGCTCGGCCTGCTGGGCGTTCGCTGAGACAACCGTCGGCTTACGCGTCAGCCGGCGCGCACACGCCACGCAACGCGCCGGTTTCGCGGAACAGCGCCGCGATCTCATCGACCTCAATGGGACGCGGCGTTGCTTGCAGCCCGACCAGATGGGCCGCCTCGCCAAACAGCATGGCCGGCGTCGCACCAAGGCCTCGACGCGCGCGCAATGCCGTGTCTCCGTTCGCCTTGCTCAGTTTCGTGCCATCGGGGTGTCGCAGCAGCGCGTGATGCAACGTCAGCGGCAACGACGCACGTCCGAGGAGTTGCGCGAGCCGACGCTGCCGTCCGGTGCTGGCGAGCAGATCCTCGCCACGGATCACGACATCGATCTGCTGCTCCGCGTCATCGACGCTCACCGCGAACTGGTACGTCCAGTTGGCGTGTCGGTCGCGCACCAGCAGGTCGCCGCACTGCTGCGACGGATCCTGCGAGAGCGGCCCCAGGCGCAGGTCGTCGAACAGTTCAGTGCCGCCATCGATCTGCACGCGACGCGCAAATGATTCCTCAGGTGGAACGTGCGCGTTACGACACGTTCCTGGATACCAGAGTTCGTCGCCGGACACCCGCGTCGTGGCCTTTGCAATCTCCTTTCGTGTGCAGCGGCACGGGTACACGAGGCCACGCGATTGCAGCTGCGCCAACGCGCTGGCGTAGCGCGTCTCCTGGTCGGACTGTCGCTGCGCATGCGGCCGTTCCGAGAACGACGCACACGTACCGACATCCCCGTCGAGCCCAAGCCACTGGAGATCTTCGAGCAAGGCCGTCTCGTACTCCGGTCGACTGCGTGTGCGGTCGTGGTCCTCGATCCGCAACAGCACCTGACCGCCGTACGCGCGCGCGATACCCCACACGTGCAGCGCGTTGACGAGATGCCCCAGATGCAGATAGCCCGTCGGCGCGGGCGCGAATCTGGTGCGCCATCCGTCGGGCGGAAGCGTACGCTTCAGGCGTGCCGCGAGCCCTTCGCCCTCGCCCACCGACGCGCTACTTCCAGCTTGTAATGTCAGCGTTATCACCCTCGCCGCCGACCACGCCGTCCGCGCCGTACGACAACAGGTCATACCCCTGCGCGTTCGCTCGTCCCGGCGCGAGATACACGTAGGCGTGCCCCCACGGGTCCTGCGGAACCGACTTCCGCAAATATGGCTGGCGCCAGTTACCCGGCGGGTCGATGACCGGACGCGTCCACAGCGCCCCCAGACCCTGCGCCGTCGTCGGATACGCGCCGTTGTCCAGGCGGTACGCATCCAGCGCCGTGCCGAGTGCTTCGATCTGTGTCTTCGCCGTGGCAACGCGCGCGTCACCCACGTTGCGGAAGATGCTGGGCGCGACGAAAGTCGCGAGGATCGCGATCACCACGATGACGACGAGGACTTCGATCAGCGTGAAACCGAGCCGGCGCGTCCGTCCCTCGTCCGTGCGTGTCAATCGACGCAAACGCTACAGTCCGCGCGTGCGCAGCGAATCCGGCTCGAAGAGTCGCGGGTCTACCCACCCCGTAACGTCCGTCGACTTCACCTGCCGCCATCCGGCGCGGGTGGTGCCCAGCATCGCGCGCGACGAGGGATTGATCA
Organism: uncultured Gemmatimonas sp.; assembly: GCA_964456595.1. Classification (GTDB taxonomy): domain Bacteria; phylum Gemmatimonadota; class Gemmatimonadetes; order Gemmatimonadales; family Gemmatimonadaceae; genus Gemmatimonas. Next base: position 13,465 of record CAYWCJ010000071.1, on the reverse strand, counting down.
CGCCTACGACGTTACCACCGCGACCTGCGTCATCGCGCACGTTCACCCAGGTGCGGGCGACCGCTGGAATCCACTCGATGGAATCGGAGACCGCCGCAAGCAGGGTGCCGTTCGCGATTGTCGACGAAGTACTCGTGCGGTCGAGCTCGATCGTCGCATTCATCGACGTCAATTGCGTGGCTGCGGCAGCCGGCGCCGCACTCGGCGTGACGTTTCTCACGCTTCGGTACGCCACTTGAGCGCTCGCCCCCGTCGAAAATGCGCGCGCCATTACCGTCGACGCCGTCTCGCGAATGGGGACGCGATAGTTGTACGCGCCCGCAGTGGCGAGCGACATCATCGCCAGCGCCGCCGCGGTGCTCCACACTCTGGTGGATCTCCACGCGGACGGTACGCGCTCACCGCACCAATGACAGGAGCGATCGCGACGGTGCATGATGCCGCATCCGCGGCACTGCTTGAGTGTCGCGCGCAAACCGCGCGCATCGGTCAGGTCGAATGGCGCTGAACAGCGCGGGCACTGCGAGGCCGCGCTGAGCGCCTTCGAGCCGCACGCTTCACACCGGAGGTAAGCCATGGGTCGTCAGGCAGTCGGGACTGGAGGAGCCGTAAGTATGCGACATATCACAAGCTTGCGAAACCGTAAGTTTTCATCATGGCGACCGGAACGGCTCACTGTTACCCCTTTGCGACCGGACGCGCAAGCGCTTGCCTGCTCTCGCGATAGACCGCAGCGATGGTTGTATCACGTGAAGCTGGTTTCGCGACCGGACTCCGTTGTGACCGCCCGGCTACGCCGCGCGCAGCTGACGCCCGAGGATGCCACGGCTGATCGTTGTTTCGCCCGACAGCTGACCAAGGCTCCAGAGTCCGTCAAAGTCGAACCCCTCTCGACGCAGGATCGCCTGCGCCGCGCGCTCCGCGAGAAAGAGCGTCTCGGCGAGCGGGTGTCGCAGGGCCGGACGTTCGCGCCGATGATGAGAACCGATCGCGTCGGCGGCTGCTGCGCCAAGTCCCCAGCGATGCGCGGCCATGGCGCCAAGTGGTTCGTGCAACTGCTCGACGACCACCGCAAGCCACGCCTCAGGCAGGCTAATCGATTTGCGCTTGGCAGCGCGCAAACCCGAGATGCGGTCGAAGATCACGAGTTGTCCGACGTCGTGCAGGAGCGCGATCGCGAACGCCTCCTCGGCGTCCGCCTGGAACGTCGGTGCAAGCGCGCGTGCGAGCGGACCCGTGTTCACCATGTGTGTCCACGCGGCGGCGAGCATCGCGTCGTAATGGCCACCGGGCTTGCTGAGCAGGCCGTCCACACACGCGGCGAGCACCACGGCACGCGTACCGGCGAGCCCGATGCGATCGATGGCGGCATCCACGCGCAGAATCGGCTTGAGGCCGGCGCCGTAGAACGCACCGTTCGCCTGCCGTAACAGTCCTTGCACGAGTGACGGGTCTCGACTCAGGCGATCGGCCAACTCGGAGCGAGGCAGCGCGCCGTTGTCGCAGATTGCCATCGCGTCGCGGGCTGCTGCCGGCAACTGTCGCACAATCTCCTCGGGTGGCGCCGAGAGTGCATGGAGCAACTCCGCCATGTCCGGCCACTTCGCGGCGTCGGGTTCCCGCGACCACTCACGCCGCAACCGCTCCAACACGTGCGCGGTGCGCTCCGTCCAGAAGTCTGCCTCCCGCGCCGTCCACACGGGCATCTCCTCCTCGCTCACCGATGGCGAAGGTTGACGGGGACGAGGCGCCGCAGGGGTAGGAGGCGTCTCCATCTCGATCGCGGTCGTCAAAACCGACCTGCCGAGGAGGCGGGACAGAAAACTGGCCATTGCTGGGTGGATTGAGGGGCGGACGCGTCGTTGCGTCGTCGCCTCGATGAGTTTCGACCTCGACGTGCAGGACTTGAGAGACCTGAACAGACTGTCATGGAGCATGCTCGCGATGTAGCAGCACGCTCGATATGCTTCGACCATCGGCGGCCGCGGCCGTCCTCCCCTCTCTTGCCTTCGGCACACCGTGATCGTCCTGCTGACTTCTGCGGCGGCGTTGCTGCTCGCAGTTCCCCACGACACGCTTTCAGCCGCGGCGACGCTCGACGTTGGCAGCTCGGTCGAAGCAACGACGCCTGCCGCGCCACACGCAGGGCCTGTCTTTGATGGGCGACGTGGCAAACTCGCGGTGCCGATTCCACGTCGCGAAGCTGGCAATGTGGTGGACGGTTTGCTGAGCGAGGCAGAGTGGTCGACGGCCGCATTGCTCACCGGGTTCTCACAGTTCTTTCCGAACGACGGCATTCCCGCGAAGGACAGCACGGAAGTGCTCGTGTGGTATTCCGCCACCGAGTTGCATGTAGGCATCCGTGCGTACGCGGCGCCGGGCACGGTGCGCGCCACGCTCGCTGATCGCGACAAGATCACGCAGGACGACAACGTGCAGCTCTTTCTCGGCACCTACGGCGACAGCCGCCAGGCGCTGGTCTTTTCGGTCAACCCTTTCGGTATTCAGAGCGACGGAGTGCTCACCGAAACCGGCGCGACGTCCGGTGGCGGCTTTGGTGGCGGGACCCCCAAGTCGCGCGAAAGCACGGACCTCGCACCCGATTATGTGTGGAAGTCGAAAGGCCACGTACGCGAGTGGGGCTACGAAGTCGAGATCACGATTCCGTTCAAAAGTCTTCGCTATCGCGCCATCGAAGAGCAACAGTGGCAGCTGCATGTGATTCGCACCGTGCAGGCCAGTGGCTTCGAGGAGAGCTGGGCGCCGGCGTTGCGTGCGAGTGCGAGTTTCCTGGCGCAGTCCGGACGACTCACGGGGCTGCGCGATCTGCGGCGCGGCCTTACGCTCGATCTTATTCCAACCGTCACCTCGAGTGCCAACGGAACCGCCAATCCCTCGTTGGCCAAGTGGGGATACGATGCAACCCGCCCCGAGATCGGTGGCAGTGTGCGTTGGGGCGTCACCAGCAATCTCACCGTGGCCGGCACGGCGAACCCGGACTTCTCGCAAGTAGAAGCCGACGCGACGCAGTTCGCGCTCGACCCACGTTCGGCGGTGTTCTTTCCCGAGCGTCGTCCGTTCTTTCTCGAGAGCCAGGAACAGTTCACGACGCCCAATCGGCTCATCTACACGCGACGCGTTGCGCAACCGGTCGCCGCGACCAAGCTTACGGGCAAGCATGAAGGTTTCGATATCGGTGTGCTGTCGGCTGTGGACAGCAAGGACGCGTCGTTCGATGGCAAGCAGTCGCCCATCTACAACATGGTCCGCCTGCAGCGCGATATCGGCAAGCAGAGTCGACTTGGCGTCGTGTACACCGACAAGATCGATGGCGACCGCTGGAATCGCGTGATCGGTATGGACGGCCGCTATGTAAAGGGAATTCTGAGCGTGCAGTCGCAGGTGGCCGGCAGCTTCACCGGTGCGAACGGAACGAACAGCAAGGCACCGCTCTGGGGCACGTCGGCCACCATCAACGGGCGTCGCTTCTTCGCGACCTACAACGCCAGCGGCATCAGTCGCGACTTCGACGCCCAGAGCGGCTTCATTGCGCGCCCCGGCGTGGCCAACATCTCGGCGACGCATCAGTGGCGCATGTTCGGCCAGCGCGGCGCGCTCGTCGAGGCGTTCATTCCCGAAGTGTACCTGCTCGGCCGCTATCGCTATGAAGATCTCGTGGAAGGGCGTGGCTCGCAGGATCGACAGCTCCACTTCCGCACCAACACGCGCCTGCGCGGCGGATGGCAGGTGGGTGCGCAACTCCTCCTCGAGGAGTTCGGATACGATACGGCACTATACGCCAGATATCGCATCGTGCGTCCGCGCACTGGTGGTGCGGACACCCTGCGTTACACCGGCACCGCGGTGCTCCCCAATCGCGATTGGGTGGTCTCCATGAGCACACCCGAGTTCCGTCGCTTCTCCTTCAACAGTTTCTATCTGGTGGGGCGCGACGAGAATTTTCCCGAGTGGAGCACCGCCAATGTTCGACTGTCGCAGGGTACGCTGAACGTGCGACCGACCGAGCAGCTGCGGATCGCGGGCACGTGGAACCTTGAAGCGTTCGATCGCGCCACCGATGGTTCACGTGTGCTGACGCGCGAGACGCGGCGGCTGCGCACCGAGTATCAGGTCACACGCCAGGTCTTCGTCCGATTCATCGGCGAGCTGTCGCTCAACAGTCAGGACGCGTTGCGTGACGACTCGCGCACCGAGGCACCGGTGTATTTCGCCAATGCCAACGGCACCCTCACGCGCGCCTCCGCCTTTGAACGTCGTCGCGCACGACTCGACTTTCTCTTCTCGTATCTGCCATCGCCGGGCAACATCGTCTACCTCGGCTACGGCGATGCATTGGCTGCCGATCGACCGATCGGCTCCGAGACGCTGCAGCGCACGCGCGACGTCTTCTTCATGAAGCTCAGCTACCTGCTTCGCGTGCAGTGAGTTCGCCGAGTCAGTCGTGATGGTCACGTTACCGAATTGACGCGAGTCCGACCGTCGGACATTCACGCTCGCGTGCGTTATCTCCGTGTCCTCATTCTGAACCTCGACACGGAGTTGTCATGCTGGTTGTCAGTGTTCGTCACTGGGCGTCACTCGCGTTCGTTGTCGGTTTGTCTGCGCCGACGCTCGTGTACGCGCAGGGCACGGCAGTGTCCGTCGCGAACAGCATCGCGGGAACGGTCACCGCACTGGAGAACGGTCGTCCGGTAGCCGCCGCCGTCGTCTCTGTGGTCGGCAGCACCGCCAGCGCGACGACTGACGTCTCCGGTCGATTTCGACTCCAGCCCATCGGCGCGGGCATGCAGCGCCTGATCACGCGCGCCATCGGGCTTCTGCCTGAGACCACCACGGTCAACGTGGCCGGCAACACGACGCTCGTGTCAATAGCGCTGCGACGCTCGCCGACGGCGCTGAGCGCAGTAGCCGTCACCGCACAGAAGCGCACCGAGTCGTTGCAGGAAGTGCCGGTACCGGTCACGGCGTACGATGCCAGCTTCCTCACCACGCAGAATATTCAACAATTCGATCAGCTCTCCGCCTACGTGCCGGGGTTGAATGTGCAGATGCAGAGTCCCAACAATCCGGGCTTCGTCATCCGCGGCATCACCTCCGATGACGGAACGAGTTTCGTCGAACCGCGCGTCTCGGTCTTTCATGACGGCGTCTCCATCTCCAAGTCACGCGGTTCGGTCGTCGAACTCTTCGATCTCGAGCGGGTGGAAGTGCTCAAGGGCCCCCAGGGCACACTCTTTGGCCGCGGCGCACAGATTGGCGCGGTGCACGTCATTCAGAACAAGGCGGTCGACCGCACACAGGCATCGCTCGCACTGGGCGGCGGCACTTTCGGCGAACTCTACGCGAGCGGAATGGCCAATGCGCCGCTCGTCAGCGGACGACTGTTCGGTCGGGTGGCCGCGATCTACAACAAACGCGATGGCTTCATCGAGAACGCCGGAGGTGGAACGCTCAATGGCAAGAACACCGCAGCGGTGCGTGCGTCGCTCCGTTGGCTGCCCACCATGTCGTCGACGGTTGACCTGATCGTGAACGGGCAAACGGATGATTCGCCAGGCACGGCATTCAAGAGTCGCATTTACGCGGCGCCCGGCGGCGACCTGAGCCCCTTCGGCGTGGCCGGCCTGAATGGTGGCGACTCGCTCAAGATCGACCGACGGGTCGGCGGCGTGACGCTGTTGTGGACCCAGCAGATTTCGCGCGCGTGGACGTTGACCTCCACCACGGCGTGGCGTCGCTTCTACTCGGACGAGTACTTCGACGCCGATGGTACGCTTGCGCCGGTGCTGCAGTTTCACGAAGTCGCGGAGGGGAGTCAGGGCAGTCAGGAATTCCGCTTCAACTACGATCGCGGCGGCCGACTGAGTGCCTTTGTCGGCACGAGTCTCTCTCAGGAGAAGGGGAGCCAGCGCGTGCCGTTCAGCACCGATGAGCGGAGCCTCTTCGCGCTCATCAGCCCGAACCTCCGTGCATTCGGCAGACCGACCGTACCGCTCATCCGGCCCGACGGCACCCCCAACTTCTCGATCACCACCAATCCGCTGACCGGTCGACCGTTCAAGACCTCGCATGAGGAGCAATACCAGAACTTTGGAGAGGCGCGCGCAGCGGAACTGTTCGCTGATGCGACCGTCAAGCTCACCTCGCGATTCAATCTGACCGCGGGCGTGCGAGGCACCTACGAAGAAGTGAGCAACGCCTATGAGGTCACGAACAGCGCGACGCCTGGCTCGCTGGGCGACGTGCTTGGTGCGGGCGTGAACAATCTCTTCGCGCCGACGAATGGTCGTAAAACCGGCGAGGGTACGTTCCGTTCGGCGGTGGGCCGCAGCATTGCCAGCTACAACTTCGGTGGAGGCTTTCTCGGCTATGCCAGTGCGTCCAAGGGTCGTCGTCCAAATGTCGTCGCCGTGACGGCCGCCGGACCCCGCACGCTCAACGAGGAGACCGTGTGGAGCTACGAGAGTGGGCTCAAGGGACAGCTCCTCGGCGGACGCGTGCAGTTCGACGCGAGCGGCTACCGATATGAGTACTCGAACTTTCAGACGTCGATCACTCGACTGACGCCGACGGGCGTGCAGAACACCACGCTCGATGCCGGCAGCGCCAAGTCATGGGGCGTCGAAGGCAGCATACGCGGACAGGTCAACGACGCGATGACCGCATTTGCCACCTTCGGCTACACCGACGCGAAGTTCGATTCGCTGGATTCGCAGGGCAATGTGCAGGCCCGCGCCGGCAATCGATTCCGTCTCACGCCCATGCACTCGTACAGCGCGGGGTTCAATCTCACGAGCGCGGAGGGTCGTCGAGGTCGCGCATCCGATCGTCACCTGATCGATGTCCGAAGAAGAAACATCCGATCGTCAGTCGGCTGAGGTGACGGATTCGCGCGATGGCGGGCGCCGACCTTATTTCGACTCGACGCCCGCCGTCTTTTTGTCAGGCCGTATCCGCACGCGAACCGTCGCGCCATCGGTGACGGCATCGGCCGGATTCACCACCAGCTGATCCCCTTCGGCTACACCCGTCAGTGCCTCGATCGACGTGCCGAAGTCGCGTCCCAGCGTGACTTTCGCCATATGCACACGCCCGTCCTTCACCACGGCGACCTGCGTGCCGTCGCCGCGGATGATGAGGGTGTTGGCAGGAATGACCAGCGACGCGCGCGGGCGCGGCGTGGTGAGCTTCACCTGCGCATACATCCCGGGCATCAGACGGCCATCGCGATTGACGATGCGAATGGTCGTGAGCAGGGTGCGCGTCACCGGGTCGATAGCCGCCGACGTCCGTGCAACCACACCCAGAAATGGTGTCGAGCCAAGCTCCTGTACGATGACCTCGACCGCCTGACCCACCCGAATACTGGGGGCCGCATCCTGCGGCACGTTCGTCAGCGCGCGGAGGGTGTCCACCTGCGCAATGGTGAACAGCGGGCGCACCGTGGCCGCATTCGCGGCCGAGGACACGAGCGCACCGATATCGAGCCCGCGTGACGTGACGACGCCGGAGAAGGGTGCCACGACATTGGCGAAACGCTTCAGTGCCGTCAGCCGCTCGAGGTTGGAGCGCGACGCGTTGACACTTGCCCGCGACGCATTGAACGCCGCCTGGCGTTCGTCGAACTCCTGCTTCGTGGCAACCCCGGCATCTGACAATGTGCGCCAGCGATCGAGCGACGTCCGTGTCAATTCGTTGGTCGCCAGCACCTGCTCGAGCGTCGCCCGCGCCACCATCAACTCCTGATCCAGCTCCGGAGTCTCGATCTTCGCCAACGACTCACCCGAACGCACGCGCATGCCGATGTCACCGGTGAAACTCGCCACGTATCCATTCGTTCTCGCGTACAGTCCCACCTCGTGCAACCCCATCAGCGTCGCGGGCAACGTCAGCGACACGTCCGCGTTCCCCATCTTCACCGGTGTGACAGATACCGTCGGCGTCGCGTTGGCGGCACCTTCCTCGGCTACCAGTCGCCGATTGCGTTCGAGGCGCGGCAGGATGCCCGCCGCCAGCAATACGACCAACAGCACCAGTCCGCCGGCCGCCAGCCACCGGCCGGCGCGTGAGGACGGCGCGCGTGTGCCCGCATCTCCGTGAATCGTCATGCGGCAAGCTCTCGAATGGGTGCGGGAGATGTTGCGGCGCGCGACTCCGCGCGACCGTGCATGAGAGCGTACACCAGCGGAACGATGAACAGCGTGGTGAGGGTGGCGAAGGCCAGTCCGCCAATGACGACGCGACCAAGCGGCGCGTTCTGCTCACCGCCCTCCCCGAGACCGAACGCCATCGGCAACATGCCCACGATCATGGCAAACGCCGTCATGATGACCGGACGCAGACGCGTGGCGCCCGATTCGAGCGCCGCCGCCAGCGCACTCGCACCGGCGCGTCGCCGCTCGTTGGCGAACGAGACGATGAGAATGCTGTTGGCCGTGGCCACACCGATCGTCATGATCGCTCCCATGAGCGAGGGAACGCTCAACGTGGTCTGTGTCGAGAACAGCGCCCACACAATGCCGGCCAGCGCACCGGGCAACGCGGTGATGATGATCAGCGGATCCAGCCACGACTGAAAGTTCACCACCATGAGCAGGTACACGAGCAACACGGCAAACGCGAGGCCGAGCCCGAGCCCGGTGAAGGAACTGCGCATGCTCGCCACCTGACCGCGCATGCTGATGGTGGTGCCACGTGGTAGCGTCGGCGTGAGTCCATCGATGATGCGGTCCACATCGCGCGCCACCGCGCCGAGGTCGCGATCCTGCACGTTGGCGAAGACATCGAACACCGGCTGCACATCGCGATGATTGATCACGCCGGTTCCCGATCGGCGGGTCACACGCGCCATGTTCTCCAGCAGTTGCGGCATTCCCGTGCCGCCGGCGGCCGGAATCATGGGCGTGCTCACGACGCTTTCGAGCGTGCCAAGCCGGTACTGCGGCGTCTGCACATTGACCGCATACTGCACGCCATTCTGCGGATTGAGCCAGAAATTCGGTGACGTCTGACCGCTGCTGGAGAGCGACACGAGCAGGTTGCTCGCCACCTCGCGCTGCGTCATCCCAAGGCTCAATGCGCGATCACGATCCACCGTCACGAACAGCTCCGGCGCGTTCACGACCTGATGCAGGTAGACGTCGACGGCGCCGGACACGCGCTTGACGCGTGTGGCGATCTCGCGCGCGATCTTGTAGTTCTCCGCGCGATTGGCGCCGGCCACCTGCACGTTGATCGGCGCGGGCAGTCCGAAGTTGAGGATCTGCGCGACGATATCCGCCGCCTGGAAGAAGAAGGTGATCTCCGGAAACTCCTCGCGCAGCACCTGCCGCAACTCGCGACGGTAGTCGGCCACCGAGCCGGTGCGATGCTCGGACAGCGCAATCAGGATCTCCCCATCGGTGGTGCCGATCGTCGGATTGTCACTCAGCGCGAGGTTCGTGGCGCCCGAGGTCGCAATGCCGATGTTGTCGAGAATCATCCCCAACTCGCTCGGCGGAATCACCGTGCGAATGCGCGCTTCCACGGCCGCGACGATCTTCTCAGTTTCCTCGACACGCGTTCCGGTGGGCGCGCGCAGGTGCAGTCGAATCTGCCCCGCGTCCACACTCGGGAAGAAATCCCGGCCAAGAAACGGAATCAGGGTGCACGACGCGAGCACGCCAACCGCGAACCACGTCAGCACGCGCGTTCGACGCACCATCGCCTGCTCCAACAACCGCTGAAAGCGCAGGCGCATGCGTTCGAATCCGGCATCGAACCGCAGGTGCAGTCGCTCGAGCGGTCCCGGCGTGCCTTGATGCGTCGCCTCGTACTGGAGTGCGTAACGCACCAGCGTGGGCACCAGCGTCCGCGAGATGACATACGAGGCCAGCATCGCAAACACGACCGCCATCGCCAGCGGCGCGAACAGCGATCCCGCCGCGCCACCGAGAAAGAACACCGGCACGAACACGATGCAGATGGCCAATGTCGAGACGAGCGTAGGTACGGCAATCTGCTGCGCGCCATCGAGAATGGCCTGCTCGATACCGGTCCCGTCTTCCATGCGACGATGGATGTTCTCGATACCCACCGTCGCGTCGTCCACCAGCACACCCACCGCGAGCGCGAGTCCGCCAAGGGTCATCACGTTGAGCGTTTGTCCCAAAGCGCCCAGTACGATGATCGAGCTGAGGATCGAAAGCGGAATGGACAGCGCGACAATGAGCGTCGAGCGCCAGCTGCCGAGGAACATCAGGATCATGGCTGCAGTGAGACAGGCGGCAAGCACTGCTTCGCGCACTACGCCACGGAGCGCGCCCTTCACGAACAGCGACTGATCGGCGAGGAAGTCGACCTTCAGTTCAGGCGACAGGTTGGCGAGGATATTCGGCAAGGCACCGCGCACCCGCTCCACGACATCCACCGTCGACGCGCTGCCGGCCTTGAGCACGGTGATCAGCGCGCTGCGCTTGCCGTCACGCCGCACGATGTTGGTCTGCACCAGATAGCCGTCGCGTACCTGGCCCACATCGCGCACGCGCACGACCGCACCACCCACCGTGCGCACCGGGAGATCGTTCAGCGCATCCACCACGTCGGGACTGCTGTTCAGCCGCACCGCGTACTCGCGATCCCCCAGCTTCGCCGTGCCGGAGGGAAGAATCAGGTTCTGCGCATTGATGGCATTGCTGACGTCGGTCGGCGCGATGCCGCGCGCCAACAGCTGCTGCGGATCGAGATCGACGTTGATGACGCGCGTCTTGCCGCCGTACGGTTGCGGCACGCTCGCCCCGCGCACCGACGCCAGTCGCGTACGGATACCGTTCGAACCAAGATCGGTGAGCTCCTGCTCCGACAGTGTGTTGCTGCTCAGCGCGAGCTGCAGCACCGGCACGTTCGACGCATTGAAGCGCAGAATGAATGGTGGCGACGCGCCGGGCGGCGAAATGCGCAGGATGGCTTGCGACACGGCCGAAAGCTGCGCCACCGCCGACTCGATACGCGCGCCGGGCTGAAAGAAGATCTTGATCACGCTCACACCGGCCAACGTCTGCGACTCGATGTGCTCGACATCGTTCACCGTTGTCGTTACCGCGCGTTCGTACGCCGTGACGATGCGGCGCTCCATCTCTTCCGCAGGCAGGCCGTTGTACTGCCAGATCACCGAGATGACCGGAATGTCGATCTCGGGAAAGATGTCGGTGGGGGTGCGAACGATGGACAGCACGCCGAAGATGACGACCAGCATCGCGCCCACGATGAATGTGTACGGCCGCCGCAACGCGAGCTGCACGATCCACATGGCTCAGCCCTCGTGTGCGCGCACGATACGGGCCAGCAACCCCTTCGCGCCGATCCGCGTGGCGATCTCCGTTGCCTTGGCCCACGAGGCGTCCGCCTGCGCGCCCTCAATGGCATCACCCTGCGACTGCAGCGCGTCCTGCGCCAGCGCGACCAACTGCCACAACTCCCCATCCCACGCGCGCTCACCGGTACTCGCGCCAATCTCGAGCGCCCGTCGTGCCTCGTGCAATCCGCCGCGCACATCTCCCGAACGCAGCAGGGCACCCGAGAGCATCGCGTGAAAGAACGGCGTCGTAATGCGACATTCGATCCCCTCGAGGATCTGCAGTACCGAGCGAATGATCGCGATGCCCTCCTCGGCGTGTCCGAGCCGCGCGCGCCCCGCGCCGAGGTACGCCGTCGCCCACAATCGCTCCGAAGCGATGCCATATTCCTCGCACTGCTCCACCGCGTTCGCAGAAATCTCGGCGCACGACTCGAAGTCGCCGAGAAAGAGATCGAACTCCGCGACAAAGTGCGCCACAAATGCCGAATCGCGTGGATCGCCTCGCAGCTCCACGTCGCGCATCAGCGAGTCACGCAACAGCTTGCCCTCGTGCACGCGACCGAGAATGCTGAGACAACGCAGGTGCTCGGCGCGACTCATGATCACCGGCTCCGGCACAAACCGGCGACGAATCGCCTTTTGCAACTCCGGCGTCACCAGTCGATCCGTCTCAGCCTGATGTTCCAACGCTTCGTCGAATCGGCCCATGTGCGTGTACAGACCGGTGAAGCAACAATGCGCGGCGACCAGCAGCGCCGTGTCGTCGGTCTGGCCGGCCATGCGCAGCAACTGCTCAGCAATCCCTTCGCTCTCGGCCAGTTCGCCATGGGCGATGAGATACAGCAGCAATACCCAGAGCGCCGACGACAGCGCCGGCGCATCACCGAGCGTGGCGCACAGCTCCCGAGCGCGCTGCATGTTGTGCGCGGTCTCCGGTGCGGCGTAGCCACGACGGAGCAGACTGGTGACGCCGAGGGCCAACCGCACCTGCAGTTCCCGCGCATCGCGCGGAATGCCAGGCGCCATCGCTTCCACCTGACGCAAACCGCGCGCAGCGAGCGTCTCCCCCTCTTCGTACGCAAAGAGCTCGCACGCGCGCCCCGAGGCGGCCGCAAACCACGCCGCCGCCTGATCGTAGGAACGCGCCGTTTCGTGAAGCACGGCCAGCTCGGCGGCGATTTCGTTCACCTGCGCGCCGTGCCGCTGCTCCAGCAGCTCTGCAACCTTGAGACTCCAGCTCGCGCGCCGACTCGCGCCCAGCCCCGACAGCAGCGCGTTTTGATAGAGCGCGTGCACGAACCGATAGCGAACCGACACCGAGCGATCGGGCCATTCCACTTCGCCGGCGTCGCGCACGAACGCGTACACGCGATCAAGCGTCATCAACTGTTCTTCGACATCAGCCACATCGGCGCCAAGGACGGCGGCGGCGATGGCCGTATCGAACTCCGCGCCCTGCACCGCCGCGGCCGCGAGCAACCGACGCTCCGATTCGCCCAGCTGCTCGATCTTGCTCTCGATCATGCTCCGCACCGACGCCGGCATGTCGCGGCTGATATCGGGCACGCCGCGCACGAGACACCAGTGACCGGCCTCTTCCGCGATCACACCCTGCGACGCCAGCCAGCGCAACACGTCCACCAGGAAGAGCGGATTGCCCTCGGTGCGCACGTGCAGCGCACGGGCAAGGTCCGGAGGAAAGCGATGGCCCGGGAAGGTCGCGTCCACGAAGTCGCCGACGTCACCAATGGTGAGGAACCCGACCGCCAGTTCACTCGCCAGGCCGCGGCCCTGCAGTTCGCGCTGCACCTGCAGGATCGGATGCTTCGACGCGCGCGCATCCGCGTCGCGGTAGCTCACCAGCACCAGAACGCGCAGCGAATCCAGGCGCGAGCCCAGATACGAGACGAGATCGAGCGTCGACGTGTCCGCCCAGTGTACGTCTTCGAGGATCAGCACCAGTGGTCGCGCCTTCGACACCTCGGTGAGCAACGTCGCCATTTCGCGCTTGAGTCGCTCCTGCGAGTTGGCGACGGCGCGCGTCAGCTCGCCCGACCCACCTTCCGCCGGTCCGACGGCCCCCAGGGCGGCCCACGACGGCGCGTACTG
>CAYWCJ010000070.1:0-16096 GCA_964456595.1 uncultured Gemmatimonas sp. | reverse complement strand
CGTATCGTGCATGCCTACTTCGGCGCGCTCTCGCCGCACCGAACGCTTCGCCTCCTGAGCGCGCACACGCGGCATCATGCCGCGAGCTTGCGTGCGGCCGACACCGGGTGGGCGAGCCCGGATGTCGGGTCAGCGCCGTGACGACGGCAGCGGAGCGGGTGCGCCAGCGCCTGCGCTACCTGCGCAATTGGGAGCTCGCCAATGTCGTGCTCATCCCGGTGCTCGTGGCGATCATGTGGAGCACCACGGGCGACCCGGCGGCCGAGTGGCGACTCCGGGCGATCGGCATGCTGTTCGTGAGCTACCTGCTGCTCCAGGGCGGCGTGTACTGGCATCTCAAGCTGCGCGCCGTGTGCAATGGTGACGCGCGCCTGCCGCGGCGGTTCGTTCCCGCGTTCGCCACGTTGAGGCGCTCGAATCCGTGGCTCATCGGGGTCGCCACCGTGTACGTGGCAGTTGGCGATCGCTCCGCGGTGACTGCCGATCGCGCATGGGGCCTCGCGATTCTGGCGTTCGCGTACTGCCGCGCGGTAAGCACCTCGTTCGAGTCTGTAAGCGCTCGACCGATGCGAGTCGTCGGCTTGCCGGGCTCACGAAAGCAACCGATCCATCGCGCCCAGATCCTACGCACCGACACGTCGCGCCGATGGCGCGCTATACGATCACCGAGCGCGACCGCAGCAGCGGCTGCGCCAATTCGAGGTCGCCACTGATCTCGGCGCGCGCCATCGCGTCATCCGGCGAGAGCGCGTTATAGAAGAGGCGCCAGAGCGTATCGCTCTCGAAGCGTGCGTGCGTCGCCGGCGCGTCAGCCGCGCCGCGAAAGAGTCGCCAGGTCTCATCCTGTCGCTGCAGTGACCACGACGCGCTGGTTTCGCCGGTGACGGCCAGAGTAAGTGTGGTGCCTTCGCGCGCAGCCATGGTCGCGTAGGCATGCGGCAGCACGCGCACCGACATATCGAGCAGTGGTTCCAGCCATTCGGGCGCGAGCAGTCGGGGGGCTCCAACGGCGTCGCGGATCTGCGCCTGATGATGCCAGCGTTCAGTGTGTTCGCGACCGGTGTCCATCCAGTTCAGCGACGTCAGCTCACCGGCCCAACTCACGGCGAAGAGCGACTGCGCCTGGGGATCGAGTGTGTCGATCAGCGCTGCAACCCATGCTCCGGTCGCCTCCAGCAAGTCGGTGAGCACGCGTGGACTCAGGCGCTGGGCGAACGCGACCCCGGAGGCATTGGTGGTGTTGATGAAGCGCGCGAGATCGTCACTCGATTGAATCGGCGCCTCGAGCGGCACGAGATGCCCGTCTCGATACGCCGAGATCTTGCGCAGATCACCGTCGAGCAGATGCGCGGCGATATCGCGGACGCGCCAACCACGCGCGAGGGTGTTGCTTAACCACGCGTCGTCATTCAGCGAGCGCAACAGCGTGATCAGCTCAACCAGCAGCGGACGAAAGAGCGGCGCGAGATAGCTCGGACCCAACGGTTGCACGTAGGGCTCAGCCGCGCGGAGCGCCTGTCGCCGTCACCGCTGCGGACGCCGACTGTTCGGCCAACTGCCTGCGACGTCGCTTCACCGAGAACGGCAACCAGAACATCCACAGTCCCGTCAACCACATGATGAAGAGCGCAATGCCACTTGGCAGAAAGAGGCCGAGCTTCGTGTAGTCGCCGCCAAACCAGGAGCCATCGTGCAACGTCTCGATCAGATCGGAGCGTCGGAACTCGCTCTGCAGCACCTTGCCCGTGCCCAGATCCACCTGCACCTCGAAGCCGTTCTGCAACCAGACTTTGACAATCCCCTTGCCCGGGCGCACGTCGAGTCGATTGATGTCATCCCAGCTGCTGACAGTATGTTCTGACACGGTGCTGACCGATGCGAGAATGCCCGCGAAGTCGATGACAGGCGTCGTGCCCGTGCCGCGTTGCTCCGCCGGTTGCACCCACGTCAGTTGCTTCTTCACTTGCAGGAGCAGTCCACTGCCGATGATCACGAGAATCGGAAGCGCGATCAACACGGCCGCCCAAGAGTGAACTTTCCGGTTCAGAGTATTGAAGCGCATGCGTATTTTCCTGTGGGCGAGCTCCCGTCATGACGAGCGCGTCCGGCGCGTGGACGCTCAGGGTTGCGTTGCCTGTCGGGTACAGGCGACTCCCTGCAACTCCAGCGCGCGCGACGAACCTCCATCGGAGGATACAAACCCGACAGTCTCTCCGGAACCGGCGATCGCGAGGCGCAGGATCATCCTGACCCATGCGTTCATTTCGGTCCGCTATGCGACGGCGCCAAAGAGCTTGCCCACCAGCATCGTCGCGCCCATGGCAACCGCACCCCAGAACGCCACGCGCACGGAACCACGGAGCCATGGTGCGCCGCCGAGTCGCGCGGCAAACGCACCGAGCCCAATGAGAAGGATCAGCGTCACCACCATGATGGCTGTGGTGAGTCCGGCGAGTGGCATGAAGAGCACGAGCAGCAGCGGTGGCGCGGCGCCGACTGCGAACGCCCCAGCCGACGACAGTGCGGCCTGAATAGGTCGCGCGCGTGTCAGATCCGACAAACCGAGTTCGTCGCGTGCGTGCGCGCCGAGCGCATCGTGCGCCATCAGTTGCTGCGATACCTGCGCTGCGAGTTCGTTCGACAGACCACGACTGACATAGATCGCGGTGAGCTCAGCCTGCTCAAACTCGGGGTCGTCCTCCAGCTCTTTGCGTTCGCGCTCCAGATCGGCACGTTCGGTATCGGATTGCGAGCTGACGGACACGTACTCGCCAGCAGCCATGGAGAGCGCACCCGCGACGAGACCAGCGAGCGCCGCGAGAAGCACGGGGTCACGCGCGTTCTGGGCAGCCGCCACACCGACGACAAGGCTGCTCGTGGAGATGAGACCATCGTTCGCGCCGAGCACGGCAGCGCGCAACCAGCCGATGTGCTCGGTGCGATGTCGCTCCGGATGGGGAGCTGCGACCAGGTTGATCTCAGGAATAGGACGGTGTCCGTCATAGTGCCAACCATCCCGCGCGCCACTCGAGAGCTTCGCGCTTGTGCGGACAGGCTCCGGAGAATACGCGACGGGAGTGTTGAATGCCGCGCGAGGAACTATGCGGAGGTGCCCTTTCGGCGGCACACCAGCAGCACGGCCGCGCAGCCGGCTGCCATGAGCGCCAAAGACGCTGGCTCCGGCACCACCACGGCCGTCGGTCCACCGCTGAAGCCCAGACTGCCGTAGTCACTCGCACCGCTGCCATAGTCGCCGCCGTTCGCGCAATCGCTGGAGACGATGTTCTGGTCGAGCGTGACCGCACCGTTGAGCGCCAGTGCCCGTCCGCACACGATGCTGGCACCGGTGTTCATGGTGATGCTCGCGCTCGCGATCACATTGCCGGCCAACTGCGAGGTCGTGCCGAGTGTCGCCGAACTGCCCACGAGCCAATAGATGCCCGCACCGCTCCCGCCGTTCTGCACGACCACCGACGATGCTGATGCGGTGGTGAGCGTACTCCCGATCTGGAAGACGAACTGACCGTTTGGAGCACCCAGGAAGTTCAACAGGACGCTGCCGGTGAGTTGGGCCGATGACGAGAAGCGATAGACGCCGGGTGTCAGCGTTTGCCCGCCAAGATCCTGCCCGGTGAGGTCGAACTGAAATGGCAGGCCCACCAACGCGTTGTACGCGTTGGCTGCGTCGTTCTGCGCCTGCAGTGAAACCGCGTTGGCGATGTGCACACCGCCGGTGACCACCACAGTACCGAGACCGGTAATGCTGCTGCCCGGTGACACGCCAAGCGATCCGTTGATGATCGTGCTTCCTGTGTTGGTCACGGTCGAAGCGCCAAGTACACCGAACGCGGCCGCGGACCCCAACGGCTGCTGCGCGGAAAGCCGAGCCTCCGGCACAATCAGAGGGGCCAACACCAACGTCTGCACGAGCGTGAGCAAGGAAACAGTGCGCAGCTTCGGGACTGCATTACGCATGAAGTTCTCATTATGGGGGCCGAGAACGTAGTTTCTGTGGTCTCGCAGCGCAATATGCGAGCCATGCGCTGTGCCAATGCCGTTCGCGACGAGTGCGCTATCTTGTCCCGTGTGGTGATCGGCATTGGGGGCACGACGCCACTCGCTGGTGAAGCGATGTGGCGGGAGCCACCTTGCACTGCGCGCAACGCGCACGCCCTCTCACTTCGTCGCACTCGTCAATGTCCACGCCCGCTGCTTCGCACATTCGCGGCACCTTCACCGTCGCACTGGCCCCGCAACCCCATGTCGAGAATGTCGGCGACGCGGCAATCGCGCGCCTCTCGCTCGACAAGCAGTTTCATGGCGATCTCGAGGCCGTGAGCAAGGGGCAGATGATCGCCTTTCGATCCGCCGTTGCCGGCTCCGCGGGCTACGTGGCGATGGAGCGCGTAGAGGGGACCCTGTTGGGAAGGCGTGGTTCGTTTGTGCTGCAGCACAGTTCGACGATCGATCGCAACCGGCCGACGCAGAGCATTACGGTGGTACCGGATTCGGGCACCGATGACCTGACCGGACTCGCGGGCTCGATGACAATCACCATCATCGAAAAGCAGCATTACTACGACTTCGACTACGCGTTCGCGCCTGCAGTCGCGTCCACAGTCGCGGAGTGAACCGCCATCACGCGAGCGTTGCTCGCGCTGCGCTTATGACTTGACGCGCGTCCCCTTCACCGGCGTCGGCTCGTGCGCCTCGGGCATGTCGGCCATCTCGCGCTGAAACGTGCCGGAAAGTACATCCCCCGTCGCCTGCAGCTTCCAGGTCAGCGTCACTTCACGCGTCGTCATCTCGCCGTTCATGTTGAGCGTCACGACCTGCGTGTGTACAAGCGTGGCCCCGTCGGTACTGAGTTTGCCGGCAATGCGCGTGGCCGGCGGCGTCGTTCCGTCGGGACGCGGCCCCGACTCCAGCATCAAGACGACAGAGTCGGCCTGTGCAGCGATGGTGAGCGTGCCGGTGCCCATGATGGGCGCGACGGTCTCGTTCTCGACACGACGTCCGCGCTCGTAGTCGATGCTCCACTTGCCAGGGAGTGCACTGCCCTGCGCCCTGAGCGCATTCACGTCGGCCGCGGAAAGAAGCAGCAGCGCAGGGTTGCCGTCGACCTGACGGCGCGCGACGTGCAGGTCACTCGCCGACGTTCGCGTCACGGCAAGGCGTTCGACCGATCAGGAAATCGGGCGACCGCTCCCCTTGGGCACGACGGCGCGACCGACGGTGCCGCGATCAGAGCCAAACCAGATGGCGCGTGTCGCTTTGTCGAACACCATGTGGCGAACGGTATTCGGCGCCGCGGGTCCCAGATCGGTGTGCCCGAAGAACGCGTCGTTGCGCGGATCAAAGCCGACAAGGCGATTCGGTTGGCGACCGGTCTCGACGAACCAGAGTCGATCGTAGTCATCGACGGTCATCGCGTACGGCAGCGCCAGGCCACCACCGGGCATCACCCACTCCCGCACAGCGCCACTCGCCGGATCGAGTTTGCCGAGGTAGCCGCGCGAGTAATCCACGTACCAGACGGCGCCGTCGGAAGTGAGTGCGATGCGACGTCCGCGCGCGCGCGCATCGGGGAGCAGATACTCCGTCACCTTCATCGACACCGGATCGACGGTCGCCACGGCATTGGTGCCGAAGAGGTTGAACCACGGCCGACCCTTCGCATCGATCTCGATGCCGTATGGACGAGAGCGCGGTGTCTTCATCGTCGCGAGTCGCACCTTGCCGTTCTTGTGGTCGAGGTGGCCGAGCATGTTGCTGTTCTGCAGCGTGAACCAGAGATCGCCCTTCGCATCGAAAGCGATCGTATGCGGATCCTTCGCCGCCGCATCGGGCATCGGATAGCGCGTGATCGCACCGGTCTTCACATCGATCCGTCCGATCATGCCGTTGCGATTGCCGGTGTACCACGCGTTGCCGCTGCGATCGACGTTGATCGTGTGCGGATTGGTGCCCGGATCGATCTCGATGCGCGTGAACTGGGCCGTGAGCGGATCGAATTTCGCCACGTAGTTCCCTTCCTGTCCGACAAACCAGATGCGCCCGTCGTGTCCGACGGCCGGATCGCGCGGACGGGTTTCGGCGCCCCACGGCACCATCCATTCGGTGAGCGCGACGGTGTCGGACGCGCTGGGGCCGCGTTGCGCGAGTGCGGGTGCCGGCGGCGTGACGACGACGATTGCAGCGGCGGCGGCGGCGGCGGCAAGGCGAGCAGCGGTGGGGACGAGCTTGGCAACGGCGCGTGGCATGGAGACTCCGTGGGAGGATTTCGCCAAGGAAGCTGAGGCCGGAACGCCGGGGCGGCAAGCGACTCGGGGCGCACTCCGTCGGGCGCAAGGATTACCAACGCACGGCAGGACGGGCAGGATTGGGGATGCGCGCTTCCTCGCGCCGTGTGCGACAGTTCGGCCATCGCATCGTCTCACATCTGCTGGGGCTCCTGGTGTGTGTCGCGGTGTGGGTGTTTCTCATCGTCGCCGCGTTCGAACTTCCCACACGCACGGTCACGCCCCTGCGGTTTGGTGGAGCGGCGGTGGGGCTTGCACTGCCCGCACTCGTGCCGATGGCGATCGCACCACTGCTCTGGATTCATGTGCGCGCCGGTACGCGCGCGAGCAACTGGGTGGCGCGGCTCGACGAGACGGGTCTCTATCTGCACCTGCGGTCGTGGCTCAACTGGCGCTTGAGCAACGCCGAACGAACGGTCGCGTTCACACCGTACGAGGCGATCGCGAACGTACACGAAGTGCGCGAACAGTCTGACGTCTACCGGCGCGTGAGTGGGGCGGTGGCGGACGAAGGCAACACGACGGAAGGACTCACCTTCGGCGGGCCGCTCACGCAGTTGCCGGTGCCGGTCACCTTCCGTCGTACGCTCACCGGCAAGTCGGGCACCATCATTGTGAAGGGGAGCGCCACGCTGATTTTCACGAGCCCGACAGTTGCCGTGCTGGCAGGTACGTGGGAAGTGGAGTCGGCCACCGGCTCGCTGAAGCAGGGGCGCGGTTCGCTCGACGGCTCCGCCAACTTCGGTGCAACGCCGCCAACGGCGAGCATCACGTATACGGGATCGCTGTCGCGGTAGCGGTAGCGCTCACCGCGGATCACGCACTCCCGCACGATCGCGCCGTGTTCCTCGAGCACGGCGCGCAGCACGGCGCGCAGTACGGCGCGCAGTACTGAAGGATGACCCCGATCCCCATGCTCGCATTGACAACGCACCGAAAACTCCGACGTCGTCGACAGGCCTAGTGGACTCCGGTGATGCGTGCGCAGAGCAGTCAATGCAGATGCAACAGCACGATGGCGATCAGCGCCGGCAGCGCCTGCACGTAAAGAATCTTTCGGCTTGCCGTGATCGCGCCGTAGACGCCGGCCACGAAGACGCAGCCGAGGAAGAACAGCTTGACGGTGAATCCGGCGCGTCCGAGTGCGAGTCCCCACACGAGCCCCGCGGCGAGGAAGCCGTTGTACAGCCCCTGATTGGCCGCGAGCACCTTGCTGGCCGTTGCGGCCGCCTGCGTCTGGCCGAACGCGCGCAGTCCTGCAGGCTTGTCCCACAGGAACATCTCGAGGATGAGGATGTACACGTGGATGACCGCCACCAGCGCGACCACGATATCGGCTGCGAGGTGCACACGAGCTCCAGTTAAAGGCCTGCCTGTCTCATCACGGCCGCAATGTCGTATTGGATGGAGCGAGGCTTCCGTGCGCACAGCGCCGCTGCTTCGGCATCGCCAACAAACCGCTCCGTTGTAACGTCCCACGTGAGCGGCCGATTAAGCTTCATCCCGATCCATGCAGCGGCGCACGCCTGCAGACTGCGTACCGCCTGGTCGACCGGCGCGATCGGATCGGTGCGTGATTCGATCGCCTCGAGCCAGTTGCGATAATGATTGTCGCTGGTCGGCCAACGGATGTCGCGCGCACCAAACGGCTCGGTGAGAAGCTTCGTATCACTCGCGTCGAGCGAACGCGCGCCACTCGCCTGCGCCGCCGCGCCGGGATCGCTGCTCGTCACCTGTACCGGACCACGCGCACAGAACACCCAGCCATCCGTGCCCTCGAAACGCAGACCGTTGGGGAACGACTGGTCGAGAATCACGCGCACACCATTCGGATAGAGCATCTCCACATGGTAGCCGTGATGGACCGTCCACACGTCATCGCGCATGAAGGTGGCATTGGCTTCGATGGTGCTCGGCCCGCGCAACTCCATCCCCATCGCCCACTGTGCGATGTCGATGTGATGCGCGCCCCAGTTGGTGATCATGCCGAGTCCGAAGTCTTCCGTGGTGATCCACCCTGGGCGACCGTAGCCCTCCTGCGGATGCACGCGCGCTTCCATGTACGGCTGCTCGGGCGCCGGTCCAAGCCACGTGTCGTAGTCGAAGCTGGTCGGCACGGCTTCCGCCATCGGGCCTCGACCGCGCGGCTGATCCTGTCCGATCCCCACGCGAATGGTGCGCAGCGACCCGATACGTCCGTTGCGCACCGCTTCGCTCGCCATGCGGAACGTATTCCATGGATTCGACGAGCGTTGCTGACTGCCTGTCTGGAGGATGCGGCCTTTGGCACGAACGGCTGTGCGCAACGCGATCGCTTCGGCGATGTCGTACGTGATCGGCTTCTGCACGTAGATGTCCTTGCCCGCCAGCGCTGCCTCCACGGCGATGATCGCGTGCCAATGATCGGGTGGGGTGACGATGACCGCGTCGATGTCGGCGCGTGCCAGCACGTCGCGATAGTCGCGATACGCGCCGACGTCCACCTTCCGTTCACCTTTCGCGCGATAGAACTGCTCCACTTCGGCGTGCGCGAGACCGAGACGCCTCGCGTCGAGATCGCAGACGGCCACGATGCGCGCCATGTCATGCGCCATCGTACCGCGCAGGTCTTCCATTCCCATGCGACCGCAGCCGATCTGCGCCACGTTGATCGTGCGGCTGGGCGGACGCGTCGCGCCGAAGAGATACGTGCGCGGAATGAACGTGGGCAGGATCAACGCCGCCGAGCCGACCATGGTCCGCTTCAGGAACACTCGGCGCGATGACTCGGCGCCGACGAGATCGCGCTCGTCGTTGGATGTGTCGCTGGATGTGTCGCTGGATGTGTCGCTCACGAGTTCTCCGGTCAGCGTGCTGAGTCTGGCAACGCGCGAATCTTGATCGAACGGAACGACACCCGATTGCCGTGATCCTGCAGGAGGATGTGCCCTTCCTCCGCCTCACCAAACCTGGGCCACACGACGTACTTGCTCTTGTCGACGAGGGCCCGCCACATCTGCGTGCCGCGCTCGTACTCGACGGTTTTGAAGCCGTTGAGCCAATGTTCGACGTGACGACCCTGCACGATGATGCGCGCACGATTCCACTCGCCGATACCGTTGAAGCGGATGTTCTGCGGCGCGATGAGGTCGTACAAGCCAGCGTTCGTGCGATTGCCGTTGACACCAAGCTTCGCGTCGGGATGCACGTCGTTGTCGAGGATCTGAAACTCGCATCCGATGGACGACCCTTCGCCCTTGTTGAGTTCCGTATCGACGAAGTACTTGATGCCGCTGTTCGCACCGCGCGCGAGGTTGTACTCGACGACGAGTTCGAAGTTGCGATACTTGTCCATCGTCACGATGTCACCACCGGCCGCCGCTTCCTTCCCCTCGGTCTCCATCACCGACAGCACGCCGTCCTTGACTTCCCATCCGTTGGCTGGAAAGGTCGTGCGCCTGGCGCCGCGCCAGCCGGTGGTCGTGCGGCCATCCCAGAGCAACTTCCACCCGGACTGCTGCTCGCGTGCGCTGAGCGTGTTGGGCACGTAGTTGAACTGCGTTGCCGCCACTCGATCCGCCGAACGCGCTGCCGCGAGCTGCTGGGTGAGAATGCGCACGTTCCGAAATCGAATCATCTCGCCGGCGTGCTTCTCGTCGTTCCCGATCGCGTGCACCTGCAGCGCCAGAATGCCGCTTGGCGTGAGATCGTCCACGATGTTGGCGATGGGCACGCCGTTGAGCCACGTGCGGATGGACGACCCGATCGCCTCCACCCGAAATCGGTTCCACGTACCCATTCTGAAGGCCTTCTTCGCCGCCGCTTGCCCGTCGAGTGTATACAGCCAACCGCGCCGCGATTCGTCGTAGATGCCGCCGCTCCAAGAGCGCTCCGACGGATCCACTTCCACCTGCAGCCCGTGTACGCGGCCGGTTTTCAATGCGGGATCGACGATGCTGCGGATCTGCACACCGCTGTTCAGGTTGGTGGCCACCCACACGTCATATTCGAGTATGAAGTCGCCGAACTTCTCGCGCGAACAGAGAAAGCTGTTGGGTGACTTGACCACCGTGCGACCGGTGATCGTGCCGTCTTCGACGGTGTATGGGGCGGTGCCATTGCACTGATACCAGCCGTCGAGCGTCTTCCCGTCGAAGAGATTGCGCCATTTGGGCGCCTGCGCGCCAACGTGAGGGGCGCTCATAGCCATGCTCAGCGGGACTGCGGCAACGAGCATGCCGAGGACCCGCTGCGCGCGCCACCATCGTGATAGCAGGCTCATCGACGTACTCCGAGAAACTGCACGGGAAGCTGCACGGGAGCCGGCGTACACGCCGCTCGCATCTCGCCGGGGAACGACGACTGGAATGTGCGCGGCGGTCCCTGCTGGCGCGAGCGTGTACTCGCGCCACACTTTCCGGCACGGACTTCACGCCAGCGCGTGTAGTCACCCCCAACTCCTCCGGAGCCGCTCTCGTGCATCCGTTCTCGTCGCCAGTGCGTGTCTCACGCCGTGACGCGCTGCTGCAGATGGCGTCGCTCGCCGCGGCCCCTGCCGTGCTGCGCGGTCGTCATCGCCTCTTCGAGCACAGCGCCACCGAGTACTCCGCGCGCGCCATTCGCCTCATGCAGGAGTCGGTCGTTGTCGACCTGTTGAACCAATTCCGCTTCGCCGACTTTGCCGACAAGCCTCCCAAGAGCACACTCTGGCTCAGCAAGTCGCGCTCGATGTCTGCCGCCGACTTCGAGACATATCGCACCTCCGGCTACCATGTCATCGCACTCGGCCACCCCCCCGGCGACTACGCGGCCGCCATCCGCTTCTTCGCCGACTGGAATGGTTTCGTCGCCGAATATCCCGATCGCTTCATGCGCATTGACGACGCGACCGATTTCGACGCTGTGAAGCGCGCGGGCAAGGTGGGCATCATGATCACCTTCCAGAATTCCGACCATTTCCGCGCCGTGGAAGA
Organism: uncultured Gemmatimonas sp.; assembly: GCA_964456595.1. Classification (GTDB taxonomy): domain Bacteria; phylum Gemmatimonadota; class Gemmatimonadetes; order Gemmatimonadales; family Gemmatimonadaceae; genus Gemmatimonas. The sequence goes on along the minus strand of CAYWCJ010000070.1, from coordinate 4,842 downwards.
CGTGGACACCTTCTACGCGCTGGGCCAGCGATTGTCGCAGCTCACGTACAACTACCAGAACCGCATCGGAGCCGGCTTTCTCGAGGACCAGGATGCGGGATTGACGGTGTTCGGCAAGCAGATTGTCGCGCGCATGCAGAGTGTCGGCATGGCGGTTGACGTGTCGCACTGTGCCGACCGCACGACACTCGACGCGCTCGACATTGCCAAGCGACCCGTGGTGTTCTCGCATGCGAGTGCGCGCGCGCTGCTGCCCGGTCATCTTCGCTGCAAGACCGACGAGATGATCGTGAAGATGGCGAAGACGGGCGGTGTGATGGGGATTCCATTCCTGCGCATGATGGTGCACGAACAGGAACCAGTCACGGTCGCGCATGTGCTCGATCACTTCGACCATGTCGCGAAGCTGGTGGGCATCGAGCACTGCGCGGTCGGCAGCGACATGGATGTCGTCGGCAATCCGAATCCTGTCAACGGACCAGCCGAAAGTGTGCCGCCCACACCGAATTTCGAACGCTACCACCTGCACGTGGACGCGAATGGCAAGCGCCTGCTGACGATCGAAGGGCTGGATCATCCCAAGCGCATGTTCGATCTCACGGAGGGGCTCATCAAGCGCGGCTACAGCGATGCGCACATCAAGCTGATCCTCGGCGGCAATGCAGTGCGGGCGCTCTCGTCGATTTGGAACGGCTAGCGCTTAAGCCCGCGCGACGAGACTCCGTTCACCATGACTCGTCCTCGATCGTCGAGTTGGCTGGTGAAGAGCGCAATGCGGCGGACGTAGCCCATCGTCTCGGTGTGTCGCCATCGCGGCACCTTCGGTGCGACCACCTCGATACTCGGCCACAAACGCGGATCGAGCGCAGCCGCGCGTGCCGACTTCTGCGCGTTGAGCAGCGTGCCGCGCCCCGCGTTGTAGCTGGCAAAGACGAAGCGAGTCCGATCGACATCCACCGAGTCGCGCTCCCATCGCACCCACAGCGTGCGATCGTACGCGATGCCCGCGGCGATGTTCATCTCGGGATCGTCGATGCGTTCGAGCTCCGGATTCTTCGACGCGATCTCGCGAAAGGTGTCCGGCATCAGTTGCATCACCCCGCGTGCGCCCACGTGACTGCGGGCCGCCGAGTCGAGATTGCTTTCCGCCATCCCCTGCGCCTTGAAGATGCGCCAGTCGAAGCCCGGGCCGAACTGTCGCTTCGTGTACTTGCGGAAAGTGTCGTCGTATCGATCGGCCGCCTGACGCGATTGTGCATCGAGCGCCGGCGACACGACGGCCAGACACAAGGCGAGTTGCAGTCCCGCCCGCGAAGTCGCGCGTTGCCGTCGCACAACCTTCGAGTCGCTCACGATTCGCTCGCTAGTTGAGGGCGCCGCCGATCACGATGGCGACGGAAATGAAGATCGCGGCGATGAACAATCCTACCGCCACATTCCCCTTCTTGAGCTCTTCCTCGAAGTCGACCTTGGGCGTGAAATGATCAATGACGCGGTAGGCGACAAACATCAACACTACGCCAAGCGTCGCGTAGAGGAAGTTGAGTCCGATGATGGACCATTGCATGGCAACGTGCGGATGGAGGTGAATGTGGAACCGTACGGTCCGTTGTCGCCGATCCGGTGTGTGAGGGCGTGGTGGGACGCAGCAAAGTGCGGCGACGGCTGGCGGATGCGCCACCCGTCTGCAGCGGTAGATTCGACGTATGTTGGGCGTATGTTCAGTGGTCCCCCTACCATGAGCCGTGGATGACCGTTGCTTGCGTTGGAGTGCAGCACTTCGCCCCCTGTCGCCGAATCGCGCTTGGCGCGTTCGCTGCTTCGTTGATGGCGATGTTTGCGTCGCCAGCGCTCGGCCAGACCGCAGGGCGCACCGCCACGTACGACGTCCTGGTGCGCAACGGCACCGTGCTCGACGGTTCGGGCGCCGCCGGCAGGCGCGCAGACGTCGCCATCGTCGGCAATCGTGTGGTGCGCGTCTCCACCACCCCACTCGATCCGGCGTTGGCCACTCGTGTGATCGATGCCGGCGGCCTCACCGTCGCACCGGGCTTCATCGATCTGCATGCGCATCTCGAACCGCTGCTGCAATTGGCCAGCGCGGAGAGCCATGTACGACAGGGTGTCACGCTCGCATTGGGCGGTCCGGACGGCGGCGGACCGTGGCCATTCGGCGTCTATCTCGATTCAGCCGATCGCGCCGGACTGGGAATGAACGTGGCCTACCTCGCGGGGCACAACACCATCCGGCGGCGGGTCATGGGCACGGACAATCGCGCGCCATCGCCGGCCGAACTCGCCCGCATGCGAGCGATGGTTCGTGAGGCGATGCAACAGGGCGCGTTCGGGCTCAGTACGGGACTTCGCTACGTGCCCGGCTACTACTCCACCATCGACGAAGTCATCGCACTTTCCGCAGAAGCTGCGGCCTTCGGCGGCATCTACACCTCACATCTTCGCGAAGAAGGGGTCGGCCTGCTCGACGGCGTTGCCGAAGCGCTCGAGATCGGCCGGCGCGCAACGATTCCGGTCGTCCTGACGCACCACAAGGCGATCGGTAGACAAGCCTGGGGAAAGAGTGTCATCACACTCGGCATGGTGGACTCGGCGCGCAAGGCCGGCACCGACGTGATGATCGATCAGTATCCGTACACGGCCAGCTTCACGGGTCTCGACGTGCTCGTGCCACCGTGGGCGCTGGCTGGTGGAAACACCGAGCTGCGGAAGCGGTTGGCGAACCCGGTGCTCAAGGAGAGCATCACGCGCGGCATCATCGATCTCGTGCTGAACGATCGCGGCGGCGGAGATCTGCGCCGTGTGCAGTTTGCGATCGTGACCTGGGACCGCGACCTGCAAGGGAAGACATTGCACGATTGGGCGATCCAGCGTGGACTTCCCTCCACACCGGAGTCGGCGGTCACGCTCATTCTCGAGGGCGTACTGAATGGCGGCGCCGGTATGGTGTATCACGTCATCGAGGAAGCCGACGTGAAGCGCATCATGGCGCATCCGCAGACGATGATCGCCAGCGACGGTCGACTCACGAAACTCGGCGACGGCGTACCGCATCCGCGCAACTACGGCACGTTCCCGCGCGTGCTTGGCCGCTACGTGCGCGACGAGAAAGTGCTCACGTTGCCGCAGGCCGTACACAAGATGACGGGTATGCCGGCGGCGCGACTTGGTCTCACCGATCGCGGATGCCTGCGTGAAGGGTGCGTGGCGGACGTCGTGCTCTTTGACGCGTCGACGGTGAGCGATGTCGGCACTTTCACCGACCCGCATCACTATCCCGTCGGTCTTCCGTGGGTGCTGGTCAACGGCGTACCCATCATTGCCGACGGTGTGATGACGAGCGCACGTCCCGGTCGCGTGCTGCGTCACAGGTCTGCCAAATGATCGCGCGCTGCTTTGCACCATCTCGCCAATCACCATAGCTTCGACCATGCCTACCCGTCGCGACTTCGTTCGTCACGCTGCGCTGGTTTCCGCAGCCTCGCTCACCACCACTGTGCCGGTTGCCGCGGCGACGGCCGACGTCACGCGATCTCGTGAGCGTGAAGCGCTGCCGCCGTTGCAGCCGCGCATCGGCAATCCGGAAGAGATCGCGCAGGACGAATCCTATTGGGCGCAGGTTGCGGCTCGATATCGCATTTCCGACAAGGTCACCAATCTCGAGGCAGGCTTCTTCGGGATGATGGCCACACCGGTGCTCGATGCGTACCACAAGCACATCGACCGCGCCAACCGCGACAGCTCGTACTTCGCGCGGCGCGAGTATCCCGCGATGCTGCAGGCCACGCGCGTGCGTGTGGCCGAGGCGCTGGGCGCCAAGCCCACCGAGATCGCGTTCTCACGCGGCGCGACGGAAGCGTTGCAGGCACTCATTGGCCAGTACAATCGGGTGAAAGCCGGCGACGTCGTGATGTACGCCGACCTTGATTACAACGCGATGCAGTGGGCAATGAATGCGCTCGCCGAACGTCGCGGTGCAACGGTCGCAAAACTGGACATTCCGGAGCCCGCATCGCACGAGGCGATTCTTGCCGCGTATACCAGAGCGCTCGATGCAAACCCACGCACGCGTCTGTTGCTGCTCACGCACTGCAACAACAAGACGGGGCTGTTGCTCCCGGTGCGCGACGTGGCGGCACTGGCGCGTGCGCGCGGGGTGGATGTGGTGGTGGACGCCGCCCATTCCTTCGGACAGGTGCCACTCGCGCTGCCCGAGCTCGGTGCCGATTTCGTCGGAGTGAACCTGCACAAATGGATTGGTGCGCCGGTTGGTGCGGGCGTGCTCTACATCCGCGAAGGGCGACTCGACGCCATCGATCGCGCTCACGCCGACGAGAGCGCGCCGGCGGACCGTATCGACAGTCGCATTCACACCGGCACGACAAACTTCGCCATCGTGATGACGATTCCCGATGCGCTCGACTTTCAGGCGAGCATCGGCGTTCCCAATAAGTCGGCGCGCCTACGCTACCTGCGCAACCGGTGGGTGAAAGCCGTACGCGACACGCCGTCCATCAACATCCTCACGCCTGATGATCCGGCGCTTGTTGGCGCGATCACCGCGTTTCGCATCAAGGGCAAAGGCGGGCGCGCCGAGAATCAGGCTATCGCGAAAACACTGCTCGACGAGTTCGGAGTTTTCACGTTCTATCGTACCGGACTGGCCAAGGGCGACTGCGTGCGTGTCACGCCAGCGTTGTACAACGCAGTGGCGGATGCAGATAAGCTGGCGGCAGCGCTCATCGCGATCGCGTCACGATAGAACGCGCGCGCCGACCGCGCAAAGTCTTACGCTGCGAGTACCAAGCTCGACGGGAAGTTGCATCT
>CAYWCJ010000069.1:15380-16101 GCA_964456595.1 uncultured Gemmatimonas sp. | reverse complement strand
CGGCACCACGGTGCCGGCGTCGAGGTGAACGATGTCGCCGGGCACCAGTTCGCCGACCGGAACCGACGTCGGGTGCCCACCACGGGTGACCCGCGCGGACGGAACCGCCATCCGTCGGAGCGCAGCGATGGCCTGCTCGGCGCGGTACTCCTGCGTGAATCCCAAGGCGGCGAACAGCACGACAATCGCGCCGATTGCGCCCGCTTCGAGGTACTTGCTGAGCCCGAGAGACAGCAGCGCAGCGCCGATCAGGATGAGCACCATGATCGACGAGATCTGTTGCCAGATCAGCCGCAGCTTGCTCGTGCCAGCAGGGTCGGCCAGTGTGTTCGGTCCATATCGTTCGAGCCGTGCAACGGCCTCGGTGGGATCGAGGCCGTCGAGCGACCCCTCGAGACCGGCGATGACGACGTCGATCGACTGGCGGTGCCACGGCTCTACCGCCTCGGAGACGACGTTGAGGGTGCCGGTTGCGTCAGTTGCCACCGTCATGCTGTCACCTGCGCTCAAGTGGGTGAAGTGCTTCTGCGATTCTGAAAAGCCTATCGCAGGGGTCAACTGGATGGCGGGCGGGGGTACACCGCCGCATGAATCGGGTGCGGGAAGCAGCCGGTGTCGTGGGGGGCCCATCGGCGAGGCTTGAGTGGGGCTGGCGGCTGTTGTCGAGGGTGCAGTAGCGCCCAATGCCGCGCCGCCGCGGAGCAGCCCCTGAACGTCGCAC
>CAYWCJ010000069.1:0-15370 GCA_964456595.1 uncultured Gemmatimonas sp. | reverse complement strand
ATGTTGAAGATGGGCGGTGTCTGATTCGAACGGCGCCCAGCGCGATCTTCGCCGCGAAGGCCAGGGCGTGATTGCGACGGGGACGTTTCGAGTCAGCGACGGGTCGGTCGTGCGCGGCGACAACCACGCCACGGCTCGCCGTGCGGGCGACTCAGACGACGGTGGTTCCGGTTCGCTGACACCGGGCATACGTTCGCGCATGGCCCTGCCAACCCTTACCACGCTCAACTTCCAGCACCTGCTGTACTTCTGGGTGGTGGCCCGCGAGGGAAGTATCGCGAGCGCCACCAGTGTCCTGCACCTCACGCAGCCAACGATCAGTTCCCAGCTCAAGGTGCTCGAGCGGTCCTTGGGCGCGGAATTATTCGTGCGACGTGGACGATCGCGGACCTTGAGCGAGACGGGCCAGTTGGTGTTCCGCTATGCGGACGACATGTTCCGCACGGGCCGCGAGTTGACCGAGGCACTCTCGAGGGGTGAGAGCCCGGCGCCCGCGCGCCTGGCGGTGGGGATCTCGGATTCGCTTCCCAAGCTGACGACGTGGCGGATATTGAAGCCAGCCCTCGACTTCGCGCCCCGATTGCGACTGACTTGCCGGATCGACAAGACAGATCGCCTGGTCGCGGACCTCGCGGTGCATGCGCTCGACGTCGTGCTGTCGGACGCTCCCGCGTCCCCGATGCTTCCAGTCCGCGCGTTCAACCACCTGCTCGGGGAATGCGGCGTCACCGTGTTCGCTACGGCGGCCCTGGCCGCCAAGTATCGGCGCAGGTTCCCCAAGTCGCTCGACGGCTCGCCGTTCTTGCTGCCGACCCAGAACACAGTGTTGCGACGAAATCTGGACGCGTGGTTCATCAGCCAGGAGCTCGCACCAAACATCGTGGCCGAGGTGGAAGATGTCGCCATCCTGCAGGTGTTTGGCCAGCACGGTCTGGGCCTCTTCGTAGCCCCGACAGTCGTCGAAGCGCAGATTCGTCGACACTACGGCGTCAGGGTCGTCGGTCGACTGCCCGACGTTCGTGAGTCCTTCTATGCAATCAGCGTGGACCGCAAGCTGGTTCATCCCGCGGTCATCGCAATCACCGATGCAGCGCGCCGACGCCTCTTCGTGTGATGGCCGTAGCGGTTTCGATGCGGCGTTGAAGGAGCAGCTCGCCGATTTCGACCCGCGGACGCCGAAATGCGCGAATCGGTCGGCGCGCAAAACGTGCAACCCAATCGTCGTGGTCCAAGTGTCTTGGGCAACGCCAATCACGAAATGGGCACCGCGCGCCTGGGACGCGATCGCAAGACCTCCGTACTCAACGCGTACGATCAGGTGTGGGAGCGCTTGCGTGGAGTCGCGCTTGCGGCAAGCACGAACGGTCGTGATCTTGCCCCACGGCGTCGCGGGACGCCTCCGGTCCGCGGAAAGGGCAGCGCCCACCCCTGCAGTGGCTCGATTCATCACGCCCTCTTCGGGCCGATGGTGCGGACGCCGGCCACAACGAAGGAGGCGTCCCATGGTGTCACCGTTCAAGCGTGCGCTCCCCGCGCGCGTCGATCTCGCGCAGCAGAAGTCTCAGGCGAAAGAGCTGTTGCAGGCCTTCGCCGCTGCCGACCCCGAAGCAACGGCACGCGTGCGCGCGGTGCTCCCCGACAAAGCGCGCGTCGTGCTCGCCGACGCACAGTTCGTGTTGGCGCGCGAGTATGGCTTTGAGAGCTGGAGCGCGCTCAAACGCCACATCGACGATCGGATTGCGGCCGCACGCGCTCCACACGAGCAGATGCACGATGCCATGCAGAGATGCGATGCGGCGACGGTGCGACGGCTGTTTGCACAGCACCCCGAGTTCCGGCCGCTGATCAATGCGCCGTTGTTCCCGTACAATTCGCCCGCGCTGGTGGCGTGCGCCGCTGACGCCGCGATGGTTGACGTGCTGCTCGAGTACGGCGCCGATCCCAACAAGCGCAGCGACTGGTGGGCAGGTGGCTTTCACACGTTGCATGTCGCAACCGGCGCCGCAGCAGAACGCTTGCTTGCCGCCGGTGCGGTGCCCGACGCGTGTGCGGCCGCGCATCTCGACAAGCCCGAACTGCTGCAATCGCTGCTCAAGTCCGATCCGAAACGCGTGTCAGAGCGTGGCGGTGATGGACAGACGCCGCTGCACTTCGCGCGGTCCGAGCGTGTCGTCGACATCCTGCTCGATGCAGGTGCGGACATCAATGCGCGTGACGTAGACCACCGCGCGACGCCGGCCGAGTGGATGCTCGATCGAACGGGCGGTGCAGGGCGCTACGAGCTGGCGCGCCATCTCGTGGAGCGTGGCGCGTCGGCGGACATCTTTCTCGCGGCAGCACTCGGCCGCACGGACGATGTACTCGCGATGGTGGCGCAGGACCCGGCGCTGCTTGAGATGCAGACAGGACGCGGGCGTTACGCCGAAGTGCCGCCAAGCAGTTCTCATATCTACTTCTGGACGATCGGCCGTCATCGCGGTCCGCTGGATGTTGCGGCGCAGTTCGGACACGACGATACGCTCGCCGCGATGCTGCCGTTCGCGACGCGCCTGCAACGCCTGCGGTTGGCCTGTCGGCGTGCCGATTCCGACGGCGCGCACGCACTGCTGCGCGAGTATCCGAAACTCGTTGAAACGCTCGCAGCGGAGGATCAGCGTGCGATCACGGACGCCGCGTGGGATGCCGATGCTCCCGCTGTCGCGCTCATGCTGACGCTCGGCTTGGATCCGGCCACGAAGGGGCACGATTCGGGAACGGCGTTGCACTGCGCCGCGTGGCAGGGCTCCGCGGAATGCGTTGCGGCGATTCTCGGCTACGAATCGGGTCGTGCACTGCTCGCCAAGCCGGATACGCATCACCAGAGCACGCCGCTTGGCTGGTGCTGTCACGGGTCGCTGCAGGGGCCGCGCGGCGGTGACTTCGTGAACGTGGCGCGATTGCTTCTGGAGCACGGTGCAACGCCTGACGCGTTCGAGGCATCCGACGCGGTGGAGGAGTTGCTTGCCGGGTGGAGCGGAGTGGGGTAGACGCCGACTTTCGCAGCATGTTCATTCGCGTTCCCCATCCAGTTTGTCGCGACGTGTGATGCGACGAGAACGCATGACGCGCACGCACTCGCCGCCCTGTTGCTCATGGACGTCGCGCGCACCGGCACATCAACGTTCAGCTACGGTATCACGCCGACGGCGGCGCATGTGGATCGGTCGACCAGCCGACAACGCCTTCGTCCGGCTTCTTGCTCGCGCTAGCTCGCGCTAGCTCGCGCAAGCTCGCGACCCGACGACATCCGCTACGTTCGAGTATGCACACACGTCGCGCTTGGGTCCCGTTCCTGCTCATCGTCAGCGCGCTGGTCGCTTGCGGTGGCGACTCTTCCACCGCTCCGGCGATCGGTCAGTTGGCCATCTCGACGGACGGTCTGCCGACTGGCGTGACGCCGTCGATCGTCGTGTCGGGTCCCGCCGATTTTCGGCGTACGGTGGAAGGCAACCAGACGCTCACCTCGCTGCCGCAGGGCACCTACTCCGTCGTCGCGCAGGAGGTCGTAACCGGCGGCGTGCGCTACAGCGGCGTTCCGGCAACCCAGACGATCCAGGTAACCGGCGCGACCGTCGTGTCCGCAACGCAGATCCTCTATGGCGTCGCCAGTGCCCGACTGACGATCATGGTGACTGGTCTCCCCACAGGCGCCGCTGCAGGCATCACGCTCAGCGGACCGCGCGGCGACACGCGGACGCTGACCGGAACCACCTCGCTGGAACTGCTCGAGGCCGGCACGTGGACGATCGTGGCGCGCGACGTCACCGTGAGCGGGCGCACCTACCGCGCCGCACTTCCCACACAGACTGTCGGGCTGAGCAACACGCTTTCCCCGACGTCAGCGACGGTGGACTACGGCGTCGGCTCTGGTTCGCTCGATGTGGCGGTGAGCGGTCTGCCACCGGGCGTCGATGCGATCGTCGATGTCGCAGGCCCCGGTGGATTCACGCGTCGCCTTGCCGCCAGCACGCTGTTGCAGCGACTCGAAGGAGGCAGTTACACGATCACAGCGGCGATCGTGCGCAGCGTCCTCACCACGAATGTGCCCACGCCCGCGCAGCAGACGATCACGGTGGCGGACAACGTCATCAGCACGGCGAGCGTGCGCTATGCCGGCACTCCGCTGGAGCTCGCGGCAACGCTGTTCGTGGGCAATCTCGTGCAACCAGTCTTCCTGACGGCGCCTCCGGGCGATCCACGGCAGTTCATCGTCGAGCGCGGCGGGCGCGTCCGGCTCGTCGTTGGCGAGGTGCTGCAGGCGGCACCGTTTCTCGACATGACGAGCCGAGTGAACAACAACGGCGAACGCGGCCTGCTGGGCATGACCTTCGATCCGGCGTACGCGAGCAACGGCTTGTTCTATGTCTATTACGTCGCGCGGGACGGCAACGTCGTTCTCGAACGTATCACGTCGACGCCAGGCGCGAACGTGGCCAGCGGCGCGGCCACGATCATCATCAGCATTCCGCACGGCGGCAGCGAACATCATGGCGGCATGATCGAGTTCGGACCGGACGGCATGCTCTACCTTGCACCGGGCGACGGCGCGTGCTGCGGCGACCCGCGCGGCAACGGGCAGAACCTCGGCACGCTGCTCGGCAAGGTTCTGAGGCTTGACGTGCGCACCCTGCCGTACACGGCGCCCGCCGACAATCGGTTCCTGCCGGCAACGGCGCTGCCGGAGATCTGGGCGTATGGGCTGCGCAACCCGTGGCGCTTCTCCTTCGACACGCCGACGAACACGCTGTTCATCGGCGATGTCGGCCAAGACGCCCGCGAGGAAGTCAACGCCGTCGTGCATGGCACCTCGGGCATCAACTATGGATGGCCGTTCACCGAGGGCAACGCCTGCTACAACCCGACCATCAATTGCACCAGCGGTCGCGTGCTGACCAGCCCCGTGCTCGACTATCCGCACTCGGACGGATGCTCCGTCACCGGCGGGTATGTCTATCGTGGATCGGCGCTTCCAGAGCTCGTCGGCCACTACCTGTACGCCGACTTCTGTCGCGGATGGCTGCGTAGCTTCCGATTGGTCAGCGGGCGTGCGACCGACCTCACGGCATGGACGCGTGTCTCGATCCCGCAGGCGAACTCCTTCGGACGCGACGGTGCCGGCGAGCTGTACGTCATTGCGCGGACCAACGTGTGGAAGCTGGTGCGCGCAACGAACTGAGGGTCGGCGCATAAAAAATGCGTTGGCGAAAGTTCAAGTTCCATCGAACCGCTACGCGCGTGGTTCGCTCAACTTCCGATGGTCCGGCACGAGCGACTTATGCATGGCCATCGCCGCGACGGCACCGCCTGCGGCGGCCCGAAGTGCGACCTGTGGCCCCGGCGTGATGTCACCCGCCGCGAACACACCGTCCACCGACGTCGCAAAATGTTCGCTGATCAGAATGTGGCCGCCGTGATCCCGCTCGCAGCCCAATTGAACCCCGAGGTCATCCGCTGGATACTGCGCGAGGGTGAAGAAGACCTTGTCCACGTCGAGCGTCACGCCGCTGGCGAGCTCGAGCCCGGTAATCGTCTTCCCCTGTTGACGCACGCGCAGGATGGCGTCGCTGAGCACGCGAATCTTGGAGGCCTCGAGCTTTGCACGCAGTTCGTCATCGTCGATGTCCGGCGTGCAGCCGTGGGTCACGATGCGGATGTCGGACGTCCATGTCGTGAGTGCGAGCGCCATCGCCACCGCCCGTCGTCCGTGACCGATCACCACGACGGTCTTGTCGGCCGCGTCATAGCCGTCGCAATCGGGGCACACGTGCGCGTTCGCCCCGTACACCTGTTCCAACCCGGGAATATCCGGCCACACGTCGCGCATCCCGATCGCCAACAGCACACGGCGGGCGCGCGCGCTCGCTCCGCCTTCGATGTGGAACACGAATGCATCGCCAGCATCGGGCTCGATACTCAGCACGGCGGCATCGACCAACGTCACACCATACGTGCGCAGCTCGTCGCGCCCCAGTCCACGCAGCTCGCCCGGACGCACCGCCGGCAACCCGAGGTAGCCGTTCACGCCGCGCGATTCCCAGTTGCGCGGGTCACCGCCGTCGATGAGCATCACGCGATGCCCATATCTGGCGCTCCAGATCGCGGACGACAGCCCCGCCGGCCCGCCCCCCACGATGCCCACGTCGTAGACGTCGCTTGCAATGTCGGTCGGATTGGCCATGGCGTTGCATTGAGCAAGAACGGCACCATCGCGTGGCCTTCCTGCTTTGGGCGTGAAATCGTGAGCCGCTGCGTCGTCGCACGGCCTGCATTGAGTTGCAGCGCGGCCGTCGGAGCAGGGGCTCACACCACCGCTGGTCGGAGCCGCCACGGGCATGTCGTCGCCGCACGCCACGAAACACGGTGTGCATCATCGGCCAACGCCGAACGTCGTGCGATGATGCACATCCCGATTGAGGAAGCGTGATACGACAACTTCTGATGCACGTGGCAACGCTATATGTGCTCGGCGCGTCCGACGCGGCAGAGGCGGTGTCCGCGGAGCGGATGGCCAATCGTGAATGTCAGTGCTTGCTGAACACATGGCTTAACAGCCGCAGATAGGGTTCGTCCCACGTGATGTGTTCCCTGATCGACCCGATACGCCGTTCCCTCCGGTCGATCCGGCACACGATCGCATCATCGAAGTCTGGCCCCGCACGCATCGAGGCAGTCATGCAGCATCTCACAAAGTGCCACGCGCACTGCAATCCCCGGCGTCGATCAGTGTCGAGGCTCACGCGCACCAACGTTGCCGCATTCAGCGGGCTTCTTGCGCTCACGCTCTCGGCGTGCGGCACCGCTGACAGCGTTGATGATCCGGGCACGCCAACCATCGCCGCACCGACTGTAGAACCGGCATCGCTGCGCACTCCGAACAGCGCACAGGAAGCAATGGTTGGCGGCACCTTCAACTACGATGCCACCAAAGGCGGCACGGTATTCGGCGGCACTGGTCTCACCTACGGCGTCGCGTTTACGCCGAGTGCCAATGGACTCAGTGCCGTGAACGGGCGCATTAGCGGTACACCGCTCGCGGCGGGAATCACGACGGCCACGATCGTTGCCACCGATGCATCGGGGACGAGCGTCACCAATGCGTTCCCGATCGTCGCGTTTGCGGCGGATCTCACGGCGCCCATACTGCCCTCAGCCTCATTTGCATACTCCGACGTACGCCTCCCGCTGCCTCGACACTTCACGCAGGCCCCACCGAACGTCGGAAGTCCGCAGCAGGCGGACAACACGCCCGCGTTGAATGCGATCACGGACGCCGGCGCAACACTCGGTCGCGTGCTCTTCTACGATCGGCGGTTGTCGATCAACGACCGTGTGTCCTGCTCATCCTGTCACCAGCAGCAGTTCGCGTTCACCGACACGGCGCGTCTGAGCAAGGGCTTCGCGGGCGGTCTCACCGGACGCCAGAGCATGGGGCTCACCAACGCCCGCTTCTACACACGCGGACGTTTCTTCTGGGATGAACGCGCCGCGACACTGGAAGCACAGGTGCTGCAACCGATCCAGGATGCTGTCGAGATGGGACTCACGCTCGATCAGCTGCGCATTAAGCTCTCCATCACCGCGTTCTATCCGGCGCTGTTCACCGCGGCGTTCGGAACGCCGGAGATCACGACGGATCGCGTCGGTCTCGCGCTTGCGCAGTTCGTGCGCTCGTTGACGTCAGTCAATTCCAAGTTCGATCGGGCGTTTGCACCAAGTGGCATTCCCGATTTCCCGGGAACGTTCACTGCACAGGAACTCATCGGCCAGAACGTCTTCAACGGGCGCGCCGGTTGCGCACGCTGTCACGGCACCAATGCACACATCAGCGACGACATTCACAACACGGGTCTCGACGCCACGGTAACGGAGGTCGGTGCGGGCGCCGGTCGATTCAAGGCGCCGTCGCTGCGCAACGTGGAGGTGCGCGGCCGCTACATGCACGACGGTCGCTTCACCTCGCTCGAACAGGTGGTGGAGTTCTACAACGCGGGCGTGCAGAACAACGGCAACCTCGACAACCGCCTGCGAGGACAAGGCAACGCGCCGCTTCGACTCAATCTCTCGCCAGCCGAGAAGGACGGACTGGTGGCATTCCTGAAGACACTCACCGACAACACCTTCCTCACGGCGCAGCGCTTGTCGAGCCCATTCAGCCGCTGATCCGAGCACATCCAAATGCGGTGCGCACCATCCCCGTGGCGCGCACCGCATTCAGTTCAATGCACATCGTGCAGGCCCGTCCACTCGTCGCTACGAAATCGGCGCCGGCACACATGCTGTCTTCGACAACTGCAGAATGGCCCTCGCCACCAGTGCTACTCGCCCCCTAGCCGCCGCCGAGCTCAGATCGGCCTGCACCGCGCCGCCCGCGCCGCCAGCGCCGTCTTCCGACCCCCGCAGCCCCGCGCTCCGCTGCCGTGAGTGCACGGCGAATATCGCTGATACGGTTGGCAGACAATCCGTGGTTGCGCTCCAGGTGATCGAGGCAGGCACGCGCGAGCGGAAAGCAGGGTGGCCAGACGGTGTGCGGCTGCTCCAATCGCCGCCGCCTGGGCCGCGATCGAAGATGGTCGTCTCCGCGGCCCAGGAAGCAGTGGAGAACGATCCTCCACCGACGATGCGCGACACGCGCCAGGATTGAAACCATTCGGTTCGTTTGCGCGTCGAACCATCCTGAGCAGCTCCAGACGCGCGGAGCCGGGTGTCCCCACGCATCCTCCCTCATCAATCGACCTTGTCACGAATGCGTCACCTGCGCGATGTGAACTTCGAGCGGATCAGGGTTGCGAGGAGCCGGCGAGCGCGAGCGGTGCTTTACACCATCGCAGTCGCCGTCATGACCGCCTGTGGCTCCTCGACCGAGGTCGAACCGGTCAACACCTCCGACCCGCTGGCCCTCTTCGAACGCGTGCATGCCGACGTCGAGGCGAAGTTCAGCTTCTTCGATCGCGCCAACGTCGACTGGTCCGCCATTCGCGTGGTGTATCGGGACAGCGTCCGCACGGCGGGCACGCGCAACGACGCGGATCGTGCGATCGGTCGCATGGTGCAGCGACTCGGGGACTATCACGCGACACTGTTCACGCCGAGTGGCGGCTACTCGGCGTTGCCGATCCCGTTTCCGCATCACTTCGACGTGAATGTGGTGCAGGGACGCTATCTGGTCTCGTCTGTCGCCACGTCGTCACGGCGCATTCGCTACGGTCGCATCGCGGGGAGCTTGGCCACCGACGTTGGCTACATCGCCATTCGTGATTTTGGTGGCGCCGGATGGGGCGGTGAAATCGAAGACGCGCTCGCTGCCCTCGGCGCCGTTCGTGCCATCATTGTCGATGTACGCGACAACGGTGGAGGCGACGAAGCAATCGCGCGCGACGTGGCCGCACGCTTCTACGATCGATCGCGAACCTATCGCATCTCGCAATTCCGCACTGGCGCGGCCCGTACTGCTTTCGGTAGTGCGATTCCGGCGTCGCTCGATCCAGGTGGCGCCCGCCGATTCACCGGGCCCGTGGCGTTGATTACCAATCGGTTCAACGGAAGCGCCGCCGAAGACTTCATCTGCATGCTGCGTGTGTTGCCACAGGTCACCACCGTCGGTGATACGACCATCGGCAACGGAAGCAATCCGCTGCGCATCGAATACGGGAGCGGCTACGCGCTGCAGATTCCGCAATCACGGCAGTCGACTCCCGATGGCTTCATTTACCAGTACGTCGGACTTCCACCACGCCTCCCGGTTCGATGGTCCGCCGCAGACAGTGCAGGTGGTCGCGATCCCTATCTCGACGCGGCGCTGAGCGTGTTGCGCGGAGCGCCGTAACGACCGGGATTCGCCTCCCACGCGCGATCGGTCCGTTGCAACGCCTTGGTAGCGCGAACGGCACTCACAGCGAAACCGACCGCGTGTTGTCGGTCGCGCATCATATTCGCGCGCGCCAGATGCCCTTCCCGGGCGCGCGTATGGACATTACGTATCCCGCGCCCGATCGCCGTCATATCCTGCGCAGGAGCTGCCATGTCGAATGTACAGACCATCGAGGCGGCCTACGCCGCCTTCGCCAACAACGATCCCTCTGTGTTGTTCGGCGCCATGGCGCCCGACATCCATTGGCACGAAGCTGAGGGCATCCACTCGCTGACGGCAACCCGTACGTCGGCGCGCAAGCGGTTGGCGAAGGCGTCTTCGGCCGGTTGCTGGCCGCGATTGAGAGCTTCGCCGCGGTGCCCGATCGCTTCATCGACGGCGGCGACGACGTCATCGTGCTGGGTCGCTACGGCGGCACGATGAAGAACAACGGCGCCACGCTCGACGCGCCGTTCTGCCACGTCTACCGCTTCAGCGGCGATCGGATCATGTCGTTCCAGCAGTACACGGATTCTGCGCAGTGGGCGCGGCTGATGCCGTAAACCCCGCCCACAGGATCGTCGCGTCTGGCTACAGCGGCGTTGTCCGGCACCGCGCGGCGAGCAGGCCGGTGGCGGCGGTGAGGTCGAGATCCGCCAGCGGCAGCCCGTCTGCGGGAGAGATGGATTCCTCGGACGGGTCGAGCTGTCCCTTGTCCTGCCACCCAGCGATCGTGCCGTCCGCGTTGATCACACGGGCGTGTAGTTGGCCTGCCGCCGCGAGCCATCGGTCGCCTTCCGTCCCGCCGCTGACGGCAGCAATGCCAGGTTGGACCTCACGGACCCCGGCGACCATCAGTGTACGCGAAGACCGATCCCCGCCGTCAGGTTTGTCAGGTGCTCGCTGCGACGCGACGGTGGTAGATCCCCTGCTGCCCAGAACACGAACGAGAGATGCGACGACATGCGCTCTGCGCCGTCCACGCGTGCCGACAGGCCGAGCCCATTTCGGTCGTCACTGGTGCGGACGTACCCCGGACCGAGGAACAGGCGGACGCCGCTGCCCTGATCGTCTCGTCGGGCCCACCCACCGAGCACACTGAGCGCCACGTGACTGGGGTAGTCGCGGCACCCGCGCGGCGAGACTGCGAGGTCGGTGACGCAGTCGGACAGGTCGGACGTCAGGTTCAAGGAGGCGTTCACACCGAGGACCAAGGCGCCACGGCGAAGAGGGCGCACCGGCTCGGACAGAAGGACACCCGCGGCCAGCAGGCCGCGATGCGGAAGCGGCGGGCCGCCAAAGCCGTAGCCGAGCCCAAGGCCGACGTCGAGCGACCGGGTCAGCGTACGCGGAGGCGATTGCGCGCGCGCGTCACCAACTGGGCCGACAAGGAGGAGGAGCGGACTGAGCCAACGAATGAGGCGCAACCCGGCTCTCCGGCGTGGGGGGAACACGTACGCAGATCGATCCCATCAGCGGACAGCCGACCGGACGCAGCGACGGCGCGGAGACAGAGATGCAAGTCCGAGTCCTGTTGAGCGTAGTGACACTTAACGCGCGCGTCCTGTTGCCGCCGAGCGTCAGACACATGGGAGCCTCCGAAGGGGACAAATGCGCAGTCGGAAAGCCAGCACGCAGACGGGCCTGGGTGAGCGTTCCGGTCGAGGCGGGCGAACACCACCCGTCGCGACGACAGTGACGCACCGGCCCGGAAGTTCCCCGGTGCCACGCGAACGCACTTCTCTTTCGCAGGCATAGCCTGAATGCTGTTCCGCTGCCTGACGCGCGCGTTCTGCTGAAGCGGCTTCCCATACATTGCGGTCAGCGAGCGCAGCGAGCAATGGGCCGCATTCCTTCGCCACCGTTGAATGCGGCAACGCAAAGTTAACGAGCTGTCATCCGGACCGGGACAACGGCTTCAGGTGCGCGATACGCCCTGCCTCCTTCGAGCGGAGCGCGTGCCACAGATCCCAGTCCTGCTGCAGGCCGAGCCAGAAGTCCGCGCTCATGCCGGTCACCTGCGTCAGTCGGAGCGCCGTATCGGGGGTGACACTCCGTTTGGCATTGATCACCTCATTCAACCGCGGGAAGGACACGCCCAGCTGGATCGCAAACGCCCACTGCCAATACGTCGGCGCACACTTTCGTCGAACGAAGCGTGACTGCGGGCCATGTCCGCTGCGTGCGCAGTGCCTGCGGACGCCGGACACCACGCCCGTGCGCAACGTGGCGTTCGTGCACGGACGCACTGACACCGAGGGCCCACGCACACCGCGCGCAGGCAAGCGCGCATCGATTCGCCAGCAGGACGCGAGGCGTATGGGCAACGGTTTGCCACCGTGGAGCCGGTGTTCGGCACTGGGCGCGCGAACAAGCGGCTCGATCGCTTTACGCTCCGCCGCCGCACCAAAGTGAACGGCCAATGGACACTCTATTGCTTGGTGCACAACATCGAGAAAGCCGCCCACGCGGGCTACGCGGCGTAATCACGGGGCCGCACCGAGCGCGTTCCGGCGCCAGTACGCGCCAAAATCGTCATCGAGCGCCATAATTCGCGGAATCCATCAACACACACGCACCACGTCGGCTCGACGACGCTGCCGTGCGCAAAAAATCGCCTAATTCTACAGCCTCAACACCTGCAGCAACACGAGGTCAGACAGCCCCAGCGGTGCTCACGTTGTTGATCAGACTTGCCTTCACGCGCGCCACAACGACCCGGCCCCACCAACCGCGATTAGCCGGCACGAGCACGCGGCGGACGCCACGTCATCGCGAGACGCCGTCCGGACGCCGCGCAATCGCGCAGATACAGATTGATCAAACTCTGATAGGGCAGCGCCGTTTCTTCTGCGAGCGCCTCGAAGTACGCGACGGTCGACGCGTCCAGACGAATCGTCACCGACTGCTTGAGCCGCTTCGCATAGGGGTTCTTGGTCGCCGCCGAAAAATCA
This sequence comes from uncultured Gemmatimonas sp., assembly GCA_964456595.1. GTDB lineage: Bacteria > Gemmatimonadota > Gemmatimonadetes > Gemmatimonadales > Gemmatimonadaceae > Gemmatimonas. The sequence continues at coordinate 2,530 of CAYWCJ010000069.1, read as the reverse complement.
TACTGGGTCTTCATCGGGCGCGGCTCCGGGCATAGGTGCGACATTCGCTCGGCTCTGCTTTCCGAGCCGAGATCAGGCTGATGACGTCTTCGGACACTTCACAGTGCACGACGACCAAGACGCGCAGCGCCGCGCTCAATCCCATCAGGATGAAACGCTCCTCGTCGTCCGAGTGCTCCGGGTCGGAATTAGGCAAACTTCCCTGACTCAGACGACATCGTCGGTGACATCACCAAAGAGCCTCCGGAATTGGTCAAGAGCCACGATGTGTTGCTCGCTGGATTTCCGTGTCAGCCGTTCAGTTTGGCCGGCGTCTCCAAGAAGAACAGTCTAGGACGTGCACACGGCTTCCTGGACAAGACTCAGGGCACACTCTTCTTCAACATCGTCAAGATTCTGGAAGCCAAGCAGCCGAAAGCGTTCCTGCTTGAGAATGTGAAGAACCTCAAGAGTCATGACGGCGGAAAGACTTTCGAAGTGATCATGGGTGCGCTTCAAGAACTTGGATACAAGGTGAAGCCGAAAGTGATCGACGCGAGCGCGTGGGTGCCTCAGCGTCGAGAGCGCGTGTTCCTTGTGGGATTCCGTGACGACGTCGCGCTCGATCTCGATCAGATCGAACGTCCTGAGAAACCGCCAACGCTCGGAGACATCCTGCATTCCGTGGACGAGGAGGCGGAAGCGCCATACACGCTCACGGTGCGCGGTCGAACCGTGGTGAATCCCAAATACACCCTGAGCGACCACCTCTGGGGGTACCTCCAGGCGTACGCTGCGAAGCACCGCGCAAAGGGCAACGGCTTCGGGTGCTCCGTGTTCGGGCCGGACGACGTGGCGCGAACACTGTCAGCACGCTATCACAAAGACGGAAGCGAGATTCTGATCGGACAAGGACGTCAGAATCCGCGCCGCCTCACGCCGCGTGAGTGCGCCCGCTTGATGAGATTTGATGTCGCTGGAGGCGCACGCATGAAGATTCCCGTCTCGGACACGCAGGCATATCGACAGTTCGGCAACTCCGTCGCCGTGCCGGTTGTCGCGGCGGTCGCGAAGATGATGATCGAGCGGCTGCTTCGTCCGGCAGACTTTATGCGCATCGACGTGCCTGCGCCACAAACAGAGCTTCCCCTGCGAGGAGCGGCTGCCTAAGGGTCGCGTCTCTGCGTCCCGAAGCCGCAACATGGCGGCGATCAAGGGACGCAACACGAAGCCGGAGTTGGTGGTAAGAAGCGCTCTGCATCGCGCTGGCCTGAGATTTCGACTGCACCGAAAGGATCTACCAGGTCGACCCGACATCGTGCTGCCACGATTTCGGGTCGTCGTGTTTGTGCAGGGCTGCTTCTGGCACAAACACGACTGCGCACGCTTCGTGTGGCCGCGAACGCGACACGAATTCTGGAGAGCCAAGCTCCTCGCGAACGTTGCGCGTGATCGACGCAATCGGCGACTGCTTCACCAACTTGGCTGGCGCGTGGAGCTGGTATGGGAATGTCAGATGGCCAGCGAGAAGCTCGACGCTCTCGTCTCCAGAATTCGCGAGGGTCTTGGCGACTGATTGCGCCGGCCTGTCGTCATGCACGGGCGCCGCGAAATCGCGGCACGGAGCGAAGTCCGTCTTGATGTCCAACGCTCGCTATACTCCAGCGAAAATCCGCGAACTGCTGCAAGCGCGATACTCTATCACCGTATCGCGCGGCATATGCCGACGACTCCGAACCCGTCACTCACTGCCCAACACGCGCTCAGCCAATCACTTGCGACACGCTCGGCGACGTTCGGTCAGACCCGGTTGTGTGGCGAACACGGCGACACAAACACGTTGCGCGCACCGACGCGGGCGGCGCACGAACACCGCCACCGCGCGCCCGCCACAGCGTCTTCCACGGGGCATCGCGCCCGACCGCCAGCGTCGACATTCCTCGACGCGCCACTGCCCTGACCACCCTCCACTATCGCGCGCCGAACGCCGTTCCGCTCGACGACCGGCCGCGCACGTACCGTCAGCACAATGCCGCCCGCTCAGAACTCTGCGGTCCTCCTCGCCCCACCGGAACGCCGCCCACCCTCTCGACGACGTTCCCGCGCGCAGCCCCGCCAAGCCGGAACTAGATATCCAGATTGCTCACGAATCGCGCGTTCGTCTCGATGAACAATCGCCGCGGCTCGACATCGTCGCCCATCAGCGTCTGGAACGTCTGGTCGGCCAGCACGGCGTCCTCCATCGTCACGCGCAGCATCGTGCGCGTCAGCGGATCCATCGTCGTCTTCCACAGCTGCTCGGGGTTCATTTCGCCGAGACCCTTGTAGCGCTGCACCATGATGTTGCTGCGCCCCTCGCCGAAGCGTTCGATGTACCCGTCGCGCTCCTTCTCGGTGTAGGCATAGAACTCTTCCTTGCCCTTCGCCACGCGATAAAGTGGCGGCTGCGCGATGTACATGTAGCCGGCGTCGATGAGCTCGGACATCTGACGGAAGAAGAACGTGAGCAGCAGCGTGCGGATGTGCGCGCCGTCCACGTCGGCGTCGGTCA
>CAYWCJ010000068.1:0-16355 GCA_964456595.1 uncultured Gemmatimonas sp. | reverse complement strand
CCCGCAGGCGACCAGCGGGACATGCTCAAAGACGCGCAGTCGAGCGCGGTGCAGCTGTCCTGGCTCGTGCGCCCATCGCTCGCCATCACGGGCTCGTTCGGATGGGCGCGCAGCCGCGACCGCTCCGTCGCCAGGACGCCGAAGCTCGACGTGTTCACCTCTGACTTCGGCGTCGAGTACCGCGCACCGCAACTGTTCGCCGGCCACGCCGTGACGTTCAGTCCGTTCGCAGGTCTTGGCGCCGGCGCTCGCAGCTACAACTATCGCACGCTGGACGTGGATGCCACGCACAACCTCGCGGCCTACGGCGCGATCGGTGGTGAGTTCGGCATGGGTCGCGTTGGACTGCGCCTCGAGGTGAGGGATTACGCCGCCGGATTCAAGCCGCTGATCGGCACTGGCGCAGCCACGACGCGAAACGATGTCTCGATCATGGCCGGACTGAAGTTCAACCGGCATCGCACCGCGCAGCGCTAGGCAGCGAGTCCAGCCGGTGAAGACGCTGGTCCGGCCGAACGACGCGCGTCGCATTGCGCATTCTCCCCTGAGCGCAGCATGAAATCGACCAAGTCAGACCGTCATCGTATTCCGCATGCCTGGCGCATTCCAGTTCTCGCCGGGCTTCCGACGTCGGCGGAACGAATGGCACCGCGCTGCCGGCCACACCGGAGGGTCCGATGTGGCCTGCGGCGTTCCGCACGGCGGCGCGCTGCCTGTGCGCGCGTGGAAGGGTAGGGACTCCACGGGCGTGCTCGATGGTTCACTGCCCGCACATGGCATCGCGCAACTCGATCTGGCGCCACAGCCCTTCCGACGTTGCGCCGCAGGGCACACCTTGTGAGTTGCGCCCATCGCGGCGCCGGACGCATGTCTCACGTCCGCGGTCTTCCTCCAGCCGACGAATCCTCATGCCTCGCCGCCTGCTCCCCGCCCTGCTCTTTGCACCACTCGCGCTGGGCGCACAGACCTCGCGCCCGATGACCTTCCTCGACATGCAGCAGCTGCGCCAGGCCAGCGGACAGGCGATCAGTCCTGACGGTCAATGGATGCTGTATGCGATCTCATCGCCCGACTGGAAGGAAGCAAAGCGTCAGTCCGACCTGTATCTCGTGTCGACGTCCAAGGGCGTCAGCGACACGCGACAGCTCACCTTCACCAAGGACAAGAACGAGGGTGGCGCGCTGTGGGCGCCCGACGGTCGCTCGTTCGTGTTTGCGTCCAATCGCGACGCACCGGCGAATGGCAGCGTCAATCAGCTGTACTGGATGCGCCCCGATGGCGGTGAAGCACGACGCATCACCGACGCGAAGGACGGCGCGGGCGCGTTTGCGTTCACGCGCGACGGTCGTTGGCTCGCGTTTGCCGCAGGCAAGGCCGATGAACAGCAGCTGTGGGCGCTGCCCGTGTCGGGTCTCGACTCCGCGAAGGCAACGCCACTCACGAAGCATCCAACGGCGATTCGCTGGTGGCGTTTCTCGCGCGACTCTCGCACGCTGTTCTTCACGGCGTCAGACACGCTCGACACCGACGAAAAGCAGCGCATGGAAAAGCGCTTCGATGTGAAGATCCGCAATCAGGCGGAACCGGTGCAGCATCTCTGGTCGCTCGACCTCGCGTCGCGTCAGTCCAAGCGCCTGACCAGCGGTGCGGACATGAGCGTCGAAGGCGTGACGCTCTCCGACGATGGCAAGTGGCTCGCGTATCGCGGAACGGAGAATGACCGTTACTTCCGGGGAACGCTCGAAGCGGGTCTCGTCAGCGACCTCTATCTCATGGACGTCGCCACCGGCGCGACGGAGCGTCTGACGAAGAACGTCGAGGTGAGCGAGAGCTCGCTCTCCTTTGCGCCGGACGGCAAGACGATCGCCTTCTCCGCCGCCAACGATTTCACCTACTTCCGCGACACGCGCGTGTACGTGCGCGATATCGGCGCGAAGGGGCAGCCCTTCCGTAAGATCGGTGACGCGTGGGATGGTGGCGTATCGGTGGACTTCTGGAGCCCCGACAGCAAGACGATCTACTTCAACGAAGGGGTGAAGGCGACGAATCAGCTGCTCTCGCTCGATGTCGCGACTGGCGCCGTCAAGCAGATCACGAACATGAAGGCGTCGCTCAGTGTCTCACGCGACGAAGAGAGCGGCCGCATCATGCTGCAGTACGCGGACCCGAGCACGCCGCCATCGGCATACACGATCGCGTCGCTCGACAAGGTGGCCGATAAGGCGAGCTGGGTGCGGCTCACCAACGTCAATCCGCAGGTGGCAGGCTTCGCGCTTGGAGACGCCGAAGAGATCACCTGGAAGTCGAAAGATGGGCGGATGGTCGGTGGCGTGCTCCTCAAGCCCGTTGGTTACAAGGCAGGTACTCGCTACCCGCTGATCGTCGCCATCCATGGCGGTCCGGCCTCGGCTGACGTCCTGGGCTTCAACGGCGGCTACGGCTCGCAGGTGTACGCCGGCGCGGGCTATGCGGTGTTGCTCCCCAACTACCGTGGCAGCACCAATTACGGAGAGAAGCATCGCATCGAGATCGCCGGCGATTATTTCACGAAGGGCTATGAAGACATCATGACCGGCGTGGATCATCTGATCGCGCAGGGCACGGTGGACGGTGCGCAGTTGGGCGTGCTCGGATGGAGCGCCGGGGGTCATTGGTCCAACTGGATCCTCACGCACACCGATCGTTTCAAGGCGGTGTCGACTGGCGCGGGCACGATGAACTGGATCTCGATGTATGCCCAGAGCGATGTGCAGCGGAACCGTCAGTACTACATGGGTAACAAGCTCCCGTACGACGACTTCGAAGGCTACTGGCGCCAGTCACCGCTCAAGTACATCAAGAACGCCAAGACGCCCACCATGATCCACGTCGTCGACGGCGATCCGCGCGTACCGCGTCCACAAAGTGAAGAGCTGCATATGGCGCTCAAGCGTTTGGGCGTGCCGACGGAGTTCTTCGTCTATCCGGGCAACACGCACGGCATTCCCGACGCGCGCAATCAGCTCGTCAAGTCCACGGCGGAGTTCATGTGGATGGAGAAGTGGGTGCGCGGGAAGGACGTGAAGTTCGACTGGAAGCCGTTGCTCAAGACGCTGGAAGACGCGCCCGTGATAGGCGGTCCGGTCTCGAACATGAACGACGGTCGCTAGACGTCCGATGGCCTGAATGCAGAACGGGCTCCCTTGCGGGAGCCCGTTCGTATTTCGGCACTGCAGCGTCGCGAGCGACGCCGAGTGTGGATGCTTAGTTGCCGAGCTTGACGACGTTTTCAGCGGCCGGACCCTTCTGGCCCTGCACCACGTCGCACTCCACGCGCTCGCCGTCGGCGAGGCTCTTGAAGCCGCCGCCCTGGATGGCCGAGTGATGGACGAACAAGTCCTTGCCGCCGTCATCAGGCGTGATGAATCCGAAACCCTTCGCGTCGTTGAACCACTTCACGATGCCGGTCGTACGCATGTTACTACTCCTGCTTGGTAATTTTGGTGCTGTGTTCGGAGTGCTTATGCAGTACGTGCCGACACAACGTGCTCGTGATCAGCCCTCACGCGGGCCTCGCCGACGGCGAGAGTAACGAAAACAAAAAAGGGACCGCATATACTCGGCGGGCCCCTGAGACGCTCCGATACGACGCTCACGCAATGCGTGCGAGAGCGATGCCATCAGTGTATCGGGAAAGGGTGAGTCGCGCAATAGGCAACATGAGAAATCTTCTAGTACCGTCTTCCGCCGAGCTCGACCGTTAAACCGACCCCCCGCGCTTCAGCGCGCATGACGATATGCCGAAGCGCTGCCAAGTCTTCGATCGCCAGTCCCAGCGACTTGAAGAGGGTGATCTCGTTGGCGCTGGTGCGCCCTGGAAGCGTACCCCGCAGCAGGTCGCCGAGCTCGCCGAGAATGTGCGCGTCGTCGATGACCCCCTCGGCGCGAGGAATGAGAAAGTCCCCCGACTCGGCCAGCGTGGACTCGCGGCGATCGACAAAGAAGCGCGATCTCCTCACCGCCTCGCTATCAAGTTCACGAGCCGACGACACCGACGCGCCGACGGCATTCACGTGCGCGCCCGGTGCCAGCCACTCGCCTTTCAACACCGGCGTGCGCGACGAGGTGATCGTGACTACGATATCCGCGCCGTGCACCGCCGTGTGGACATCCTCGCAGACCGCCACCGCCATATCGTGCGCTGCTCGAGCCTGTGCGGCAAACGCCTGGGCGCGACTGTGCGATGCGGTGCCTGATCGACTCCAGACACGCACGCGCGAGATCGGACGCACCGCACGAATCGCGTCGAGATGCGGCATCGCCAGCACACCCGCACCAAGGATCGCGAGCTCAGTGGAGTTTTCGCGCGCCAACAGGCGCGTGGCCAACCCCGATACGGCGGCTGTGCGTATTGCCGTGATGCTCGACGCGTCGGCGATAGCGAGCAGCGCACCGTGAGCGGCATCAAAGAGCAGCACCACACCGATGTGTGAATCGAAAGGCGTCGCGTCGTTGCCGGGAAAGACGGTAATGACCTTCGCGCCGAGCGACGCGTTGGCGCCGGTGCCAAGGACCGCCGGCATGGTCGCGAACGCATTGGGCGTATCGGGAAGGCGGAGCACCGTGCGCAGCGGAAGCATTGCCTCACCTGCAGCGACCGCGCGCAACGCGTCGGCCATCACATCGATGCACTCGTGCATCGGCAGCAGCGCGCGCACGTCAACGTCTGTCAACAGCAGCGTGCTCACGGCGACTCCCTGGAGTTGAAAGGATTGCCTGATCGTGCAACCTGGTCAGGACGACGCGGTGGCGTCGGCATCGTGCGCGCGATCGAAAAACCGAATCAGTCGCGACATGTCCGCGTCGCCGCCCACCGCGTCATGTACAGCGGCATCGCGCAGCACATCGGCCGCACGGATGGACATAGGCACGTCGGCACCGCATTCGTCCGCCAGCCGCACCACTTGCGCGATGTCCTTCGTGAACGTGGCCAGCGCTCCGATTCGCGGCGTGTCGATTCCGCGCGCCATGCGAGTGCCGAAGATCTGCAGGGGCAAGGAGTCAGCAAAGCCACCGGCGAGCGCGGCCGGCAGACGGCCGATGTCGATCCCGGACGCTCGTGCAAACGCGAGCATCTCGGCGATCACCACGAGATTGCACCCGACGATCATCTGGTTGCAGCTCTTGGTGAGCTGACCTGCCCCCTGCCCGCCCATGTGCGTCACGCGCATCGCGAGTGCGTCGAACACGGGAGCTCCGCGCGGCATATCGTCGGCGTCACCGCCGACGAAGACGATCAGCTTTCCCGCCCGGGCTGCTGGCAGTCCTCCCGAGACCGGAGCGTCGATCCAACGCGCTCCGCTCTCGGAGCGCAGTCGCTGCGCCATTTCCGCCGTGGCGTCGGGCGCGATACTGGACAGGTCGATGAGCAGCTGATCCGATCGCATGGCGGGTGCGATTCCGCCGTCACCAAAGAGCACGTCGCGCACCGCGTTCGTATCGGTCAGGCAGAGGCAGACGATGTCAACGCGCTCGGCGAGCGCGCGCGCGCTGTCGGCGGAGCCCGCCCCCAACGCGACCAGTGGAGACAGCTTGGCCGGCGTGCGATTCCACACCGTGACATCACGTCCGCATTCGAGCAGACGCTCGACCATCGGTGTGCCGATCAGCCCCGTGCCGATGAAGCCGATGCGCACCGGCGTAATGCGCGCGTTACGTGTAGCAGGCGCGGTGGATTTGGCAGGAGACGCGCTGTCATGCATAGAGGTGCAGTCCGTTGTCCATGCGAATGACCTCACCGGTGATGCCCGGAGCGGATGCGGCCAGGAAGTGCGCGAGCGCCGCCACCTCGTCGGCGTCGAGCAACCGCTTGAGTGCCTGCGTTTCGAGATAGTGCTGCTCCACCGCAGCGAGCCGTTCGCCGTCGAGCACGCGACTGGGTAGTCCACCCGATACGTAGGCCGGCGCGATGGCGTTCACGCGAATGTGCGGTGCCAAGGCGCGTGCCATCGACAGCGTGAGCGTGTTGACCGCACCCTTCGATGCCGCGTACGCCACCGAGGAGCCGAGTCCGGCCGTGCCCGCAATGGAGGAGATATTCACCACCGCGCCACGTCCGCTCGCCACCAGCGCATCACGACAGGCGCGAATCATGCGGAAGGTGCCGACGAGATTCACATCGTAGGTGCGCGCAAACTCGGATTCCGGCAGCGCGTCGAGATCCGCGTGTGCGATGAACTGCGTGGTACCCGCGCAGTTCACCAGCGCGTCGAGCTGCCCGAAGCGCTGCGTGATGCTGGCGACCGCGGCGACACAGCTCTGCGTGCTGGTCACGTCGAGTTCGACCAGCACGGCTCGGGCACCCAACGTCAGACACTCGACGGCCACCCCTTGCGCCGGCAGGCGCGTTTCGGCGTCGAGATAGCTGACACCAATGTCCCACCCCTGACGCGCGAACAGGCGCGCACACGCCGCCCCGATGCCGGTGGCAGCGCCGGTGATCAGGCAGACCGGCCTCGCGATGGCGGGGTTTGCTCCAGGCGACACGGCGTCGCCTGGAGCACTGGTCACCGAAGCAGAGATCGAATGCATACCGAGCACTACGGTCGAACACCCGCCGCCGCCGTCGGAACGGAGTAGCTCCACGGCTGCCGCACCAGCGGCTTCTTGCGCGGATACAACTCGTCGAGCGTGTTGCCGTCGAACAGGCGACCGTTGACCATCACCATGGACACCGTGTTGCTGTTGCGGATGTTCACCAACGGGTCACGATCGAGCACGATCAGATCCGCGAACTTGCCCGCTTCGAGCGAACCGATTTCGCTGCCGAGCCCGATCGCTTCCGCGCCAACAATCGTTGCCGAACGCAGGGCATCATGGGTGGACATGCCGCCGCTCTGCACCAGCCAGAGCTCCCAGTGCATGCCGAGCCCCTGCAACTGGCCATGGCTGCCAATGCCGATGCGTCCGCCCGCTTCCACGGTCTTGGCCAGATCTTCGGCGTGCTGCCACATCGCGTACTCTTCCTTCACCGCGAAGCCGGCAGGGCCAGGCGCGTTCCCTGCACCGCGACGACGCACCTTGCTGTCGAAGTCCACTGGATGCGTGAAGCGGCGAAGCTTCTGGTCGCCGAGCAGATCCTCGCTCTGATAGAACCAACCTTCGCCGAACGGACCGCCATACTCCACGATGAGCGTCGGCGAGTTCGTCACCTGCGTGGCCTTGTACCACTCGAACACGTCGGAATACTTGGGCGTGATCGGCAGCGTATGCTCGATGCCCGGATAGCCATCGATGCCGTGTGTCAGGTTGAGCTTCTGATCGAGACCGCCTTCGGTGGTCGGCATGATGCCGAGCTCCTGGGCCGCCATGATGATCCACTGACGCTGCTGGCGATTGCCGCTCATGTACATCTTGAGGGTCTTCGTGTCGTAGTACTTCGCGTAGCGGGTGAGAATGTCCTTCGCGTGCGCCAGGTCACGCACGGGCTCTGCGGAAAAGACGCCGGGCCCCGTCGTGTAGATGCGCGGTCCGATCATCTCGCCCATCTCGACCCGATCGGTATACGAGAGGAAATCGGTGCTCGCCGTCTGCGGATCACGCGTGGTGGTGGTGCCATACGCGAGCGTCGCGAGATACTGCCACGTCTGCGTGTTGTGGATCTGGGGTGTGAGCCACTGCGGGTGGTAGTGCGTGTCCACCATGCCGGGCATCACGACCTTGCCACTGATGTCGAACGTCTGCGCACCTTCGGGAATCGTCACGCTGCCACGCGCACCGACCGCGACGATGCGGCTGTCGCGCACCACGATGTACGCGTTCTCGATGATCTCCTTCCCTTTCATCGTGATCGCCTTTGCACCACGGAACACCATCACGCCACGCGGCGTGTCACGCGGCGCACTGACGCTGATGCGCGTCTCGACCGGCTTGTAGCCCGGCGGCGTTTTCCTGGTGGTGTCGGCTTTGGCGATGGAGTCCGAACGCGCGATGCTGTCCTTCACCGTTTTCGTGGTATCCGTGCGCAACCGCGCCTTCACGCGCGCGTCGGCCTTGAGCGAATCCTCCACCACCTTCGCGCGATCCAGATCGTACGTCCACACGGCATTGCCCAACGTCCAGTGCACCTTGCGACCATCGGCGCTCCAGGTCGGGAACTCGCCGCCGATCGTGTTGAGCTTGGCGACGGGTACGGCCGCTGCGGCCGGTGCAGCGACGTTGACCGTCGGCGCGGCAGCACCTGTTTGCGTGACCGTGATGGTGTACAGATCCATCCCCACCATCGCCAGCGCCTGATCACCCTTGGGCGCCATCAGCACAAGTCCGGCTGGCGGTGGCTGCGGCGGCGTGGGCTCGGTCGGATCGAGGTGCGTGCCCGTGTTCATCACAAAACCCATCGGACGCGCCGCGCGACCACCGATGTAGTGGCGTGCTTCCTTCTCCACGAGCGCGGCATCGAGCCCTGGCGTGGCACCCATGCCTGCGTCGTCGGCGCCACCGGCACCCGGTGGTAACGGGCCCGTTACGCGCAGGTGCGTCTTGATGTCGGTGCCATCCCAACGGAACGACTGCAGTCCGGCGCGACCGTAGGCAAAGATGCGCGTGGCATCGCTGGTGAAATGCGGCGCGCCAAGACCGCCACTCGGCATGATCACGGTGGCCGCGCCGCCAGCCGCTGGGAACCAGACCAGCTCTGCCGCCGCCGGTCCGAAAAACGCCGCGCCGGCGTCCTGCATTTCACGCGCAGCGGCGCGAACTGCGACAATGCGATCACCCGTTGGTGACCACGCGAGATCCGTGTACAAGCCAGGCGATGGCGTCACCGTCTGAGTGGTCCATCCCTTTCTGGCATCGAAGTTCGCGCGCACGATCTGCCCACCGCGCGCGTCGTTCCACGTCACCCACGCCAGCGACTTGCCATCGGGCGACCAGATCGGATTGAATTCACCATCAGCGCTCGTCGACACGCGCGTTGGCTTGCCGTTGGCCACCGCCATGACGTGCACATGCCCGAGCGAAGAAAAAGCGAGTTGCGCGCCGTCCGGTGAAGGCTGGATATCGCGCACCTGACGCGCCGTGAATATCGCCGCCGTATCGATCTTCCAGGCCGTCTTCACTTCGGGTCCCATCTCGAGCTTCACATCGGCTTCGAACGGAATCTTTGCCGGCGCGGTCTTGTCTACCGGCACGCGCCAGATCTCGCCGCCATACGAAACAACGACCGCCTTCGAATCGGGTGTGAAGCTGAAGCCGGGATAGGCATCCATCGGCGCGCGTGATTCCATATCGTCGCGCTGCACTGGGAAGGCGAGCCACTCTTCGGCCTGCGTGGCGAGATCACGAATGCGAAGTCCCGTCTTCGTTTCGAAGCGCGTGCCGTACACCAGATACTGGCCGTCGGGCGACAGCGTGGGGCGGAATCCGGAGCCGAAGCGCGTGCTCATTTGCGACGTGCGTCCCGTTTCGTTGTCCCACACATACAATTGGTACTGCGACCCGATGCTGTTGTACTGCCAGTCGCCGGTGCGTGCGGCAAACCAGAGATAGCGCGGATCCTTGCCGAATGCGGCGCCGAGGGTCTTGAGTGTCGGCGGCAGCGCAGGCTCGGTGGACAGCGGAAGCCCGTTCCCTCCGTCCACGTGGTACATCCACAGTTTCGCCGTCCCACCGAGGCCTCCACCACGCGACGCCACGATGTACTTGCCGTCGGGCGTCCATTCAGGCGACACGTACATGTTGATGTTGCCCTTCGTGACTTGCGTGGTGTCTTTGCTGTCAAGCGACAGCATCCACACGTTCTCGCCACCCGATCGATCGGAGACGAAGACCACACGCTTGCCATCGGGTGAGTAACGCGGCTGCGCATCGAAGGCCATCCCGCTCGTAATCCGAGTCGCCTTGCCGCCCGCAATGGGCAACGTATAGAGATCGCCGAGCAGGTCGAAGACGATCTGCTGGCCATCCGGCGACACATCGAGCGACAGCCACGTGCCTTTCGTGGTCGTGAACGCGTGCGTGCGCGCGGTTTTGAGCGGCAGCGTGTTGGCGGCGGCGGTGGCAGGCGCGCCCTGTGCCCGCAGGGTGACGCTCGCGGCGAGCATCAGCGCGAGTGCGCCGAGCGGCGCGGTGCGAGCGAGAATGAACGGAACGGAGAACGAAGGCATGGCGACAACTCCTTGAGTGGACAGGATGCCATGGTACTGCAGAAGCCGACGTGTCGCCAGCGTCACGCGCGCAAATGTGCGCGGATGAAACGGCGGTCGGTACGACGACGTAGGTCCGAGCGTGTCCGCGCAGTGGGACGTCACACCAGGAGGGCGTCATGATTCTCGCCGATGTGCTCAAGTACGTGTTTCTGATCCTGGGCGCGCTGATCGTGATCGTCGCCTGTTGGCTCGCCTCGGCGGCGCTGGTGCCACGCTTGGTGGAACGGGCGCAGCAGTCGTACGCGACCCGGCCGGTGCGCATCACCATCACTGGCGTACTGGTCGGATTTCCACTGGTCCTTGCAGGCGCGGCGCTGGTCAACGGTGGCGTGCACCCCGTCCTCAAGCTGTTCGGCGGTGTGCTGGTCGGACTACCGGTGCTACTCGGTCTCGTTGGCTCCGCTGGATTGAGTGAGCGCGTCGGGCTCGGGCTCGTACACGCCGACGATGCACGCACCCCATGGCGACGCTCGATGCGCGGGGGCACCGTGCTCGCACTGACCTTTCTGCTGCCGTTCATCGGCTGGTTCGTATTCCTGCCGTGGACTCTTCTGAGCGGTCTTGGCGCGGCGGTCGCAGCATTGCGCGCGCCGCGGATGGACGAGTCTGTCGCGCTGGTCGCGGCGGCCTGACGGTTCGCGTGCGGCTCCCATGACCTCCCGGCGCACCTTCCTGCGAGCGGGCGGAGTACTCGCGGCCGCTGCGGCGACGCAAGGCTGCGCTGACGTCTTCGCGTGGCAACGGGGGACGTCGCACGACTCGGCCACGCCCTTCGGATCGCCTGTTGGACGCGAGATCGATCGCATCTCACATTCGATCTCACGGCTGTCGTATGGCGCTCGTCCCGGTGATTGGGATCGTGTGCGCGCGCTTGGCGCAACCGAGGATCAGGCGATCGCACGCTACATCGACGAGCAGCTCCAGTTCGACAAACGAGACGAGTCCGCCAATCGCGCCGTTCGACGACTCGAAGCGATCGCTGAACCTCTTGGCGAGCTGTATGAGTATTCGCCTGCGGTGCTGCACGAGCAACTGTGCGTATCCTCGCTGTTGCGGGCGGTCCATGGCGAGCGACAACTGCACGAGATCATGGTCGCATTCTGGGCCGACCACTTCAACATCGACAGCTCAAAAGGCGACTGTCGCTGGCTCACGCCCGCGTTCAATCGTGCGGTGCTGCATCCGCATGCACTCGGGCGGTTTCCCGAACTGCTCCGCGCCGTCGTGCTCAGCCCCGGCATGCTGTGGTACCTCGATGGTCGCGTGAATCGCCGCGGTAGCGCCAGCGAGCGACCGAACGAGAACTACGCCCGTGAGTTGCTCGAGCTGCACACACTCGGTGTGCGAGGTGGCTACACGCAGTACGACGTGATGGAGACGGCGCGTGCCCTCACCGGCTGGACCGTCCGATCGAAGCATGCGTCATTCATGGGCATCGGACGAGTGGCGTTTGATGCCGCGTTGCATGACGATGGCGCGAAGCGCGTGCTCGGCCGCGACATACCACCGGGAGGTGGCGCGAGCGACGTCGATGCGCTCTTGCGCATCGTGACCGGACAGTGGCGATGCGCGACGTTCATCGCCACCAAGTTGTGCCGACGCTTCATCGACGAGTCGCCATCGCCGCAGTCCATCGATGCCGTCAGTCGGACCTTCGCCGCAACGGGCGGCGACATCAACGCATCATTGCGGACGCTCTTTGATACAGCCGAATTCCGCACGGTGCGCGCATCACGCCTGAAGCGTCCGTTTCATTTCATCGTGTCCGCGCTCCGCGCCGTTGACGCGCAGACAGACGACGCGCAGCCGATCACTCGCTGGCTCGAGCGCATGGGACACGTGCCCTTTCAGTTTCCGACGCCCGATGGCTATCCGGACAACGCTGCATCATGGACCGGCACGTTGCAGTGGCGATGGCAGTTTGCCACGGCGCTCGCCGAGAATGGCGTACAGGGCACGCGCGTTGCACGCGACGACCTGCGGCGACGCGCCGGCGGCGATGATGGGCTGCTGGCGCACCTCTTCGGCCGCACGGCCACCATGCACGAACGTGCGGCCGCAGACGCATCCGGCGATATGCTCGCTCTGGCTCTGGCCTCGCCCGCCTTTCAGCGCTACTAGCCATGCGCTCTCCTCACGACGATCAACCGCATCGCGCACACCGATCGCTTGAACTCGCGCCGACGTTGTATGCGACGAGCGAACGCGACGACGCGCGCGCTTTGGTGGTGATCTTTCTGCGCGGCGGGGCGGACGGATTGGCGTTGATCCCGCCCATCGACGACGACGCGTATCACACGGCTCGGCCGACGATCGGCATCGCATCGCGCGACGCCATTCGGTTGGATGATCGCTTCGGTTTGCATCCTCGACTGGCGCCACTCCAGCCGCTCTTTGCTGCGGGCCAGTTGGGTGTGGTACACGCGGTCGGCTCGGACGACAGCACCCGTTCGCACTTCGAGGCGCAGGATCACATGGAGCAGGGCGGCACGACGGCTGGCGGATGGCTGGGTCGCTTCCTGCGTGCACGTGACGCGTCGGCTCCGGGCGCGTTGTCCGCCGTCGCCATCGGCACTGAATTGCCGCAATCCCTTCGCGGCGCGCCGTCTGCTGCCGTTGTGCGCAACCTGGATGACTTCTCGATCGGTGTGGAGCGCCCGCAGATGCGTCAGGCCATCGCAGCGCTGTACGCGAACGAGCAAGGGACGCTTGGCTCGCTCCTGGCCGACGCCTCCCGCGACACTGTCCGCGCGCTCGAGCGCAGCGCAGCAATGCAACGCGAGTCGGCGCGTCCGGCCAATGGCGCCGAGTATCCGGCGGACGAATTCGGGCGCGGACTCGCCGACATCGCGCGCCTGATCAAGGGGCGTGTAGGGCTGTCCGTGGCGACAATCGATCTGGGCGGATGGGACTCGCACTTCACCCAGGGTTCGGTCATCGAGCCGCTGATGGACCGTCTCGCTCGGGGGCTGGCGGCCTTTCATACCGATCTGGGCGCGTCGCGCATGGCGCAGACAACCGTGGTGGTGATGACGGAATTTGGTCGGCGCGTGGCCGAGAACGCGTCTCGCGGCACCGACCACGGGCGAGGGAGCGTGATGCTCACGCTCGGTGCGGGCGCGGCGGGCGGTCGAGTGCGTGCCGACTGGCGCGGTCTTGCCAGCGGACTCCTCGAGGGACCTGGCGACGTGCCCGTGACAACGGACTTCCGGGACGTACTGGCTCCCATTCTGCACCTGCACGGCGCGCCGGCGTTGAGCAGCGTCTTCCCCGGTCGGGTATCGGCCGCCACGCACGGCTGATCGAACCGCCACCCCCCTGTCGACGCTGCCGTACCAGGCCGGTAACGGACCAGGCGCACGCTGCGTATCCTCAGAGCATCCTGCGACGTGCACGCGCCACATCCACCCACGGCGATCATGCACGTCGTCCGTCCGCCAGAGCACGCCCGTCTGTCCTCCTCCATCACCGACTGATGCGATCGTCGTCCCCCGCGCGCCGCGCCGCGCTCGTCCTGCTCATGCTCTCCGCTGTCGTCACGCCGACGATGTTGTCGGCGCAAGTGATGACAACCGAGACGCGTGACCCCAATCAGCGTCAGGATCCTTCATTCGAGAAGGACTACAAGGCTTGGTTAAAGAACCCCAGGCACGGCAGCCCGCTGGTGGACCACCTGCCAGTGGTAGCAGGCATTCCGACGCCAAAGGATGTCCTTGGTTATCACGTCGGCGCGCCGAAGAAGCTCACCTACTACGCCGATCAGCTGAAGTACTACCGCGCGCTGGCCGCCGCGACTCCGCGTGTGAAGATCGAGTCGATCGGGCGCTCGGACGAAGGTCGTGAACTGGTGGTGGTGTGGGTGACGTCGGAAGCGAACATGAAGGCGCTGCCGCAGAACCGGGAGAATCTTGGCAGGATCGCCGATCCGCGCGGCACGAGCGAGTCGCAGATCCGTGAGTTGATCACGCGCACGAAGCCGCACTATCACCTCATGGGTGGCTTGCATTCGGGAGAGACCGGGCCGAGCGAGATGTTGATGGAGCTGGTGTATCGACTCGCGACCGAGACGTCGCCGGTGATCACGCAGATTCGCAACAACGTGTACGTCTCCGTGACGCCGGTTGCCGATGCGGACGGACGCGATCGCAACGTGGACTGGTTCTTCAAGGGACTCGACGAAGCGGCGGCCAATCCTCCGGTGCCGGCAGCGCCCGTCGTTGCCGCAGCAGCCGATACGACGGCGGCGGGTCGTGGCGGACGCGGTGGGGCGGCGGCTGCCGGAGGTGCCGCTGCCGGAGGTGCTGCGCCGGCCGGCGCGCCCGCACTTGGTGGAGGAGGCGGCCGCGGCGTCGGCGTGCCGTATTGGGGCAAGTACGTGTACCACGACAACAATCGCGATATCAACATCGTGCTGCAGCAGATGCGCACGATCGTCGATTGGTACTTCACGGCGCATCCGCCGATCATGCATGACCTGCACGAATCGCTGTCGTTGCTGTACACGTACAGCGGCGCCGCGCCGCAGAGCCCCAACCTCGATCCGCTGCTCTTCGCCGAACTTCCGTGGTTCGCGAACTTCGAGATGGCGCAGATGACGAAGTACGGCATGCCGGGCGTCTACACGCACGCGTTCATGGACGGCTGGTCGCCCGGCTATCTCGGGTCCGTCGCGTACAACCACAATGGTCTCATGAAGATGTACGAGACGCAGTCGGGACGTGACATCGATACGGTGGTGACCGCGGCCGCTGCGCTTGCGGCTGGGCCGGCTGGTGGCTTTGGCGGCGGACGTGGCGGACCGGTGCCCACGGGGCGCGGCGGCAATCAGGATCGTGAGTGGTATCGCGGCATTCAGTACACGCCGTACGATCTGGCTACGTTCACGCGTCGGTCGAACACGAACTACATGCAGACCGGCGTGCTCTCCGCGCTGCAGCTCACGGCGATGTTCCCCGCGACCATCCTCGAGAACTACTACATCAAGACCCGCAATTCGATCGAGGACGGCAAGACGAAGGCGCCGTACGGTTTCGTGATTCCGGTGCAGCGCGACATGACGAAGGTGGCCGAGTTCGTGAACATCATGCGGGTGCAGCGCATCGAAGTCGGAGTGGCCAACGAGCCGGTGAAAGTCGGCGACAAGACGTATCCGGCAGGCTCGTATGTCATCAAGCGCGATCAGCCCTACGGTCGACTCGCGAAAAACCTGATTGAGAAACAACAGTATCCGGACTCCCGACTGCAGACGTACGATGACAGCGGGTGGTCGATGGGCTACGCGTTCAATATCGACGTGGTCGAGAGTGCCGATTCGTCGATCCTCAAGGTGAAGACGACACCGGTGACATCCGGCACGATCAAGGGGAAGCTCGCCGGCACCGGCACGGCCGGCATCGCCATCGCGCACCTTGGCTCGAACAACATGATCTCGTTCCGCTACAAGCTGAAAGACGTGGCCATGCGCGTCGTGGAGAAGTCTTTCACCGCTGACGGCGTGGAGTTTCCGGCTGGTTCGTTCGTGGTCACGGACAACGCCGCAGCGGCTCGAGTGAAGGCCGCGGTGGAAGAGCTGGGACTCACCGCCTCCGCGCTGAACGCAGCGCCAACGGTCGCCATGCACGATGCGGATGTGCCGCGCGTGGCCATCTACTCGCAGTGGACCGGGACGCAGAACCTCGGCTGGTATCGCCTGACGTTCGATCGCTTTGGCATCCCGTTCGAACTGTTCTACAAGGAACAGTTGGTGAAGGGTGGGCTGCGTGCGAAGTACGACGTGATCCTCATGGCGGAGCAGCCACTTGGCAAGTCGGTGGTCATGGCGGCGCCTGCGGCGAAGCCTGTGCCATACGTGAAGAACGACAAGTACAAGTTCCTTGGCATGTATGGCGAAACGTCTGACATGAGTGGTGGCTTCGGGCAGGCCGGCGTCGATGCGTTTGCCGACTTCCTGGAGAAGGGTGGAACCATCATCGCCATCGGTGAGTCCGCGCGCTTGCCCATCGAGTTCGGTTGGGCAAACACGGTGGACAAGGTGACGGTGCCGGGTCTCACCTCGCAGCGTCCGCTCGTGCAGGCGGAGGTGGTGCGCCCCGAGCATCCGGTGTTCTACGGCTATGCCGGCAAGACGATGCCCATCAAGTACGTCGGCGGCACGCCGTTCAAGGTTGGCGT
>CAYWCJ010000067.1:0-16405 GCA_964456595.1 uncultured Gemmatimonas sp. | reverse complement strand
AGCCAGTAGCCGAGTCGGCGGAGCAAGGTCCCTCGCGTCTGAGGTACGCGAGGTCCGAGTTTCCAGCCGTCGGGGTCTTCGACATTGCGATGCTGCGAGTGTGCGGCGTCGGGAGAGGGGACGCTGGCGAGGGCCGTGATCATCGCGTTCATTTGACACATGGCCGACAAGATCCGCAAGAGCGCAGAAGAATGGGCGAGTTGCCTCTCGCCAGAGCAATTTCAGATTACTCGCGAACACGGCACCGAACGCGCATTCAGTGGTGCGTACTGGGATCATCACGAGCGCGGCACGTATGCCTGCGTCGGCTGCGGGGCTGTGCTCTTCGGCTCTGACGCAAAATTCGACTCGGGAACGGGATGGCCCAGCTATTCCCAACCCATCACCGCCGACGCAGTGGAATCCACCACCGATCGTAGTTGGTACATGGTGCGTACCGAAGTGCACTGCGCACGTTGCGACGCCCACCTTGGCCATCTGTTCGACGACGGCCCGGACCCAACCGGCATGCGATATTGCATCAACTCGGCGTCGCTCACGTTCGCCGCCACCTCGGAGATTGGATGAACGCGAGCGCGCTCGCTGCTGTGGTCGTCGGTGTAGTGTCGTTGTCAGGTTCACCGCGTTCGCCACTGCAAGCGCAGTCGAGTGGGGACCCTTCGAGAGCCGAAGCGCCGCTGGTGCTGCGTCTTCCCGCGAGTGCACGGCTGGCCGCGATGGCCAATGCCGGCCTGGCCGCCAACGACGGCGATGCGCTGCTCTACAATCCGGGCATGTTGAATGGCGCGCGTGGTACGGCGATCTCGCTGCAACGCTATGGCTCGTTTGGCCGCGCGGGGTCGATGGGCACCGTCACGCAGATCGGGTCGCTCAATCTTGGCATCGGCGCACAGTTCGTCGACTGGTCCGCGCCAAGTGGCACCGCGTGGGGTGATGCCGTGCGCGCCGGTGCAACACGCCTGGCCGACAGCGGTGGCGTGGCGGCATCGAGCAGTGCATTCACGATCGGTGTCGGACGCACCGTGAAGGGACTTCGACTCGGCGCCACCGTGAAATACGCCGAAGATCGATACGGCGCTGCGCACGACGGCACCTTCGCGTTCGATGTTGGGTTCACGATGCCATTCGGGCCGGCCAACCTCGCCCTCGTCGCGCAGAACCTGGGCCCTGGTCTGCGCATCGGCGGTACGAAGGGGATGCTGCCGCGTCGGATTGGCGTGGGTTTCGGCGGCGGCATGTATCCACTCTTCGAACACTTCGACCTCGGCGCGCAAATGCAGCTCACGCTCGAAGGGAACAGCTTCATCCGCCCCGCCGGCGGTATCGAACTTGGCTACGTGCCAGTGGAGGGCGTGTCGATCGTGGTGCGCAATGGACTCCGCTTGCCACGCGAGCGCGATGAGTCGCTCATCACCGGCGGACTTGGCATCGTGGTCGATCGCATTTCCATCGACTACGCGCTGGAACCGTTTCGCGGCGGACGACCGGCATCGCATCGCGTCGGACTGCGTATCAAGTAGTGTGGTGTCCAGGGAGTCATCACGAGCAGACGAGACGTCCGCGCGGCAATGGCATCGTGCAGCTCTTGGTGGTACCATCGGTCGTGATCGTCACCTTGGCGGACGCGGTTCCGTCGTACGTGATGACTTCGCGACGCGTTGTTGTCGTGGCGGCCGCCCCCTCGATGGTGAGTATCACCTTCATCGAGCGCGTTACACTTCCGGCGGTCGGATAGCTCGGCGTGCCGGCCGTCGATCTCGGAATGACGAGGCTGACCGTCGTGTCGCCCGAGGTGCGCGCCGCAGTGAACTTCTTCCCTTCGCGGTTCGTGCCCGCGGAGTTCTCGCGGCCACTCGACGCGCCATTCACCGTCACCTTCGTGCTGGTGTAGGCGAGTCCCGTCGAGACGCGCTCGCTGTTGCTGCGTACCGTGGACGTCACGCTGTCGCGACGCGCGACGGTGCCGGTGACGACGATGCGCGTACGACTGTAGTCCGTGGTGCTGTCGGGCTGCGCTTGCGTCGTGCCACTGGCGGTCTTGAACGTGCTCACACGCGTCACCGTGAGACCGCTGCGCGTGGTCGGGCTGCAGGTCACATCGCCCGTCGCCGCCGAGTACACGCACGACGAATCGATTCCACCAGCAAACGGACCGCGTTCGTGTCCGCGACCGCGCGCTTCCCCACCGACGAATGCGCCGTCCATGCCGCCACCCATCAGGCCGCGCATCCCGGGTCCGCCCACGCCGCCATCACCACCGGCAAATCCACCGAACGCCATGCCCAGCGGCCCGCCGGAGAAACGATCGGGCATCCACGGGGTCAGTGATACGCCGTCGCCTGCCGCGTACGAACTCGTCACCTCGTTGACCCCGGCCGGTACGGTGTTGAACGCGCTCGCGGCCAGCGCGGTCGATGCGTTGGGCGACGCGACGTCGATGGTGCTGCACGCCGCCGCGCCGAGCAGCGTCGTCGTCATGGCGCATGCCAGTGTGCGTGAACGAAGCATCAAGCGTTCCTCGGGATTGGCCGCGTAACGGACAGCGATTGTCGCTGCGTCACGTCAGGCGTTCTGCGCAAGGAACACACAATGTGCGACCGACCCTACGCGTCGTCGTTGCGCGCAAGAAATGGCGCGAGTCGTTCACGCAGCATGCGCAACGCGCGACTCATGTTTGCTTCCACTGCTTTCACGGACACGCCGAGTTGTTCTGCGATTTCACTGTAGCGCAGTCCCCGTTCGCGACTCATCACAAAGACTTCGCGCGTGCGGGGCGGCAGTTCGGCAATCGCGGCGGCGATGGCGCGTTCCACTTCACCACTCTGCACGGCAACGTCGGCGTGTTCCGCCGGTTCGGAGAGGGCTTCGACGTAGACCACGCTCTTCTTTTGCACCGCGAGGTGCCGCAGGTGATTGAGTGCGCGATTGCGCACCGCCTGCATCAGATAGCCGGCGACGCTGCTGTCAGGGGCCAGCGTCTCGCGACGTCGCCAGAACTCGAGGAAGACGTCCTGCGCCAGTTCTTCGGCCACGCCAGGATCGTGCAGCACGCGATTGGCCGAGCGCACGACCGGCTCATACCACTGCCGGAAGATCTCATCAAACGCCGCGTGATCGCCGCCGCTCAGGCGGGCCAGCTGGTCACGGTCGTCCACGAAGGATGGCAGGGCTGATGTCAGAGTGAGCAACGCGTCGTCCGCCGATCGTGGCTCGATCGGTCAGCACGGGGCCGGTCGGCCGGAATTGGAGGTATACTACCGACGTACACCACGTCGGTACACTGTGACGTTGCCGTGCGGGCATCAGTTAAGATGGCGCTGGCAGTTGGCATAGGGTGCCTATTTGCTTCCGTGTTCACAGGCTATGCAGAACGAGTCCGGTCCGCCGTCGACGCAGGGTCAGGAGGCTGATTGGGACGCGATCGCCCGTTTCCTCGCGGGTGAAAGCGACCCCGCCGAGTCGCGCGCCGTCGAGCAGTGGCTGGCGGCGCATCCGACGGACGCCGGGGTGGTGGCCGCCGTGCAGCGGCGCGCTGCGATGGCCGAACGTCGGGCGACCGTGGCCCTGTCGCCGTCGGGGGTGGAGAGCGCCTTGGCATCGGTGCGTTCGCGCCTCGACGCAGATGCCGGCGCGTCGGCGCGTCCGCGGCTGACGATCGCGGACGGCGGTGCTCCTCGCGTCGACGCTCGTCGTTCGACAGCACCGAGAGTTGCTGCGTCAGCCGGCCGGCGTGGCATTCGCGCCTGGCAGGTGGCGGTGCTCGCCTCGGCGGCCGCATTGGTGCTTGTGGTGGCCCGTCAGCGCAGCGTTGGCACCCCAACGCAGGCGCGGGTGTATGCCACCAAGGTGGGCGCGCGCGACTCAGTCCAACTGTCCGATGGCAGTCGCGTCATTCTGGCACCCGGCAGCACGTTGACCGTGGCGGCCGGGTACGGTGCGACGTCCCGTGAACTGACGCTCGAGGGCGCAGCGTTCTTTGACGTGAAGCATGACGACGCGAAGCCGTTCATCGTGAAGACGCGCGGCGCCGAGATCCGCGATCTCGGTACGGCCTTCAGCGTGAAGACCGACGAGCGTGGCGGGGTTTCGGTCGCGGTGACGCATGGCATCGTGGCGCTGCGTGGTCCGATCGAAAGTGCCAAGCCGGCCGTCGAGCTGCGAGCCGGCGATCGCGGCATGGTGCAGGGGGCAGAGGTGGCCGTGAGTCGCGGGTCGGTAACGGACGACGATGTGGCGTGGACCCGAGGTCAGCTGGTGTATCACGATACGCCGCTGCTCGAAGTCCGCGACGATCTGCGGCGCTGGTATGGGCTGGAGCTCAAGCTGGAAGGCGCGGATATGGCCCGTCGCACGTTGACCGCGACGATGGCGGCGGACGCGTCGGCCAACGTGCTGCAGGTCATTGCGCTGGCGTTGGGCGCCGACATCGTGCAGCGCGGCGATACGGTGACCCTTCAAATGACAGGACGAAGCACGACACCCTGAGGCGCATGGTGGCAACCAGTGCGGTGCGGCGGTCTCTCGTCGCGGGCGCGATCACACTCGTGATGGCACCGGCGGCATTGGCGTTTCCGCGACCGTCGTACGCCACACCGGTCCACGCCGCACCGGTCCACGCCGCACCGGTCGATATGACTGTGGACTCATTGCGCCGGGGAGCGCGCGTCGCCCTCGTCGCCGTTGAGCCGAACTGCATCGCGCGCGTGTCCAACGCAGACCGCAACACCTCGTGGGCCGCACCGCTCGATCGCATCGTCAGCGTGCGCCACACGGATGCGCTACTGCGCGACGTGCTCGATCGGATGGCGTCGGACGCCAAGGTCGAACTGTCGTACAGCAGCGAGCTGCTGCCACGGGATCGTCGGTTCTGCGTGTCGCTCGACCGGATCTCGGTTGGCGCGGCGCTCGAAACACTACTGGCCGGTACAACGCTCCGACCCATCGTCATCGGGACGACACAGGTGGTGCTCGCGCCGTCGCGCGGTTCGACCGGGCTCGATGTCGCGTCGAGTGTGCGACGCGCGAGCGTGCTCGATCGCGTCGTGGTGACGGGAACGCCGGATGGCGCCTCGCAGCGGGGCTCGCCGTTTGCGCTCGATGTGATCGAAGGCGCGACGCTCACGCGGCACGGTACCTCATCGCTCGGCGAAGCACTCGACATGACCGTGCCCGGCATGTGGAGCTGGGCCTCGTCCGCCGGAATGGTGCAGGCGCGCTACGGCAGCATTCGCGGCGCGAGTTCGTTTGGCGTGAGCGCCCCCAAGATCTATCTCGACGGCATCGAGGTGGCGAACCCGCTTCTGGTGACGCAACTCGATCCGTCGCGCGTGGACCGCGTGGAAGTGATTCGAGGACCGCAAGGCGCCGCACTTTACGGCGCCGATGCGATCAGCGGCGTGGTGAATATTCTCACGCGACACGACGGCACGCCGGCGGGCGGCATGGTGCTGCAGCTCTCGACCAGCGCGGGCATGGCCAGCACGTCGTATGCGCCCCGCGATGCGTTCGTGCAGGAGCACACGCTCTCGCTGCGTGCGGGTACTGGTCGCCGCACGTTTGGGCTCGGCCTGAGTGCGGGATCGGTCGGCGCCTACGTGCCCGGGGCGTCGGAGCAGCGCGTGTTGGCCGACATGGACCTGCGTGTGGTGAAGTCGCGCACGGTGCTCACGGGTACGGCGCGGTACTCGATGCAGCGGGCGAACGCGAGCTCCAACCTGCTGCTCGGCGGCGTGTCGGCGACGCTCAATACGGCAGTGCGCAGCAATGAAGTCAACGGCGGCCCGACGAACGGCGCGTCCGGCGTCGGCGCGCGACAGACGACCGTGCCCGGCGATTCGGGCAAGGCGCCGCCCGCACCGCGCGACACCCTGGCGTTTGCCGGTGACAGTGCGAGCGGACAGGAAATTTCGCAGTACACCGTCGGCGGCACGGCGACGATGATGCCGTCACTGCGCTGGACCCATACCGCGATTGCAGGCGTCGATGGCTATCGGCTGCGCGGCCTGTCGAATGCCGGTTTGCCGACGCCGGCCATCAGCGCGATTCAGCTCACCAGTGCACAGGGTGCCGCCGATCGCGGGTCGTTGCGATTGCGCAGCGTGGGTCGCTTTGACCTGGCCGAAGGAACGGCGTTGAGCCTGACCTTCGCGGCGGAGCAGGCGATCCTGCGCGCGGTGGAGGATCAGTCGGGACAGCCGGTGGTGACGCGCGCCAGCAACACGTTCCTCGGTCCGCCGCCACAGCCGCAGTCGAAGAGCACCGGTGCACTGCGGACTACGTGGGCGCAGAACGGCGGCCTGTCGGCGCAAGCGAATCTGGCGTTCAACGATGCGTGGTTCCTGGTGGCCGGCGGTCGGGTCGAACGCAGCACCGGGATCACCCCCGATCCGCAGGTGGCGTGGCTGCCGATGCTGGGCGCGTCGTATGTGCGCGATGTGCAAGGGGCTGTGCTCAAGTGGCGCACGGCGTACGGCACCGGCATCCGACCGGTGCAGAGTCTGACGCGCGGTGCGAGCTGGATGGGACGGAGTGTGGTGCAGGCTGCATCCTCGCTGCAACCGGAATCGCAGTCCGGCGTCGAGGCGGGAATGGACCTGCTGGTGGGTCGCACACTGATGCTGCATGTCACGCGATTCGATCAGCGGGCGAGCGGTCTGATCCAACCCGTGGCGGTGTACACGTCCACGCCAACGGTTGGCGGACGCTACGTGCGAACGATGTCGTATCTCCTCGAGAACGTTGGCGCGATCACGAATCGTGGTTGGGAGTTGCAGGGGAGCACGCAGCTTCGACAGCTGACGCTGGCGGGCACGTACTCGTTGGTGGACAGCCGAGTGGCGCGTGTAGCGTCTGGCTATCGCGGTGATCTTCGCGTGGGCGATCGCATGCTCGATGTCCCCGAGCGGACCATGAGCGTGAGCGCGGCATGGAGCGCGTCCCGTTGGTCAGCGGCGAGCGCGCTCACACGCGCGGAAGATTGGATCGGCTACGATCGGTTGGCGATCGGGCAGGCGCTCACCGATCCGGCGCGTGATCGTGATCTCAGCGGCGCACAGCTGCGCAATTACTGGGTGCGCTACGGTGGCGTGACCCGACTGCGCGGGAATGTGAACTACCGCCTGGTGCGCGACATGACGCTGCAGGTGAGCGGGGAGAATCTGCTGAATGTTCAGCGCGGAGCGCCGGACAACGCGACGGTCACGGCAGGCAGGACGATCAGCTTCGGACTGCGGACGAGTTTTTAGGCGCGGGGTTGGTGGGCACTGCAGTTCCGCACTACCGGCTGCTGAGAACTGATCACCCGCCCCACGGCACCCCGTGCCTTGAGCTGGCGGAACCGCGCGGATGCATCGTGGCGAACCGCCAACGCAAGGCACGGGGTGCCGTGGGGCGGGTGCTCGGTCGGCGGTGTTCGGTCGTGCGGAACTGCAAACTGCGGAACCGCGAACGGCGCTACCGCCCGCCGTTCGTGAGCCCGATATCGTCGAGCATGACGGCTCCACTTCTCGTACGGTCAAACACGAACCGTACGGCGCGCAGTGTCGACGGATCAAACGCGGCATTCGCCTGCACGAATCTGGCTGTCGGCAGCAAGTACGTCTGCATGACGGGCTCGGCGAGCGTGGGGAAGTTCGTCTTGTCCTTGCCCTTGCGACGATAGATGTACGTCTCGATCGGGCGACGCACCGCGCCAAACTCCGAGAGCGGCAGCCGCGCGATGCGTCCTGCGCCGTCCTCCAGTTCGATCGTGAAATCAGGCGGCGTGGAATCCTTCACTGGCTTGGTCTTGGGTCTCGCTGGCTTCCTGGCGGCAGACTTGGACGCAGCCTTCGCACTATCCGACCTCGCGCTGTCCGCTTTCGCCGTCGTGTCGCGAGGAAGCTTGCGAGGCCCCGGCGTCTGATCAGTGGAGCCCACCGTGAGGAGCAGCGCGCTTTGCGCCGTGGGAAGCCAGGCGTTGCGCAGCAAGTCCGAGATGGCAATGGTGATGCGCGCCGGCGCGCGCGGTTTGGTGGTGTCCTTGCCGACGGGCGCGTTGTTCCACCCTACTGTAGCCATGTTGCTGCGAAAGGTGCTGCCACGAGACCGGCCAGTCAGATCACTCTCCTTCCACACCGTCAACGATTCCGCGCTGATGCGCACGCCCGGCACCGAGCCCGTCGTCACGTCCACGTCTTCGTCGAAGGTCGCCAGATAGCGGGCGTTCGCGTCGGCATACCGCGTGAGATACATCGTCGGCGGGAGCCAGTCGCCCGCGGCACGGTGATCACGAAAGATCTCGCGATACTCCGACTTGCCGTGCAGTGTCGTCTCGAGGAACGCGCTGATCACCACCCGACCGAACTGTCGTTGCTGCTCGCCCGGAATGAGGGCCTTGAGATTGAGCGAGCGCACCGAGTAGTCGCCATTGTCGCGATCGTTCCACACGGTGTTCCACTGGCCATGATTGGCGCGATACATCCAGATCGCGCTCTTGAAATCGGGGCCGGGCCTGGTGTAGCGCAGGCGATTGTAGAGCGAAAGTCCGCTGAACGTGGAGACATCGCCATCGTGAGATCCGTGGATGACGAGATAGCTGTAATCGGCCACCGGTGTTGGTTGGTCGGCCGGACGATACTGTCCGTCCACCGGCGCGATCGCGACGATTCCTTTGAGGTCGAAGTTGAAGTTGAACTTGATCGTCGCATCGTCGGGATAGTTGGGCAGACGATTGAACGCGGCGGCGATGCCCACCGCTTCGCCGCCGCGCGAGTGCCCCATCAGCGCGATGCGCGACATGTCGATCTTGCGATGCAACGGCTTGCCCGCACTGTCGTTCAACGCTCGAAACACCTCGAGGTGCTTGAGCAGCATCCAGCCGCGGGCGTCGTTCTCATTGCGAATGCCGCCGTTCAGAAAGTTTTCGTCGATCGACGCGAGGATGAATCCGCGTGATGCCAGCAGCTCGCCGAGCCACGCATATCCCGGATCGGAGAACTCCTTCATGTTGTGGTTGCCGTGCACCACGAGCACGAGCGGAAACGGTCCGTCGCCGTCCGGAATCCACACCCGGGCGTTGAGCGGAAACTTCGTGTTGTCGAAGCCCCAGTACTTTTTGCGACTCCTGGCGGCCGGCGGCTCCATGCGGGCGAACGGTGACGCGTCGACCGTGCGCGTCTTGTACGTCAGCGAATCACGAAACTCGGCGCGATGCACATCGGTCCCGTTGCCGTAGAAGAGGCGCCGGAAGCCGAGGGGACCCTGCTCGCCGGGATTGGGCGCCGTGATGGTGCGGTGCGCCAGTACACGAGCGGCGTCATTGGGAGCGAGCGTCAGCGGTTGCACACAGGCGCCGAGGGCGGCGAGGGCGGTCAGGCCAGCCGTCGCGCGACGCGCGGAACGGCCGCGCGCCCATTGGGGAATCGGAAGCGGAGTCATCACGAGAGGACGATACGCGCCGTGGCTCTCGCGCGCCACGGCGTGCGGTGGCATGTTCGGTCGCATGGACCGACGCCATTTCGTATCCGCCCTTGCAGGAGCTGCTGCCACGCCCGCCGTGGCCTCCGCGCTCTCGCCCACCTTCGCGCCGGGCGCGGTGCGCCGATTGCTCGACGCCGCCGAGGTCGCCCGCAGTCGTGGCGTGCGGCTGCTCGATCCGGACGCGTCGGCCTGGCGCGGCGATGCCGCACAGGACATGGCCTTCGCGAGCGACGAGGATTTCTGGGAGCCGATCCAACGCGCGTTCGAGCTCGATCGCACCTGGATCAACCTGAACAACGGCGGTTGCTCACCCGCGCCGACGCATGTGATGGAGCAGATGATGCGTGATCTGCGCTACTCGAACGAGTTGCCGGTCATTCACATGTGGCGGGATCTCGAGCCGCGGATTGAAGTGGTGCGACGCGAGCTGGCCATCGAGTTCGGGTGCGATACGGAAGAGATGGCAATCACGCGCAACGCCTCGGAGGCACTCGAGACGCTGATTTTCGGCGTCGATCTCAAGGCCGGCGATGAGGTCATCGTCAGCAATCAGAACTACGGTCGCATGATCAACGCGTGGCGGCAACGCGCGCGCCGCGAAGGGATCGTGCTCAAGGAGATCTCGTTTCCCGTTCCACCGCCGTCGCCGCAAGTGATCGTCGATCGATTCGCTGCGGCCATCACGCCGCGCACCAAGGTCATCGAGATCACGCACATCACGAACCTCACCGGACAGATCCTGCCGGTGCGGGACATCATGACGATGGCGCGTGCGAAGAACATCGAAGTGTTCGTGGACGGTGCGCACGCCTTCGCGCAGTTTCCGTTCACGCGCGACGAACTCGACGTGGACTACTATGGCACGAGTCTCCACAAGTGGCTGCTCGCCCCCATCGGCACCGGCTTCCTCTACATCCGCAAGTCGAAGCAGAAGTCGATCTGGCCGCTGATGGCCGCCTCAGTCGAGCAGGACAACGATGTGCGCAAGTACGAGGAGATCGGCACGCATCCGGCCGCCAATCACAACGCGATCAGCGTGGCGCTCGCGTTCCATCGGGCCATTGGTGGCGGTCGAAAGTTTGCGCGATTGGTGTATCTGCGCGATCGATGGGCCAAACGCTTGCTGGCCGAAGGGGATGGTCGCGTGAAGATGTTGACGCCGATGGATTCGAAGTGGGGCGGCGGTATCGGGAACTTTTCCGTTGACGGACTCGATTGCGTGAAGCTCGGCAACTGGCTCATGGGCCAGCATCGGATCGTGCAGACGCCAATCGTGCATGCGGAGTTCTCCGGGATCCGCGTGACGCCGAACGTGTATACCACGGTGGACGAGATCGACCGGTTCGCGACGCTGGTGTTGAAAGCGATGAAGACCGGACTCGCCTGACCCGTCCACGTCTTCTCATTCGACCATCCAGACCCACATGAATTTGTTGCGACTTTCGCGCGCGTCTGTTCCGATCGTCAGCGCGCTGCTACTCGCGTCACCAACAGTGACGCATGTTGCGGCTCAGAACACGGCGTCGGCATTCGAGGGTGTCATCACCATGCGTTTGGCCAATCGTGGCGGCAATGTCACCACGATGCAGGAAATGGAGTACATGGCGCGCGGCGGTAAGGTGCGCATGAGCATTGCCGGACCGATGGGCTCGATGGCGATCATCGGTGTGCCGGCGGAGCAGAAGATGTACGTGCTCATAGATCAGCAGAGCGCGTATATGGAGATGCGCATGGACGCCGAAGGAGCGCGTGCGGTCGGCGCTGTCGCAGCGATGCCTGAGCCCAAGATGACGCGCACCGGCAGGAAGGAAACGATTGCGGGCTATGAGTGCGAGCACGTGCTCGTGGAGTCTTCGCAACAGACGTACGACGTCTGCATGGCGCGGGGGCTCGGTCCCTTCGTCAACGCGATGAGCTCGATAAATCGCATGGGACGTGGCGGTGCGTCATTACCGGCATGGCAACGGTCACTCGGCGCTGAGGGCGCGTTTCCTCTCAAGGTCACGGGTCCCGATGGTGCGGTGCAGTTGGAGGTCACCAGGATCGAACGCAAGAAGCTGGCGGAAGCGCAATTCGCCGTGCCGCTCAACTACACGAAGATGGACATGCCTCGCCGTCCCTGAAGCTCGTCGGTGACTCGACGGTCGTGTTTCGGACGGGCACGGCGGGCCGGGGGTGAAACCTCTGGCCCGCGCCGTCGTTAGGGGAGGCAGGCGCACGGCGCATTCGCCGGTACGTGAGACAACTGGAGGCATACATGTTTTCGCTCTTCGCATTACTCATCTCGTTCGGCATCGCTGCCGTCACCGCCATCGTGTTGCACAGCACGGCGCGTCGGTTCGTCCGCAATCGTCTGCGCTACGTGGACGGTGTGCAGAAATCGATCGCTCCGTGGCTCGCGGGCGGCGCGGCATTTATCGCTGGCGCAGTACTCGTTCCGATTCTTCCCTTTGTGGGACTCGGCACGGCCTTGACCGCTGCCCTCGCCGTCGGCTCAGGTGTTGCGGCGGGTGCCCGCGACATTCGACAGGGCACAACGCCCATTGTGTACGGCAGCTGAAGCAAGCGGCAGCCGGTCTGCCAGATGCCCAACGTCGAGCGCGCGTGCACCTACGCGCGCTCGACGTGCGTTACAGCGGTGCACCATTTGCGCGGGACTCGCGCAAATGGTCCGATCCGCCGTCTCGCGCGCGACGAACTACATCCAGTATTCGTACTTGCCGGTGACCAGCACGTACGCGGACAGCGCGGCATTCGTCACGGCGTGTACGAGCACGATGTCGCCGAGTGACTTGGTGCGCCACATCCACCAATTGTAGATCAGACCGCACAGCAGTCCTACTTCCCAGTAGGGTCCATGCTCGCTGGCGAAGAGCAGTGCAGTGCCCACAAAGGCCATGGTGGTGTAGGTGCCCATGGGCACCTTCTGCCAATCGTTGTTCACGATCCAGCGTGGCAACCAGCCGCGCCAGAACAGCTCCTCGATGATCGGCACGAGTATCGCCGCGCGAAAAATTCGCAGCATCACGACCAGCGGATCGGCGAGCTCCGCCGGTGCGATCGACGTCTTGATGGTGCCGGTGATGCTGTTCTGAAACAGCCAATGCGAGCGCCATCCAGGAATCAGCAGATCCGGCGCCACCCACAACGCACAGACCGCGAGTCCGAGCGCGATGCTCGCTACCGCATGCTGCACGCGAAGGCCGCGCACGATCGAGCCGGATACGAGCGCGACGACAAGCACGAGCACGGCTACGCGCAGGATCGATTCCCACGGCTGAGCAAGCGCCAGCGCCGGGGACACGACGAGCAGCAACATGAAGACCGCAAATGGTGCGATCCATGGCAGCGAGGGATAACGTTCGACGAGGTTCGTCATGCGTTGGGCAGCTAGGTTCGAGGAACAGTCGAGCGTCCGGGGACGGTTGGAACGTGCGTTGCGCAACAATTCAGTTAGGTTATCCGTACTGCATAAGTGTGTAGTAATATGTCCACTGATTTCCGCGCCTGCCTGCCCCGACGCCAAGGAATGTCCCGCGCTCCCTTCCCCGCGCTGATCACTTCTGCATTGGACGCTCGCCCCGAAGATGGGCGCCTGGCGATCGAGCGGTGTCTGCTCTCGGTGCTCGCGCTCCGACGGGAGGACGCGACGATCTGCCCGTCCGACGTCGCGCGAGCCATCGACCCGGCCGGATGGCGAGCACTGATGGCGCCCATCCGCACCGTGGCGCGACGTTTGGCGAGCGCCGGGATCGTGGCCATCACGCAACACGGCGAGGCGCTCGCGCCCGACGCCGAATGGCGAGGTCCTATCCGACTACGCCGTGGCACGGGCTGGCATGAGCGCTCCACCTGAGCGCTGCCCCTTCAGGTTGCAGTCGCGAGCCGCGGTGCTCACGGGCGGCGTAGGTGGAGTTCGCGCACCAGCATCGCTTGCGGTCCCGCGAAGTCGAGCAACAGGACGTCACCAGCGCCATGGGTGATCCTTACGGACATCGCGTGCGGCGCTGTCGGATTCTCGGTGTGCAGCACGTCCCCATCAACCCGATAGCGCAGTGATACGACCTGGTCCGTGCCGCCGACATCAATGTGGTAGTGCAACTGCCCTTCGTCGCGGAACTCCATGCGTACGCCGGGCGCAAAGTCGAGGAGCGCATCGGCGCGCAGCAGCCGCCACGTGCCGAGTAGCCAGGTTGGTGTCATGATCGAAACACGCAGAAAGGAATCGCGCCGGGTGCGCCGGTTGAACGTACTCGCGTTGGCGTTGGCCTGCCTCCTCGCGCCGTCGCCGACAGTGGCGCAGAGGCCCGAGTCTCTACGCGCGCCCGCGACCTCAGGCGCGTCGGTTCCGCCGGCGGCCACGGCAGCGGCCGCGGCAAACGTCACGGTGGACCATTCGGCGTACGATGCGTTGCTTCGACGTCATGTCGTCAATGGCGAGGTGGACTACGCGGCTTTCGCTCGCGAGCCGTCATTCGCGCGCTATCTGGCTTCGCTCGATCGGGTCGACCCGACCACGCTCGACGACGAAGAGCGCCTCGCGTTCTGGATCAACGTCTACAATGCGTTCACGATCCAGCTCGTCGCGCAGAGCGGGGAGACCTCCACGATCCGAAATATCACCAAGACGCTGGGCGTGCTCCGACTCAAGGGTCCGTGGAGTGCACCGATCGTGCGTGCCGCCGGACGCACGCTGTCGCTGGACGATGTGCAGCACACGATTCTGCGGAAGCAGTTCAACGAACCTCGCATCCACTTCGCGATCGTCTACGCGGCGAAGAGCAGTCCGCCGTTGCGGAGTGAGGCGTATCGCGGCGCCGGGCTGGAATCACAACTTGTCGATCAAGGACGGCGCTTCCTTCGTGAGTCGTGGGAAAGCAATCGCCTGGAGCGTGTTGGACGCCGCCGATTGCTCATGCTCAGCCCCGTGTTCAGCTACTACCGCAAGGACTTCGCAGCGACACGCGCCGATCTGGGACGATTCCTCGCGCCCTGGTTTGAAGGAGAAGATCGCGAGGCGCTGGAGAAGGGCACGTTCATGACGCAGCCCACCACGTTCGATTGGGCGCTCAACGGCGTTGGGTCGCGAACGGTTGCGCCGGCCAAGTGAGCGGCGCATGGCGACACTGATCTCGTGGACCGTCGCCGCAATCTGAGTGCAACATGCGGCGTTTCGCGCGGGCAGGCGCTCGGCGGACGTGAGCGCGTCACCGCCACGCCGCGGTTGTCACACCACTGGCATCCCGCACAAAGGGAACCCAGGCCAGCGCGACCAGATGCACCTGCACGTCGCCGCTCCTGGCCTTGATCGGCGTGCGCTCCAATGGCTCGGCCTGCGCATCAAACGATGCACCGAGCGAGTCGATCTCACCCTGCAGCCGCGCTTCGAGTTCGGCGTACTGCGCCTGCAGTGCACCCACACTTTCCGATGCACGCGCGACATCGCCGCTCTGCTGATTGGCCCGCCCAACACCGCGCGCCGCCGTGCCCACCTTGCCGAGTGCTCCGGCGGTGACTTTTCCGCGCCCGAAGACTGCACCAAGAATCGCGCTCCCGACCGAGATCATGCTGTCCATATTTGCCTGACTGGCCTGCGACTGTTCCCGCTGCACGGCCTGTTCGGCGCGACGGATGCGCTCCTGCAGCGCCATGAACTTGGTGGCGTGCTTCTGCCGAAGCGTCTCGATCTTCGCGTCGCGCGTTTCACGCGCCAGCACCTGCAGACGAATGCGGAAATCACGCTCCGATTCGCCCGCGTTCGATGACTGCTTGAGCGTCGGACTCCTGAGCACTTCGATCTGCTCGTTGGTCACGATCCACTTCTGCAACGCCTTGGACCACGCGGCATAGCTTTTCGCGCTCGTGGCGGCCTTCGGCACCGCGCCAAACGTCGCCTGCGCACGGGCGCCGCGTTCGAGTGCATTGTGATCGAGGGCCACGCGTTCGGCGCTATCCCATTCGAGTGTGATCGGGCCGTCGTCCATCGAAGCGAGCAGTGTCACGCGGCGCTGTTCGGTGATGCCGAATTTTGCACTCGCGAACGACACGTCAGCCAACGCGAGGATCGCCGGATGATACGTGAGGGTTTCGTCATCGTTGATCGGCGGAATGAAGAATTGCGGCACATCGGGCGGGAGCACCGGCGCACGCGTCGAGGCATTGGCATCGAGTGCCGACATGCCACCGCCCGTTGCCGTCGTGATGGAGCCCGCGCCGCCGCCACTCTGCGTCGTTCCGGGTGCGGCACCGGTAGCCGTGCGCGACGAGGCGGACTGCGCGTGCAGCGACCTGATCTGCTCACGCGTCATCGGGCCGGCGAGATAGGACATTGTCCAGCGTGTTTCGAACGTGACCGGCGCCGGTTCGTGCACGCTGTGCAGCAGAAAGACGCGCTTGCCCAATCCCGCGATCGTCTTTTCCATCGCGTCCTTGTCGAACGGCTGCCCACCCGACGCGCCTTCAAGTCCTTCCATCACGCGCATCTTGTCGCGCTCGGTCTGCAGACGGCCGATGAACCACGTACCGGTGTTGGACAAGCCGCGATAGTCGAGGTCTACGGGATTCTGAGTGGAGAGCACGACGCCCAGGCCGTATGCGCGCGCCTGTTTGAGCAAAGTCAGCAGCAACACCTTGGACGGCGGATTCGCGACCGGCGGCATGTAGCCGAACAGTTCGTCGATGTAGAGGATCGCGCGCAGCGAGCCCGTGCCGGGCTGCGAGCGCACCCACGCCAGAATATCAGCCAGCAGCAACGTGACGAAGAACATTCGTTCGGCATCGCCCAGGTGCGCGATGGAGATGACGGAACCTCTGGGCTTGCCGTTCGCATCGTACAACAGGTTGGCCGTATCCAGTGGCTCGCCCTTGAGCCAATTCTGAAAGCCTGGTGCCGCGAGCAGGTTGTTCAGTTTCATCGCCAGTTCCATCCGATCTTTCGGCGGAAAGA
>CAYWCJ010000066.1:9527-16438 GCA_964456595.1 uncultured Gemmatimonas sp. | reverse complement strand
GCGAGTACCTGTGCCTGAATCCAACAGAGAGTCTTAGCATGCCGCTGACACCGTTTCAGGCACAGGTACTCGCTGCACTCGCTGACGGTCGGGGGCGCGACTCGTACCTCGCGGGGGGCGCGGCGCTCCACCTCGGCGCCGGAGGGGAGCGGTACAGCGCCGACTTGGACTTTTTCCATACCACGGCCAACGCGGCAAATGACGCGTTCGACCGCGATGCCAGCGCTCTCCGTCGAAGAGGATGGGAGGTAGTCGTCGACGCCCAGTTCCCGGGTTTTGTGAAAGCTCGGGTGAGCGATGCCCGCGACACGACGGAAATCGACTGGTCGCACGAGTCCGCGTGGCGCTTTCTCCCACTCGTGACGCTCGGCGGCGGCGGTGTCATGCTGCATCCGATCGACCTTGCGATCAACAAGCTCGTGGCGCTCGCCCATCGCCGCGAGCCGCGCGATCTGGTGGACGCGATCTTTGCCGACCGACACATTCTGCCATTTCCCGCGCTCGTCTGGGCCGTCGTCGAGAAGAATCCTGGGCTCAACCCGGCGGCGTATCTCGAGCAGTTCCGCCGTCGCTCCCTTACCCCCGAGGATGCCGCCTTCCTGCGATTTGTGCGCACGTACGATATCGCGGACGCCGCGCGGCACTTTCGAGCGATGGTGAGCGATACTGATGAGTTCATTTCTGCCAATCTCCAGCGCGAGCCCGGCGCCCTGTTCTGCGACACACGCAGCGGAGCGTTCTTCCTGCCCCGCGCGTCCGAAGACTGGGCGCACGCTCGCGAACATCGCGGAGCGCTCGGCGGAGTTGTTCCGCAGTTGGCAGACGTGTCGCTCTCTTCGTTGAGCGTGCCGGCGGACGACTTCCAGGTGTAGATGACGGAGAGGTTGTGGACCTCGTGTAGCGCCGACAATCGGGACGGGCGACGGTCGGTGCTTCACAGCGCGACATTCCCACGATTCGGTCTCAGCCACTTTGCGCGCCGGTTTCCCAGAGAGACGTCAAGGTTCGACCTCGTGGTCATCGGCAACGTTGCACACGAGCTCCGCCTCTCCGAAGCCCTGAGCGGCTTGCCGAGGATTGAACAAGTCAGCGACTTTCACTGCGTGACAACGTGGAGCCGCTTCTCATCGACCTCCTTGCCCCTGAGGTTTTGCTCGCCGACACACTCGACGGAAGTCCGTTGGCGGTTGAGCATGGCGCGCCGGTGCGTCTCATCGCGCCCGCTCACTCCACGAATCCGCCTCGACAAAACCGACTTCTTTGCGATGACACCATAAGCGCTTACGTTCCAGGTTATGCTCGATGCCATGAGCGCCGCCGATGTGGGCGACTTCGACCGCAGAATCTGCCATTTGGCCTCGACCAAGAGCCAGCGCATCCGCCCGTTGCCTGCCTTCGTGATCCGCCCGAGCTGGCGTTTCTCGCCCGAGCTCCGCTCGCTAGCCACCCCGAGATAGGCCTCCCGTTCGTGGGCCGAGCGAAAGCGCGTGATGGCGTCGATCGTGGCCACGAACGCACTCGCCGTCACCGGCCCCACATCCAGCGCGGTTGCAAGGAGCGCGACGAACAGATCACGCGCCGCGACCGCCGCGATGCGCGTCCGTGCCGGTCAGCGCGCAGGCCATGGCCTCCGTCAAATCGGTGGCGCGGCCCCGCGCCTCGCTCGATGGCCCCGCGCTCGACTCGGCGCTTGTGCATCTCGAATTCACCAAGTGGGCGCTTGGTAACGTCGGTCGCCTCCCCGAAGTCGAGCCGCTCTTTGGCGACCGCTTCCTGAACGTCGGCCTCGAACCAGCAGGCGTTCGGCGTCTGGCCAAGTCCGACGCGTTCGTGATGATACGCGCGATGATGAAGATGCCGCCGATGCCCACGGAGCTCGGCGATTGGAAGATCGTGCGCGCCGGAGCGGATGCGCGCCTCGTCAGCTTTGCGTTGCGGGCGATGGGCGGACGGATGTGGGTTTCTTCGCTCTGGGAACGACAGCCGAGTGGCTGGGCGACCGTGTTCTGCCAAATCACGCCGGACGCACCGATGGCGGGGATTGCCAGCTCATCGCGATAGCACAGAGAGTGCGGTCGCCTGATCTGTGGTCGTCGTCCGCCGGCGGCGTCTGATTCGAGATGCGGTCGGCGGACGACGGGATCCGCTGGTCGCGCCGAGATTGTCGTCTGAGAGAATCAGCGACGTTGTGCGTCCCATAACTGAACAGGTCGCGTACTGAATCGATGACGATGTGCCACCCGACTCGCGCCTGACTGCGCGCGGAATCCAGTCGACTTGGAGCGGCGGACCGTCGACCGGACCAAGGAGTTGGATCAGGATCGATCCTCAATGCCACGGTGAATGCGCAGTTTGGTGGCGGAGGTGGTAGGGAGTTCTTTTAGCGGCGTCCGAACACTCACCCTGTCTCGCGCGTAACTACGGACAGCGTCTTCCTGTCCCCGCTATCCGCGATGCGTTGATCCGTTCGTTCGCCCTTCCGCTGTCGGCACTGGCCGTGGCGTTGTTGCTCCCATCCCGCCAGGCCATGGGCCAGCCGTCCTCCAAGGTCGCCACCGCCACCCGCGTCGATCGGTCTCCTCGGGTGGACGGTCGGCTGGATGAACCGCTCTGGGCGCGGGCCAAGGTCATTGACGACTTCACGCAGCAGCGCCCCACACCGGGCGGGGCGGCCACCGAACGCACGCAGGTGTACCTCGTGTACGACAACGAGGCGTTGTACGTGGGCGCGCGCATGCGGCGGAATTCGCCGTCGGCGATCGCGAAAACGATGACCCGGCGCGATGGCTTTGGTAACGCGGAACGACTGAACATCATCCTCGACCCGCAGCTCGACCGCCGCACCGGCGTGGGCTTCGGCGTCACCGCCGCCGGCGTGCGCTCGGATTTCCGCCACACGCAGGACGAGGACATGCGCGGCCGCGAAAGCCAGTTCGATCCGGTCTGGACGGCGGCGGCAACCACAGACTCGACCGGCTGGACGGCCGAGATGCGCATCCCCTTTTCGCAGCTCCGCTTCCCACCGGCCGAGCAGCAGCGATGGGGGCTCCAGATTGATCGCTGGATGCCGGACAAGAACGAGGATCTGCAGTGGGTCATGATCCCGCCGTCCGAGCAGGGGTATATCTCGCGCTTCGGCACGCTGGAGGGGCTCGACGGGGTGAAGTCGGCCCGACCGGTGGAGTTCGTTCCGTATCTGGCCGGTGACGCGACGCGTCGCGCGACGGCGACGTCGAACCCGCTCAATCGTCCGTACGCCGGACGCATCGGCCTCGACACCAAAGTCGCCATCGGCCCCAGCCTCACCCTCGATGCCACGGTCAATCCGGACTTCGGCCAGGTCGAAGCGGATCCGGCCGAGGTGAATCTAAGCGCCTTCGAGACGTTCTTCGACGAACGTCGCCCGTTCTTCACCGAAGGCAGCGAGATGATTCGCGGCAACGGCGCCCAGTACTTCTATCCGCGTCGCATCGGCGCGCCGCCGCATGCGACCGTGACCGGGGACTTCGTCGACGTTCCGCGTTCCAGCACCATCCTCGGCGCGACCAAACTCACTGGCCGCCTCCCCAGCCGACTCTCCGTTGGCGCTATCGCCGCGGTGACGGGACAGGAACAGGCGCGAGTCCACTCGCTCGACTCCGCGCTCACGCGCTCCGTCGCCGTCGAACCGCGCACCGCGTACGGCGTCCTGCGCCTGCAGCAGGAGATCGGGTCGCAGGCGTCCACCATCGGCGTGTCCGCAACCACCACGCAGCGCAGCGTGGGCGGCAATCGCAACCTCGCGAGCCTGCTCAACCGCGAGTCGTATTACGGCGGCATGGACTGGCGGTTGCGCTTTCAGCAGGGGCGCTACGCGATCAGCGGGTTTGTGGCCGGCTCGCGCGTGGCCGGTGACACCGCGGCCATTCGACGGCTGCAAACGGCGAGCACGCGGTTTTTTCAGCGTCCCGACATGACGCACGCCAGATACGACCCGCTCAAGCGCGCGATGTCCGGTTACTCGGTCCAGCTGCGAGCCGACAAGGACGCGGGTACGCGCTTCCTGTGGGGAGCGGAGGTGAAGGCGGAATCGCCGGGCTTCGACATCAACGATCTCGGACGCATGCAGTCCACCGACGATATCGAATACAACGCCGATGTACAGATCCGCGAAACCACGCCGAGCAGGCGTCTGCAGAACTGGCGCCTCGGATTCGAGACGCGCGGGGCGCGCACGTTCGGCGGTGTGCATCAGGGGAACTCGTTCAGCCAGAACACGCAGTTGACGCTGAAGAACTTCTGGAACGTGAACATCCGGTCCACCATCGACCTCGCCACCCTCGACGACGCCCTCACGCGCGGCGGCCCGTTGATGGGACGTCCGCGCGAATTC
Organism: uncultured Gemmatimonas sp.; assembly: GCA_964456595.1. Taxonomy (GTDB): domain Bacteria; phylum Gemmatimonadota; class Gemmatimonadetes; order Gemmatimonadales; family Gemmatimonadaceae; genus Gemmatimonas. The sequence goes on along the minus strand of CAYWCJ010000066.1, from coordinate 12,066 downwards.
AAGCAGGAGTTCCGATTGAACGGCCCGTTCGGCGCGCGCACATTCTGGCGCGTGAACGGTGGATACGGTAATGACGAATTCGGCACGGCGCGGCGCAACGTGGGCGGACAGCTCACCGTGCGTCCGTCCGATCGCCTGTCCCTGTCGGCCGAACCCTCGTGGCAGCGAGGGCTCGACCCGCGGCAGTATGTCGGACGCATCGCCGGAGGCACGCGCACCTATGGCAATCGCTATGTGTTCGGCTACATCGATCGCAGCACCATCTCCACCAAAATCCGCGTCAACTACACTTTCTCGCCCAATCTCACGCTCGAAGGCTACGGCGAGCCGTTCGTGGCCACGGGCGCGTACTCGCGCCTGGGGGAACTCTCCGCGCCGCGCAGTCGGCAGCTGCGCGAGTACGGGACCGATGGTACCGCGGTCACGATCGACTCGCTCGGCGTACGCACCGTGACCGACGGTGCCGAGTCGTTCACGCTTGGCAATCGCGACTTTCATGTGCTGTCGTTCCGTTCCAACGTCGTCATGCGCTGGGAGTGGATCCCGGGCAGCACCCTGTTCGTGGTGTGGCAGCAGAATCGTCGCACGAGCGATGCGTATCAACAGACGGTGCGCGTCAGCGAGCTGCTGCGCACGGCGCGCGCGGCTGGTGACAACTTCTTGTCAGTCAAGTTCAGCTACTGGTTGCCGGTGAAGCTGACCGGGCGATAGAGACGTTCGCCGTTCGCCATGTTCGGTGATCGTCTCACACCATCTTGGCAGAGGGTCGTCAGTACTCCGTGAACCGTGCGAGTGGCGCGGAACTACGGCGCGAGGCGACTGATCGAGGAGGCTGGTGGCGTGGAGTAGCTACGCTTGCGCGACATCCAGCCAGCGTGCGAGCACGGCGCGAAACTCGGCAACGGTTCGGTAGCGATCGGATGGTGACCGCGCGAGACACTTCTGCACGGCGAGGTCGAGCTCCGCATCGACCGTATCGCGTCGGTCGCGAATCGGTGCAACAGCGCCGGCGAACTTTCCGCTGGCCACCAGACTGCGTGACGTGCTCGCGAAGGGCACGTCACCGGCGAGCATCTGGTAGAGAATGCAGCCGAGGCTGTAGAGATCTGAACGAGCGTCCAGCCGCGTGTCGCCCGCGAGTTGCTCGGGGCTCTGGTACGCCGGCGAACCGACGCGCAACGCCGTGGACGTCTGATCGTGCGAGATGGCCGCCGTGAGTGCGTCCGAGATGCCCATTCCCACCAGGGAGGTCTCGCCAGCGTCGGTAAAGACGAAGCGCGGACGCAGATCCACGTGCAGCACACCGGCTTCGTGTCCGGCCACCAGCGCAGCGGCAATGTCGTCGGCAATGCGAAGCGACTCGTGCACCGGCAACTGTTTGTCGCGTTCGAGCACCTCGCGCAACGACTCGCCCTTCGCGCGCGCGACGACATAAAAAATCACGCCCGCGTTCGATCCGACTTCGTAGAATGGTACGATGCGCGGATGCACCAAGGTCACCAGCCGTTCGAGACCGGTGATCAGACGGTCGGCATCGGCGACGGTGGCCAGTGACGGATCGACGATGTGAATGTCCACCGCCGTCGCGCGCAACCGATCGTAGGCGGAATAGACAACGGACACGCCCGCCGCGCGACGACCCGCATCCACCACGAAGCGATCACCGAACGCCGACTCCAACCAATCGCGCTGCCGGTCCAGCGTCTGCCGCCGACTGGTGGCAAAGAGATCGGCTGCAGCGTTGCGCGGGGGCGGCGCGGCATCGCTACGCTCACTCGCTTTGCCTTCGCGCAACTGCACGATCAGGTCAAGAATCGCCGACTCGGGTTCCGCACCGAGTTCGTCGCGCACGAGCGCCTGATGCAGCGCACCGAAGCGGAGTGCGCTCGTGGCATCGCCGGTGTTGGCCAACGCGCGCATCACCCCCAGCGTGTAGCGCGAGCTGGTGGGATGGTCGGCCGCCAAGCGTCGCCACCAGGGCAGCGCTGATGCGAAGTCGCTGCGCGACACCGCACGTTCGGCACACCGCTCGAGCGCCGCCGTCACCACCCGATCGTAGTGCCGTCGCTGTTCTTCCACCCACTCCTCGAACGGCACCGAGTCGCCCAGGTTGAACCCGTCGAGAAAGGGACCTTTGCACAACCCGACCACGCGCTCGTCGGCCCCGGCCTCGGTGGCGTCCTGTACATCGGCCAGATCGGTGGAGATCAGCGTGGGGTTGAGCTGCAGCGCTTCGGTGCCGATGAACAGGTTGTCGACGTTGAGCGCCCGTTGCACCGCGTGCAGCGCCTGCCTGAGCGAGTGACGGGCGCGTTCCGGATCCGATTCGGGCCAGAGATAGCCCACCAGTTTGTCACGACTGATGGTGCCACGTCCCGCCGACGCCACGAGCACAAGCAGGGCAAGCCGTCGGCGCTGACTCGCCGCACCGACATGCATCTCGCCGTCCTGTCGCAGCAGGACGCCGCCAAACGTGCTCAGTCGTAACATCAGTGGTACTCGCTCCTTGCGATCGCCGAACTCGGCATGTCGGTGGCAT
>CAYWCJ010000066.1:0-9427 GCA_964456595.1 uncultured Gemmatimonas sp. | reverse complement strand
TAACATCAGTGGTACTCGCTCCTTGCGATCGCCGAACTCGGCATGTCGGTGGCATGTCGGTGGCATCTCGGTGGTCGTGCAGCCTCCACGCTATCGCACGCACGGAACCGTCCATGTGCGCGCGCGCTGCTTCACCTGCAATATGAAGCAAGATGCGAACTCTTGAGCTATGAGCCTCCGGCAGCGCGTCGCGCTGGCCCTCGACAGGAAGTGAGCGGTCGGTAACGCGGTCGCCTGACGCCTCGCCCGCGGTCGCGCCCCCGGTTGCCCGGCAATCGGGGGCGCTGTGCGTCGTGCGGCCGAGCGGTTGACGGTCTGTTGACGTGTGGATGATGGTCGGAATCGTACCCTGTGGCTTCCAGACGCGGGCAGACACGTGAGGGGCTGTGCAGGCCCGCGCCAGCGCATTCCGGCAGGAGATCCCGAACATGTCGTCCTACCCATCGCGCGTCGTCCTCGGCGCGACCCCAACGCAACGCGTGTATGTGCTGCAGCACGATCGTCTGGTGCTGCGATTCGACACCGACGATGCCAACCGCATCGAGGAGACGCTTGCCCGTCTCCAGTTGCAAGTGGATCGCCCGAGAAAGGGGGGCGCGTCGCCCAGTCTTTCTGCCGACAGTCGTGTGGTGCGGCTGCCGATGGGTCGTCTGGAGTCGATCGCCGACCTGACCCGGCGCCTGCTGTCGCTGACCGGTCTGCCGGCCGGAATCCTGATGGCCACGCCCGTCTACCAGATGGACGGTGCAGGCCTCGAGACGGGCGTCTCGCCAGTGCCGGGTCGGCTGTTGCTGCGCTTCGGTCGACAGACGGCCGATGACGAACGGAGCGCCATCGCCGATCGGTACAAACTCACCCGCGAACGTGATGCGTCTGCCGCTATTGCCCCGTTCGAGTTGCTGACGACGCCGCTGTCCGCCACCCCCAATGATCGGCCCCGCACAGGCGCGTCCAAGGGCGATGTCGGCCACGGACTACCGATGCTCGGCGAACCCAGCGCGCTTTTCGAGATCCAGCGTGCGCTGTCGGGGGAGAAGTCGGTGGACCAGTTGGAGCTGGACTGGCTCTGGTTGTACGGCCTGCAATTGATCCCGTCGGACACACACTGGGCGAACCAGTGGAGCATGACCACGGTGGGCATGCCGGCGGCGTGGGACGTGCAGACGGGCGGCGGTGCCGTCGTCATCGCGGTGATCGACTCGGGCGTGGACCTCACGCACCCCGATCTCGTGCTCACCGCCCCCTCTACGCACTTCCATGCCCAGCAGGCCGAGGGCGGTCCGGGTCCGTACAACGCAGCTCCCGATCCGGCAGACATCAACGGTGCTCATGGCACGCTGGTCTCCGGTATCGCCGCGGCCTCGCTCAACAACACCACCGGTGTGGCCGGTGTGGCGGGTGGCTGTCCGGTGATGCCGCTACGCGTTTTCCCGAACGCAACCAATGCGCGACTGGCCGCCTGCATCAACTGGGCGGTGAGCAACGGCGCGGAAGTCATCAACATGAGTTTGGCCGGCCCGTCATCAGCGGTCGTCACGACGGCGGTGGTGAACGCGTGGTCTGCAGGGCTGGTGCTCTGCGCGGCGTCGGCCAACTACTACAGCACCGTCGATCCGGCATCGGCGCCGGTGATGTTCCCCGCATCGCACCCCAACTGCATCGCGATCGGCGCGTCTGACCAGAACGACCAGCGCAAACGTGCCACCAGTGCCGATGGCGAAGAGTGGGGCAGTCACTGGGGCGCCGAGCTCGATGTGGTCGCTCCGGGTGTGCGCCTCTGGTCGACCGACCCGCGGGGGGCGACGGGTTGGAACGACAACGCCGGCGGCCCGATCACCTGGCAGGGCGTGACGTATGCGAATTCGGGTGACGCGGCTGGCGACTACTTCGCCCTGATGGGCGGCACCTCCGGCGCGACACCGCACGTAGCGGGGTTGGCGGCTCTGCTGCTGCTGCGTTACCCCGCGCTCACCAACCAGCGCGTGCGCGACATCATTGAGCGCACCTGCAGCAAGGTGAGCTCGGGGCTCTTCCCCTATGCGCCGAGTCTCGCGCATCCGAACGGTTCGTGGCACGAGCAGATGGGCTACGGCCGCATCAACGCGCATGCTGCGCTCACCTACGCCGACCTGATCGTGCGGGATCATCCCTTCGACACCGGCTCCGTGCCGTCGTCCGACTACAGCGGCGGTGGCTGGACGCCCGCTCCCTTCTGGACGTACCAGCCCTTCGTCACCAACGCGACCAATCCGACGGCGCTGCCTTCGGACCATCAACCGGCGATGGCCGGCCAGGACAACTACGTGCACGCCGTCGTGCGCAACGATGGACCGGCCGATGCCACGAACATTCTCGTCACCTGGCACATCATGGACTATCCGGGCACGGAGTTGGTGTATCCGGCCGACTGGAACGCCGCGAACATGATCGCCAGCACCACGATCGCGTCGTTGCCGGCGGGTACGGAGATGCCCGTTCAGGCGCTCTGGCCGCAAGCCGCCGTGGATGTCGCTGCGGGCTACGTGCATCCGTGCATGGTCGTCGCCGCCACGACTCCCACCGACGTTGGTGGACAGGCCGGTCAATACGTGTATCAGTACAACAACCTCGCGCAGCACAACATCTCCTTCGCGCCGATGCAGCAGTTCGGCGTGCGCCGCGAGTTCATGATGCCGTTTGCCGTCGGTCATCGCACCTCGATGGTGCGGCATGCGACGGTGCGTTTCGACCTGCGCGCGCTGAACGGTGCGACGGCGTATCTCGATCTGGCGCCTGACCCGGACAACGTGTTCGTGAGCCGTATACTCGACGATGCGCGTGCAGTCGCGGTCGGCAAACGCGGCAGGAAAGGCTGCCGCATCACGGCGACCGAAGACACCGCATTGCGCGTGGACGATGGCCGTGCACATGGCACGCTCGTGCTGCGCGCTGGTTCGAGCTTCACGCTCGCCGGCGTGAGCGGCGCCGCCACGATCGATACGACGTTCGTGCGCATCATCAGCGGCGCACTGACCTCCTTTGCCGGACGCGAGGTGATCGCACTGCGCGGAAATGACGCCGCGGTCGAGATCCCGCTCGACGTGGGCGCGGTGGTGCCACTGGCCATCGTCATCGCACCACCGGGTGACGCGAAGAGCGGCGAACGGTTTCGCGTGGATGTGACGCAGTTCTCGGAGGGTGTCGCCACTGGTGGCATTTCCCTCGAGGTACAGCGATGACCCCTGCGCAGCATTGATGCACCACACATGTGAGCGGGGCCAAGAGGTTGGCAAACGCAGTGAAAGTAGTGATGCGAGAGGCGCGGCCCGTGCGGCTTGGGAGACGGACACTGGTCGCGCAGTAGCGAGATGAGCGAAGCGAGGCACGGCCGGCGACGTCGAAACGTCGTCGGCCGTTTTTGCGTACTGCACCATGAATGTCGTGTGCGCGCGCAGTGTCGCGCATTGGCAGTCAGGGAACATGGGCGGCACATGGGCGGCACATGGGCGGCACACACGGTGCGGAGCGAGCGTGATTCGGCAGATGCAGGTGGATGGGCGAACGATCGCCTATCTCGACGAAGGAAGCGGACCACCGGTGATTCTGTTGCACTGCTCGAGTGCATCGCATCGCATGTGGTCGCCGCTGGTGACGCAGTTGGCGCGTCGGCATCGCGTGCTCGCGCCGGATCTGCATGGGTACGGTCAGTCGTACGCGTGGCCGCGTCACGCGCAGCTTGGCGCACACACCGACGCCGGGATCGTGCTGGCGCTGGCCGATCTCGTGAATGCGCCGGTGCAACTTGTCGGGCACTCGTACGGCGCCGCAGTCGCACTCCAGGCGTCTCGTCAGCTCGGCGCGCGCGTGCGCAGTCTCACGTTGATCGAGCCGGTCGCGTTTCAGCTGTTGCGACAGGCGACCCCGAGTGCCGCCTGGAATGAGATCGCGTCACTGTCAGCGCGCGTGCAGCAGGCGGTGGCGACGGGGCACGATGCAGACGCGGCCGCGATCTACATGCGATACTGGATTGGCGCGGTCCGCTGGTGGCTGATGCCCAAGCGCGCGCGTCGCACGATCGTGGGCACCATGAACAAGGTCGCCGCGGAGTTTGCGATGATCACATCGGAGCGCGCGTCACTCGACGACTTCGCCAACGTCGTGGCGCCGACACGATTGATTGTCGGTAGCCGCACGCGCGCGCCGGCACGGGCCGTGGTGGACGCGCTGCAGGAGGCGATGCGGCACGCACACACCGTCGTCGTACCGCGTGCGGGTCACATGAGTCCCTTCACGCATGCGGCGATCGTGCATCCATTGGTCGTCGAGCATCTCGATCATACGGAAACACCAAGCGTTGCCGACGTGCGCCTGCGCGCCGAGGGGCGGGCGGTCGGCTGACTCACCCACCGCCTCGCCTGCCGACGGCGCATCCACGCGAGTCCGCAGGTGAGTTACGACACGTCAGGGCGCAGGACGTTGGTACCGTCCCACCAGCACGCCTTTGCCGCGCACATGCCCGGCGATCGCCACCATGACGGCGCTGCGAGTGGCAGGAACGGCCAAACCAAGCGCCGCGACGTTCGGCGTGTTGTCGAGCGCATACAGTTCGAAGATGTAGTGATGCGCCGGGCCGGTGGCTGGCGCGGCCGGCCCGCGATAGTACGGACCGCTGACGCTGAGCTGTCGCATTCCGTTTGTCGCCTGCGCGCCCTGCGGCATCCCCTCACTCAACGAGGACGCAGTACCGGGGATATTCCACACCATCCAATGCAACAGATCGTCCGTGCCATCGCCGATGGCCGCGTCGGCGTCGTGTACGAGCAGCACGAAACTCTGCGTCGAATCCGGTGCACCGCTCCATGCCAGCGGCGGTGACACGTCGCGACCGATCTGTGCATGACGCGCCGGCATCATCGCACCATCGGCAAAGGCCGACGATGTGAGAGCCATGACGCGAATGCCCGCGCGCGGTCGCTGCGCGGGGCGCGGTTGCGCTGCGGCGCCCGCCTGCGCGGTCGTTGCTTGTGCGGCAAGACTCGTGGTGTCGAGGCAGAGGATCATGGTGGCGATCGCCGCACGGGCCAACGGCCGCGTCATCGTCATGGCGCTCACTTGAACGACGCCGGCTGACGCTTACGCCACGTGTCATACCGCATGCGCAATGTCTTCACCGGATTGAGATTTTCACCTGGCTTGATGGCGTTGGGTCCGCCCTGCTCCGGCTGCGTGACAGTGAGATACATCGCGTACGTGCCGTTGTTGTGCGAATCACCGTTGCGATCGTTCTTGTCGGCCATCAGCACGTAGGCGATGTACGACGTGCGCCCTTCACACGCCACCGCTGGCTTGCTGCCATCTGCGGGCAGGAGAGGACAGGTGCAGCGACTGTCACCACCAAAGTTGTCGGCCACCTCGAGTGCGGCCATCACCCGATCGGTGAGCGCGCCCTGCGTGTACAAGAACGCCTTCACCGCGTTCGGAATGACTTCACCCGGTCGCAGGATGTTACCCTGAATGGAATAGTAGATCTGCGTGCCGGGCACACGCCCCTGGATATCCTGCGACACGTAGCCGTTCGCCAGGCCGGAGTGCCCTGCACTGCGCCCCTGCAGGTCGAGAATACCGAACTGTCGCGATTGGAACGACGGATCGGCCGAGAGCATCTCGATGATGCGCGCCGGATCCGTGCCCTTGGCCAGTTCGCTGTACACGAGCATCTGATTGGCGTGCGTGCCATCCACACCGGCCTGACATGCTGCGACTCCTCGTCCGGGCACCACGACGGCTTGAATCCCCATCAGAAACGCGTCGTTGTTGTTGACGCAGGTGGCGGAGGCGATCACCACTCGACCGGTGGCCATATCCACCGCGATCACCGACCAGGTCGCGTGTGCCGTGCTTGGCCACAGCAACGCGAACAGCAACGCGAACAGCAACGCGAACGTTACCGCGCTCAGCCCCCGGACGCGGCCCCGCCACTCCGACATCGGACTATGCATCGACTGTTGTGCGAGAGACTGTCTGAAAGGCTGTCTGAGATGCTGTGGGGAGTTTCGCATGGACGGCTGTACAGGACGGGTGATCATCGGTTCAGCGTGCCTCGCCACGACGAGTGTCGGGTTGCGCCCGGGCGGTTCGACGCCGAGCAGGTGATGAATGAAGACGATCCACTGTGTGTGATCGCCGAAGCGCTCCCACTACATGCCGCCGATTCGCGCATCGGTCAAGCGAGTCGAGGGTGTCGAGCACGCTCCAGTGGTTGCATAGCCCGGAGACGCCCCGAAGATTGCGGGCGTGCCCACCTCCCCGAATGCAGCCGGTTTACACGGTGTGGGTGTCCGTGGTACGGCTCCGCATCGCTGACCATCACGCAGAACACCATGCTCAGCAACCACACTCGGATCGACACGGTCACGCCGAGCGAGCGCGATCGCCTGTTCGACGTCTGGGAGTCGTCGGTGCGCGCGACGCACGATTTCCTGATGGAACACGATCTCCAGGAGTTGCTACCGCTCGTGCGCGAAGCGTTGACACTCGTTGACCCCGTGTACTGCACACGTGACGAGCACGGCTGCGTCGTGGCCTTCATGTTCGTGCACGGCGGCAAGATCGAAATGTTGTTTGTCGCACCATCGCACCGCGGTCAGGGGGCGGGACGCGCGCTGGTCGAGCACGCGCTCAACGCGCTGCGCGCGACCGCGGTGGACGTGAACGAGCAGAACCCGCAGGCGATTGGCTTTTACAGGCGCATGGGGTTCGAGGTATCCGATCCATCGGGCACCGATCTGCAGGACCATGATTTTCCCATTCTGCAGATGACCATTCGCCGCGATCCAGCCCGTGACGCGCGCTACCTGGCGATCGCTGACGACGGCAGGCCAAGCTATTGTGCCACCCGCGTCAATCCCGGCGTGCCACGCAGCGGGTCGAACCACCACAGCCGCAACGGCAGCTGATACACAAACGGATCACGCTCGGCGACTGCACGCTCGAGCAGGGTGGCGATCGAGTCGGCGGGGGCGACGTCAATGTCCGCAATCGCTGCGGCGAGCGACGCGCCAGGTGCTGTCGCGACGGCGGAGAGACGCCTTCTCGCATCTCGTTCGGCCTCGGCATCACCGGCCATGCGTGACAAGCGTATACGGCTGCCGAAGAACAGCGGCAGCGGCGCGCGCTCCCAGCGTGTACAACAATTCCCCCAGGCTTTGATGCGCTGTCGCAAAGTCGGGCTGGCGAGCGAGCGCGCGCGCGAACTCGCTTTCTGCTTCTCGCCACGCGCCGACGCCCTTTGCCAGTGCGCCGAGTGCCATGTGCGGTGCCGCCAGCGTACTGTCGATGGCGAGCGCGCGGGACGACGCCTCACCAACCGTCACGACCACCTCCGCATACCCGCCGCCGTATTGGGGCAACAGTACGGCCGCTTCCGCGATACCCGCGTATGCACGCGCAAACGTCGGATCGAGCGCCGCGGCGCGAGTAAAGAGCGTGATGGCCGACCGCAACGAATCCAACCCGCGCAGATCCAACGCGTAGCGTGCGCGGAGAAACAGATCGTATGCCTCACTGTTGCTCGTGCCTGCGTCGGACTTGCCAAGTCGTCCGCTCAGTCCGAGACGTGGCGCGAGCGCCGCGACCACCGACGCACCGATCTCGCGCTGGACCGCAAAGAGGTCGGTGACGCGACGTTCGTATCGCTCCGACCAGAGGGTGCTGCCATCGCGCACGTCGACCAACCGCGTCGAGACACGCAGCTGCTCGCCCGCACGCTGCACGGTTCCCTCCACCAGCGCGCGCACATCGAGGCGCTCACCGAATTGTGCGGGAGACAGCGCGGAGTCGCTATACGCACGCACCGTCGTGCGCGACGCCACACGAAGCTCCGGCACTTCGGCGAGTTGACTCATCAGCTCGTCCGTCAGACCGGCGGCAAAGTACGCGTCGTCGGGGCCACCGATGCGCTCGAACGGCAGGACCGCGAGTCCCGGTCGTGTCTCGCCCGTCGCGCGGGCTTGTGTCCCCGTCGCCGGTACGGCGTCGCGCCCCGAGATCATCCACCAACCGGCGATGGCGGCCATCACCACCAACCGTCCTCCGATGGCGATCGGCGTGCGCATCGAACGCGAAGTCGGCTGCGGTGATGCGCGCGGCGCGACGGCTGCACTTGATGCGCCGAGCGACGTCATCGCGAGTTCCAGCATCCTGGTGAACTCGTCGGCGGTGGGACGATCATCCGCTTCCTTGGTGAGTCCGCGCGCGATCGCCTCGCGCAACGCCGGCGGCGTCGCCGGCGCTGAGTCCGACAACGAAGGCGGCGCCTTCACAACATGCGCCTACATCACCTGCTGCGGTGATCCGACAAAAGGCGCCACACCGGCCAGCAGCTCGTAGCCTACCGCAGCGAGCGAGTACACGTCCGCGCGGCCGTCCATCAACGGATCAGCCATGACTTGCTCGGGCGCCATGTACGTCACGGTGCCGATCGACATCCCCGTCGACGTCAGCGTCCCGTGCGTCGCACCGTCGTGCAGCAACTTCGCGATACCGAAATCGGCGAGCACCGGTTCGCCCTGCGCGAGCAGAATGTTGTCAGGCTTGATGTCGCGATGCACCACGCCTTCCCGATGCGCGAAGGCCAGTGCGCGCGCGAGCGGTGTGAGCAGTCGCAGCACTTCGGCTGGTGCCAGCACGTGTTCCCGCGCGAGCCGCGCGCCGAGCCATTCGCCGGCCACAAACGGCATCATGTAGTACAGCAGATCGCCGGCTTGACCGGCACTGAAGATCGGGACGATCTGCGGATGCTGCAGCGTTGCGAGCGTGGCGATCTCGCGCTTGAATCGATCGATGTTGACGGTCTGTCCGAGCTCCGGTGCCAACACCTTGATGACCACGCGCCGATCCAATGCGTGCTCCACGGCCACAAACACGACGGACATGCCCCCACCGCCGAGTTCACGCTCGATGGTGTAGCGATCGCCGAGCGTTTCCCGGAGTTGGTCGAGTAATGTCATCTTTCGAGAGAGGGTTCATTCGGCACTCCTCACCATCGCTCGCCGTGCGTGCCACCGTCAAGCTCGCTGACGTCTGCACGGCGTGGGACCACGGGCGATTCGCATACCGCGGGCGCTGTTCGATGCGCATGGATTGACATAGCGGAGCGGGGGCTCGACGTAATACATTCCAGGCAACACCTTCCGGTACCGACGTATGCAGTCGCCGAATGCCGTCGGCTCCTCCGCGCTCCACGCGGACTGAGCTGACCCGTTTTCAGTCAGGATCGTTTTCACGGTTCTGTCGATCCGCTTAGTCGGTGTGGAGCGCGTCTTCGCGCCTCCGTCCGGCACGACGGCTTGTCGTGTCCGATCTGACATCAGCGGCGCGCGCAACGCTCCAGGACTCGCCCTGCGCTGGTAACGCGCGAGTCCCGCCGTGCGCGCACGCTGGATACAGC
>CAYWCJ010000065.1:0-16612 GCA_964456595.1 uncultured Gemmatimonas sp. | reverse complement strand
AAGAACCAGAGCGGACAGGATCCGCTCAACTATCCGATCAAGGTGAACAACCAGATGGCCGCACTGTCGGGCGTGGTGGGGAGCACGGAGGCGCGCCCGACCAAGCAGTCGGTGGAGGTGTTCAACCTGCTGAACGCGGAGCTCGAGGGGTATCTGGTCGAGTTGCGCAAGGCGTGGAAGGAGTTGCTGCCGCCGGTGGATGCGTTTCTCAAGGAGAAAGGGAAGCCGGCGATCGAAGTGAAGCCAAACGACGTGAAAGCGCCGCGTCAGACCGCGGCGGAAGAAGAGGTCACGGGTTTGGAGTTCTGACTCATCGGTCGTGAGACGTCGGCGCGTCAGGTCTGGCGCGCCGGCGGCAAGCCACATCAGCACAGCGGACATGACTCGATTCGGTTTCTGCATGCACGGACGCGTCATAGCGATGCTCGCTGTTGCGGCGTCGGGCGCGCTGGGCGTATTCACACCCACGATCACGACTGCGCAGCGCGTGGCGACGCGCACGGTTACATCGACAGAACGGGTGGCGCTCGATTCGGGGCTTCTGTCGTCGATGCGCTTCCGGTCCGTGGGGCCGACGCGCGGGGGACGCTCGACGGCGATTGCGGGCATTCCGTCGCAACCGTTCACGTTCTTCTCCGGCTCCACGGGCGGCGGTGTGTGGCGCACGGACGACGCGGGACAGAGCTGGCGCAACATCAGCGATGGCTACTTCGGCGGGGTGATCGGGGCCATACGTATCGCCGACTCCGATCCCAACGTCGTGTATGTGGGCACCGGGTCGCAGGATGTACGCGGCAACTCGAGCACGGGGCGCGGTGCCTGGAAATCCACCGACGCAGGGCGTACCTGGACGTTCATCGGCCTGCGCGAAACGGGTGCCATCGGACGCATCACGGTGCATCCCACCAATGCCGATCTCGTCTACATGTCCGCACTCGGCCACCCGTTCGGCCGCAACCGCGAGCGCGGCATCTATCGCTCGCGTGATGGCGGTACCTCGTGGCAACAGGTGCTCTTTCTCAACGACTCCACGGGTGCGTCGGATCTGGTGATGGATCCACGCAACCCGCGCATCCTCTACGCGGCCTTCTGGCGCGGCGAGCGCAAGCCGTGGACGATGATCTCCGGCAGCAACGAGGGCGGTATCTGGAAATCGACTGATGCCGGCGACACGTGGACCAAGCTTGCCGGCGGATTGCCGCACGGGCTCACCGGCAAGATCGGGCTCACGGTCAGTCCGGTGAATCCCGATCGCGTCTGGGCTATCATCGAAGCGGAACCGTTGGGCGGACTCTATCGCAGCGACGATGCGGGCAAGACGTGGGCGCGCGTGAACGACGAAAATCGCATCCGGCAGCGCGCGTGGTACTACTACCGCGTCGTGGCGGACCCGACCGATGAGCACACGGTGTGGATCATGAGCGTGCAGTTGCATCGCTCCATCGATGGTGGCAAGACACTCGAAGCATTCAGCGTGCCACACGGCGATACGCACGATCTCTGGATCAATCCGTCGAACCCGAAGATCATGGGGCTCTCCGACGACGGCGGCTCCGTGGTGACACTCACCGGCGGCAAGTCGTGGAGTTCGATGAACGTCATGCCCACGGCCGAATTGTACGATGTAATCGTGGACAACATGTTCCCGTATCGGCTGTACGGTTCGCAGCAGGACAACACGACCATCAGTGTGCCGATGGCCACGGGGCCCAACGACCTGCATCCACTCGCGTCATGGCGCTACGCGAGCGGGTGCGAGACGGGACCGGTGGCGTTGCACCCCGATCACCCCGAGATCATCTGGGGCGGCTGCTACGGCGGATCGATCAACCGCTGGGATACGAGCACCGGTGAGCGACGCAATGTGAATCTGTATCCGCAGCAACTCGTCGGGCAGCCGGCGAAGAATGTGAAGCACCGCTTCCAGTGGGTCTCGCCGATTCTCGTCTCCAGCCACGATCCCAACACGGTGTACCACGCGTCGCAGTATGTGCATCGCACGCGCGATGGTGGCGTGCGCTGGGAAACGATCAGCCCCGACCTCACGACCAACGATCCGAAGACGCAGGGTCAGGCTGGCGGCCCGATCAACGTGGACATCACCGGTGTGGAGATGTACAACACCATCTTCGCGCTGGCCGAGGACGCGAAGGATCGCAATACGCTCTGGGCAGGGACCGATGACGGGCGCGTGCAGCTGACGCGCGATGGCGGAACGACGTGGAAGAACGTCACGCCCGTCGGCATGCCCGCGCAGGCGACGGTCAATCGCATCGATCTGTCGGTGCATGGGCCGGGACGTGCGTATGTGGCGGCGCATCGCTACCGACTCGACGACTGGGCGCCGTATGCGTGGCGTACCGACGACTACGGGGCAACGTGGACGCGCATTGCCGACGGCACGAATGGCATTCCGGCGGACTATCCGATCCGTGTGGTGCGCGAAGACAAGGTGCGCGCGGGCCTGCTGTACGCGGGCACGGAGTTCGGTCTGTTCGTTTCCATCGACAACGGCGCGCGATGGCAGACGTTCCAGCGCAACCTGCCGATCGTGCCCATCACCGACATCTCGGTTGCGCACGACGATCTCGCGCTCTCCACGCAGGGGAGGAGCTTCTGGCTGCTGGATGATGTCACGCCGCTGCGGCAGCTCGCTGCGGCGCGTCCCGCGACGACCATGCATCTCTTTGCGCCGCGGGTTGCCACGCGCGCGGAACTGGGCGGCGGCGGTGGCGCGGGTGGTGTCGAATCGCCAGTGGACCCATACCCGGCGGGCGCGCTGCTGCATTACTGGCTGCGCGATTCTGTCGCCACCGAACTCACGCTCGACGTACGTGACGCCGAAGGGCGCGTGGCGAGACGGTTCACCAGCGATACGGCGAAGGCGCGCGAGCGTCGGCTGTCTCCGCTACCCACCGGACCCGGCGCGCATCGGGTGGCGTGGGATATCACCTACGAGCCGCCGGCGCCTGCCAAGGGGCAGTTGCTCTGGGGCTACGCGGGTGGGGTGAAGGCACCGCCGGGGACGTATACCGCGGTACTCGCCGTCAGCGCGACGCCGTCAAGCGCATCGTTGCCCACCGCGCCGTCACCAACGCACACGTTCACCGTGCGTGGCGATCCGCGCTTGCCGACCACCGCCGCCGACTACCAGACGCAGTTCCGCACCGCCATGGCGCTCCGCGACACCATGTCCGTTGTGAACGACGCCATTGCCACGCTGCGCTCCGTGCGCGACCAGGTGCGCGCCTCGGTTTCGCAGGCCGACCGCTCGGGGAGCGCCGACGCCGTGAAGGGCAGCGCCGATACACTCGTCGCCAAGGGCGATGCGATCGAAGGGCGACTCACCGATCCGCGCCACAAGGTCGGCTACGACATTCTCCGCTTCGGCGGTCAACTCGACAACCAGCTCAACGAGTTGTACGGCAACCTCACGGGCACCGGCGGCTACATCAACGGCGGGGCCGACGCCGCGCCCACGATGGGACAGCTCGAGCGCACCGCCGATCTCACGCGCGAGTGGAATGCCGTCGCCGCCCAGTTACGCACGTTTCTGGACAAGGACGTCGTGGCGTTCAATGCCGCCATGGCCAGACTCGGGCTGGCGCCGGTGGTGGTGCCACGGAAGGTGCTGAAGTAGGGGGAGATTCGGCGTGGCGCCGACCACGCTCGCTGTTCGTTGGCGGTTCGCGCCCGTAGTTTTGCGCGCATGAATCTCCGTATCCGCATCCGGCAAGCACGCGAATGCCGCGGCCTCCGCGTCGCACTCAGTCACCTGCGCAGTCACCTGCGCAGTCACACGCGCAGTCACACGCGCAGCCGCGCGCTCGATGGCGCATGCCAGAGCGCTCGTCGCGGCGTGTTGTGTTGCGCCCTTGCCCTCAGTGGCGTGCTTACGTTGCTGCCAGTGGCAACGGGCGCGCAGACCGGCGATCGTGCCTCGCTCAGACGCGCCCTCGACTCCATCGTGGTGGCCGAAATGGCGGCGCGTCAGTGGCCTGCGGTGGCCGTGCTGATGGTTCGCGGCCGCGACACGATTCTCGCCAGGGCATACGGCAAGGCGGACATCGAGCTCGATGTTCCGGCGCGACTCGACGGTGTGTATTGGATCGGGTCGGTAACGAAGCAGTTTGTCATCGCGATGGTGCTGCGACTCGCGGAACGTGGCGTGCTCTCGCTCGACGACACGGTCGGCAAGTGGGTTCCCGATCTGCCGGTCGCGTGGCGCGGTGCGGGGATGCGCGATCTCGCCTGGCATACGTCGGGTATTGCGAGTTACACGGGACAACCACGTTCACCACTGGCGCTCGTCAAGCCGTTCACCACCGCCGACTCTGCGCTCGCCATCGTGCGCGATCTGCCGCCCGACTTCACGCGCGGATCGCAAATGCTGTACAACAACACGGGCTACGTGCTGCTCGGTCGCGTCATCGAGAAGGCAACTGGCAAGTCACTCGGCGTTGCACTGCGTGACGAGCTGTTCGTGCCACTTGGCCTGACGCGCACGTCATACTGCGATCTCGCTGCGGTCGTGCCGGGCCGCGTGACCGGTTACTCGAGAGTGCGTACGGAGACCGGATCGGAGGTACGGCGGGCGGTGCTCTGGTGGCCCGACATGGCCCACGGCGCGGGGGCACTGTGCGGCACGGTGGGTGACCTCATCACCTGGAGTCGTGCGCTGCACGGTGGTCGCGTGGTGTCGCCAGCCAGCTACGCGACGATGACGACGCCCGGTCGGTTGAGCGACGGCACCGCGCTCCGCTACGGCATGGGTCTCCTGCTGACCGAGGTGGCTGGACGTCGTGCGATTCAACACACCGGCGGCATCGCGGGCTTCACGACGTGGCTTGCGTATCTCCCTGATGACTCCGTGCACATCGCGATGACGCTGAATCTGATCGCCGGGAGCGAGCGCCCATCACTGGCCGGTGTGAAGCTCGTCGAGCGCGTGCTCGGTGCGAAGCTCGTTGCAGCTGTCGCACTCGGTGCCACCACAAGGAGCGCCGTGACGGGCACGTTTGGTTCGGCGCCGCGTGTGGCGGTGGTGAAGGATGACTCGACGGGACTCACGCTGACCATGCCGGGTACAGCGCCCGTATCACTCGCGTATCGCGGCGCCGATGGAACCGCGGAGCGATTCGTCACGACGGAGGGCGCCGTAGTTCGCGTGGAGCGAACGGGCGGCGTCGAGAAATTCACGCGACTTCGCGTGGATGGTGGCAGCAGTCACCTCATCTTCGAGCGACGATAACGAAAGCATACCGTACGCGGCTGGGCGCATTGGTCGTTCCAACCGCGTGCATTGACGGTGACCGCGTCCTACGGAGACGGGTCTCGACGACCAAAGTCGGCGCGGTAAATGGTCGTACGCCTGCTGGACTCGGCTGCCTGCCGCTAGGAGTGCGAACACGCGCGCGCGTGACCAGCACCGAGCGCACGCGAATTCGACGCTGTCAGTAGCAGCAGGACGAGTCGTGGATGGGAGCGCGCTCATTTTGCCCGTCCTCGCGACAGCAGGTAATCGAGTCCGAATCGCCCCGATCCGAGGACGAGCGAGTGGCGTCCGAACCGCACGAAGCCGAGTGCAGGGAGCATGGTCCACAGTGCAGCGTCGAACGGCTGGAAGAACATTGCCATCAACATGGTGCAGATCACGAGGAAGGCGAACGGACGCGTGAGCAGGCCGGGCAAGAGGAACACACCTCCTGCGCCTTCTCCGAACGCTCCCATCCACGCCAAGGATGCCGGGAACTGCGCAAAAGTCCACCGAACGCCGCCGCATCATCGGGGAACCGGAACGCCACCTCAAAGAACCCCAGATTCTTCTCTGCGGGCGACCACGGCAGGCCGAACTTCGAGAAAAGCGGGTTCCAGTTCGTCGCCGCGCACCCCGCTTTCCCCTGTGCTGAGCGGTCAGTGGTCAGTCACCACTTCGAGTGGAGCGGACTGCGTGCGGATGTGTTGCGCAGTGTCGCCCGCTCGACTCAGGGCCCGCCGATTCGCCACCAGGGACGCACATCGGGCGCGGGCTCTTGTCGCTCCCAGCGTGCCAGTGCCCGCTCGATGGCCTGCGACAGGTCCGTTCGGCCCCGCGCAGCCAGCAGCGGTACCAGTGGCGGATAGTGGTTTCGCGCGGGCGAAAAATCAAAGGACAGTTGTTCGATCTCCGCAGCGGAAACGTCGCGTGATGGAAAGGGTGCCTGGCTCAGCGCAGCGCTGTCAACGGCAAGCAACTGCAGCATGGTGCGTAGACACTTCTCACACCGTCCGCAGTTGATCTGTCCATCGCTCGGCAGATCGATGTGCAGGCAGACCCGAAGTACCGAAAGTGCTTCGGGCCAGGCAGCGATGCGACGCACCTTCTCCAGTCGCGAAAGCATCAGCTGCGCTGCGTGCACATCAAGGTGGGGCGTGGCCAGCAACGCGCCCATGAGTGGGTGTGGTGTGACGCCGGGCCCTACACCGACTCCCGAACTTGCAATCGCCAGCGAATGCACACCCGCCCGCATCGCATGCCCAATCGCGGCCAGCGGCGTGTCGTGCGCAACCGCCCACCACGCCTGGAAGTGCGGAAAGAGCGATCGCAGGTTGGTCGTGACGCGTGTGAGTGACAAACCGTACACGCCAAGGAAGCGCTCCAGTCGAGTGGCCATCGCATCGAACACCACGCGACGCTCCGTGCGCGGCTGTCCATCGTGGAAGTCGTACGAGTTGAGACCAAAGGCGAAGACGCCGCGTCCGTAGCGCGCAGAGTGAGGCGCTGTCGTGGTGCGCAGGTTCTCCTCGAGCGCGGAGAGCGCGTCCACCCCTCCGGACATGCACAGCGCGGCCGGTCGACGCCGCGTTGACGTCTCGACCACGGGGTGAGTCCGCTCCGTCAGCGCGAGCGTGACTGGACGGAGTGTTGGCGTGCGTTCGGCGATCAGCGCCATCGCCGCGCGCACGCCATCGGCCAGTCTGGGCGTCACGTCGCCCTCCACGATCAGCTGGCGCTCACCATACCACATGGCCAGGGGAAATGCGGCCAACAGCGACACGTCTGCTGACGCGAGGATGTCCTCGTCCGCATCGTCCGAAAAGTCAAACCAGATCGTGTCGTCGGGCGCGGCACGGTCCTCCCACGTTACGTGCATCGCGAGTCGCGTGCTGCCGCCATGATGCGTTCGCTCACACGTACCGACCCTCACGACGCACACTCGGTCGGCGGAAGGATCGGCGCGGAGATCCTCGGCTGTGCGATCGGTGTCACCGTCGTTCGCGAGGGTGCGGGGGCGTTCAGCTCGATTGCGTCGTCTCTCATCCCTCGAATGTCTCACTCACGCGCCGCGCTGCGCCAGAGCGACGGCGACGGCGCGAGGTGATCCCGCATGCAGAATGTGATCCGCCTGCGTCAACTGGCAATGGCGCCGCCCGTTTGCCTGGACTCTGCTTGCGGTGCGACCAGCGTGCGCCGACATTCTTCATCGAGTCTGCTGTCGGCTGCCATCGCTCTCTCCACGCGCACTGCATGAATGCACGACCCGCGGCCGCTCGCGTTCGACAGCGGTACGGTTCTGCGCTCGACCTGTCCTGCCCCCGATGACGGATGTCGTGCGCTGGGGAATCGTGGGCACCGGAACCATCGCGCGCCTGTTCGCTGCCGATCTCCGTTTCGTGCGTGGGGCCGAGCTGACTGCGATCGGTTCGCGTGATCGTTCTCGTGCACGCGCGTTCGCCGAGTCGTTTAGTGCGACGAGTGCCCATGCGTCGTACTCGGCGCTGATCAACGATTCCGATGTGGATGTGCTGTACATCGCGACGCCCAACGTGCAGCATCGCGAACAGGTGATCGCCGGTCTTGAAGCGGGGAAAGCCGTGCTCTGCGAGAAGCCGTTCGCGCTCAACGCCAGCGAGGCGCGCGAGATGATGCAGGTGGCGCGACGCGCGCGACGGTTCTGCATGGAAGCCATGTGGATGCGGTTTGCGCCTGCGGTTCGCGAGTTGCAAACGCGCATAAGTCATGGCGAGATCGGACAGGTGCGCCGTATCAATGTGACGCTTGGCTTTCCGGTGTCGTTCGATCCCACGCATCGCATCTTCGATCCGGCGCTCGGCGGTGGCGCGCTGCTCGATCTGGGTGTGTACGCGGTGTCGTTCTGCTCTGCCATCCTCGGCGCGCCGGTGCACGTCGCGTCGCAGGCAACGATCGGCGCGAGTGGAGTTGATGAGCACGTGTTCATGGAACTCACGTACGCCTCGGGCGCCATCGCATCAATCGAGACCAGCGTGCGAGCGCGACTGCCGAACGACGCCGTCGTGACGGGAACGCGAGGGCGGCTATCGGTGGCCGCGCCGCTGTACTTCCCGCGGTCACTATCACACACTCCGAATTCGAACGCGGCAGATGAACGCGCGACGCAACCCCAACGACTGATTCGAACAGTTGTCGGTCTCGCACGCGCGGGCCTCACGAAGCCGCAGTCACCGATGCAGGGCAATGGCTATCAGTACGAGGCGCAGGAAGTCATGCAATGTCTCGCAGAAGGTCGCACGGAGAGTGCGCTCATGTCGTTGGACGAGTCGGTTCATGTGTTGGAGACGATGGATGCCGCGCGTGCGGCTTGGGCAACGTGAGACATGGATGAGGCGTCGGTGAGCACACGCATCGCCATCATCGGTTGCGGCTACGTCGCCGACTACTATGCGCGTACGCTGGCGCTGCATCCGGAACTCGAACTGGCGTGCGTTGCCGATCGCGACGGCGCACGCGCGTCGGCATTCGCGGACTTTCACGGATATCGTGTGGCCACCGTCGCCGACATTCTCGCCAACGGAAGCATCGAACTCGTCGTCAATCTCACCAGTACGGCCAGTCATTTCGATGTCTCGCGTGCGGCGCTCGAATCGGGCAAGCACGTCTACTCGGAGAAGCCCCTCGCACTCGAATTCCCACAAGCAGAGCTCCTCGTGCGGCTCGCGGCATCGCGCGGACTCATACTTGGCGTGGCACCGGGCAACGTACTGGGAGAGAGCGCGCAAACCCTGTGGAAGGCGGTGCGCGATGGTGCCATCGGCACGCCCAGACTCGTGTATGCGGAGTTGGATGACGGCCCCATTCACCAAATGGACTATCGTGATTGGCGCAGTGCCTCCGGCGCGCCGTGGCCCTGGAAAGACGAGTTCGAAACCGGATGTGCGCTGGAGCATGCGGGGTACTATCTGAGCTGGCTTGCGGCGTTCTTCGGCGCGGCGTCGCGCGTGACGACCTTCGCCTCCACGCTGCGGCCGGAAAAAGCACCGGACGCACCACTCGCGCGCCACACGCCCGACTTCTCCGTGGCGTGCATCGAGTATGCATCCGGGCTCGTGGCACGACTCACGTGCAGCATCCTCGCACCACGGGATCACTCCATTACGATCATCGGCGACGAAGGCACGTTGGTGGTGCAGGATTGCTGGGACGACGGCTCTCCGGTGATCCTCAATGCGTCGTCGCGCATGTCGTCGCGCAAGTCGTCGCGCACGTCGTCGACCCCGCGCACGCCGACATCGGCACTCTCGAAGTGGTGGCCGTTCCTGTCACGCGGTCAGTTGTCCGAAGGGGAGGTGAGTATGCCGCTGCTGCGTGAGCCTCCGCGGAGTTTGCCCGGCACCGGTGGCAATCGCATGGACTTCACGCGCGGTGTGGCTGAGGTGGCCGCCGCCGCGCGCGAGCGGCGCGATTGCAGACTGGGTGGCGATTACGCACTGCACCTCGCGGAGATCATGCTCGCCATGCAGTATCCCGACCGCATGGGATCACCGAGAATGCTGCGGTCGCGGTTCAGTCCCGTCGCACCGATGGACTGGGCGACAGGATCGGGAGGCTGAGTGAAGACCCTCGGCATTGCGTTGCTCGCTCTTGCCCTCGCCCTGTCGCTGCCGAACGCGCACGGGTTGGCGCAATCGGCGCCGCGATCCACCACGGTGGATCCGGTGCGTGCGGTCTGGGCCGTGGGCGATGGCGACAAGATCGCGCACAACGCGCGCACGCCTCGCTCGGCGCGATCCAACACCCACTGGGATGGGAGCGTCGTGAGGCTCGTCGGTGCACGCAACGAGATCGTGGCCTTTCAGTTGGTGGTGGAAGCGGGAGCGCGTGGTATCGATGCCGTCTCGATAGCGTTGCCCGCGTTGCAACAGGTTGGCGGAAACGCGCGCATCGCGTACGCACCGCCCGCCGTGGATCCGTCGCTCTCCACTGGTCGCCCGATTCAGCTTTTCTCCGTGCGCGACATGCTGGTGACGAACGAGACGAGGGCGTCATGGGCATGGACGTCGGGGAGCGAGGCGGCACCACGCGGCGCTCTCGGATGGCAACCGGTGCAGCTCATTCCCCAGAACGCGCGAGAAGGGCGCGGCGGATTTCCGCTGCGGGTCAAGGCCGGCGAGAACCAGCTCTTCTGGATCGAGTTGTACGTCGCGCGTTCGCTGCCTGCCGGCGAGTACCGCGGCGTCATCACCATCAACGCCGATGGCCGTCGACGCACGGTTCGCGTTGTACTGCGCGTGCTCGGCTTCGCGCTCCCCGACGAGAACTCGCTGACCACGATGGTCTTCTTCGAACCGGAGCAGACGACGCTCTATCACGGCCGCCGGCTCGATTCGGCGTATCATCGCATGGCACACCGACACCGCATCGAGCTCGTACACGCGTACAACGAGCGCACTGTGCGCGCCAACATCGGTCGCTTCGATGGCCGCGACTTCAGCAGGGCGAGCGGCTATGAAGGGCCGGGCGAAGGCGTCGGCAACCGTCTTGTGCCAGCGACGTTCTACGGCGCTGGTCGGGCGTTCGGTGAACGTGAGAGCGCGTGGCAGCGCGCCGACGCGTGGATGTCGTTTCTCGCCGCAACTGTTCCCGCTGCGCGAACCTTCGTCTATCTGGCAGACGAGCCATATCCGTCGCAGTACGCGGATGTCATGCGCATCGCGCGGCAGCTCCGGTCGAATCCCGGACCTGGGCGGACGCTGCCGACATTGCTCACCAATCGCATCGAGCCCGCGTTCGAAGGGCTGGTCGACATCTGGTGCATGCCCGCGCAGGGTGTGGACATCGCGGCCGCCGCACGCGAGCGAGCGAAAGGGCGCCGGCTCTGCTTCTACAACGGCGGCCGACCGAACGCGCCGGCGATCGTCATCGACGCTCCGGCCACGGAAGCGCGCGCAGTGGCGTGGGCGGCATTCAAGCACGGATTGGAGCTCTACTTCTACTGGAACGCCACGCACTGGCAGCACAACACGCAGACCGTGGGCGAGCGCAATCAGAACGTGTGGGCCAGTCCCGTCACCTTCGACAATCGCGGTCAAGCGTCAAAACCGCTCGTGGATCAGGGCTTTCTCAACGGGGACGGCGTGCTGTTCTACCCTGGAGAGGAGGTGCTGCACGCCGACGAGGACCGCGGTATCGCCGGGCCGATCGGCACGATGCAACTCGCCAACCTTCGCCGCGGCGCCCAGGATCATCTCTACCTTTCGATCGCGCGCCAACTCGGACTGGACTCGCTCGTGCAGGCTTCGCTGCAATCGATCGTGCCGCGCGTCTTTTCCGACGCAAGTGAGTCGGTGGGCTTCGCGCAATCGGGCGAGCAGTTCGAGCAGGCCCGTCGCCGACTGGGTGATGCCATCGAGCGAGCGACACGACGCAACGCGACACGACACGACGCAACGCGACCGACTCCGCGGCCGTCTCGCTAGCGGTCGTGATGGTGAGCGTGATCGTCGGTGCGGCCGGCGCGAAAGCGTGCGGTGCCCGCCAGCTTGCCGAGTTCCTTGCCAATGTTGAAGACGGTACGATGCCATGCGCGCGCGCGATCCTCGCTCGTCACGAGCTCGCGTGCTGCGCGCGCCAGAACGTGCATCACTCGTGCGCCGTGTGAGCTGGCGAACTGCGCGCGCAGCCAGTCGCCGTGAATCACGTCGAGATGGCGCGAGTGCGCGCCGTGATCGAATCCTTCGCGAAAAAGGCCGGCCAGCGTGCGTTCGTTGTGGTGGAAGACGATCGCACCGGGTGCGTAGGCAAAGGTCAGCCCGGCCCGCGCGACGCGATACGAAAACTCGACATCCTCGGCGCGCAGGAAGCGTTCGTCGAAGTATCCGATCGATTCGAGATGGGAGCGGCGTGATGCCCAGTTCATCGTGATCACATACGGCGGCACGTAGCGCGTGATCGCCGCCTCGTGATCGTGGATCTCCTCACCGAATCGCTCGATGGCCGTCGAAGGCTGCACCGACAGAATCCGTCCGCCGACCATCGCGACATTGCCGTGGTGCAACGGTGCGACGAGTTCCCGCAGCCATTGCGGATCGACCAGGCAATCCGCGTCGGTCATGGCCAGCAGGTCGTACGTGGCGTTGCGCAAACCGGCGTTGCGCGCCGCCGCGGGGCCACGCGTTCGCTCCTGAAGCACGCGTAGCGCTCCGCTGTACTTCGAGAGGATGCGGGCCGTGTCGTCGGTGGAGGCGTTGTCGACGACAATGACTTCGTATCGATCGCGCGGATAGTCGAGTGACAGCAACGACTGGACGCAGGCATCGATGGTGGCCGCCGCGTTGTACGCGGGCACGATGATCGACACGAGCGGCGGCGACACGGGCCTGCTCGCGTTCAGCGGTATGGCTCGCGCCACCCGGTGCGCGGATCGTGTCCGCTGGCCTGTTTCACCTGCATGTCCGCTTCCGACTCGTACAGGCACTGCTGCAGATACGATCGCTCGGACTCGGCGAGGCGCTGTTCGATGATCGCCGGCGGAACTGCATGCTTCTCGAGAATGCGCCGGATTCCATCGCGATGCACCGTGAGCGGCAGATGCGTGGTCAGGCGATAGCTCTGCCGGTGGTCGCGATAGATGTAGAGGCATTCGCGCACAGCGCGAAATGTCGCCCCGCGTTCCATCATCACCCACGGAAAGTCGTAGTCGTCGGGGCCCACCGACGGGAGCGACTCGTCGATGCCGCCGATCGCCAGCGCAAACTCACGGCGCCAGCAGAGCAGATGCTTCACGGGCGAACTCCAGTGAAAATCCTCGACCGAGAATCGCGCCTTCGCCTCATACACGCCGCTCAGCGAACGATCGTCCTCATCGATGAAGCGCCGCGACGAGTGGAAGAAATCCACACCCGGCTGCGCGGCGATGTTGCGCAGCAGCACGCGCACGCTATCGCTCGACCAGAGATCGTCACCGTGCAGAATACCGACGAACTCCGTCGTCGCATGCCGCATCCCGGCATTGAGTGGTGCCGCGATGCCGTGCCCGGGGTGTGTCACCAGTTCGATGCGCGGATCGGTGAGCGCGCTGCTGAGCAATTCCTGAAACTGCAGCAGATCGAGTTGTTCCACGATCACGAGCAGCCGCCAGGCCGGTGAGTCCTGCGCGATGACCGATGCGATGGCGCGCTCGAGAAACAGCGGGTGATAGCGCTTGAGCGCCATCAGGATCGTCAGCATGACCGGTGCTCAGAAGCTTGGTGGCGGCGGCGATCCCTTGGCAAGCAGTGCCTTGAACTGCGGGTTGTCGCGCAGCGACGCGAACGCCGGATCCAGTCGGAGGTCGGCCACACTCACGCCAGATGGAATACTGAGCACGGTGCCGAGATCGGTGATGGCCCCCGCGATGTCACCAAGCAGCAGCATCACGCGCGCCTCGACGAAAATCCACGTCGGACCATCGAGCGCATCGGATTGCAGTGTGCGGGCGCGCTTGGCGGCGGTCAGCGCATCCTCCCGTCGGCCAGCCTGCGCGTACGCCACCGCGAGTGCACCCGACAGCCAATCGGCCCTCGGTGTGCGCGCATACACAGCTTCCAGTGCGGTGATCGCCGAATCAAGCGTCGCCTTTGCCTGCGCCGCGCGCCCGAGGGCCGCCAGCGCTTCGGCGCGAACGAGCAACACCATGTTGGAGTCGAGTCCGTATTGACCCGCGACGGCCATGCGCAGACGTTCCTCGGGCGTCTTGTACGTGCGCATCGCGCCGTTGAGCCAGTAGGCCGCGAGCGGACGCCACGTCCCGGGCGGAATCACCAGCGCCGCACTGTCAAAGAGCTGACGCGCCCGATCGATGTTGTCGAACTCGCCGAGTTGAAGTCCGGCCTTGAGCAGATAGGCGTCGAGAAACTTCGGCTGCAGCGTGATCGTGCGATCGAGATACTCTTCCACCTGCGCCGTCTGCCGCACATGCATGCGCAGATGCGCGATGTTGAACCAGATGATGTGAAAGCGCGGATCGTAGCGTCCGGCTTCTTCATACGCCTTCACGGCCTCGGCCCAGAGTCCCTGACGGCGGCGCACGTTGCCAAGCTGCAGGTGCACCCACGCGTTCGAAGGCTGGATCTGCCGCGCCTTGGTGAGCTCCGTGATCGCCTTCTCGAACTCCCACTCGCCCCAGTAGAAGAACAGCCCCTGCGCGATGTGCGTCTCGGGGAGATTCGGATCGAGCGCGATGGCCTTGTCGATCGCCGCACGGGCGCGTGCAAGCCGGTC
Organism: uncultured Gemmatimonas sp.; assembly: GCA_964456595.1. Lineage (GTDB taxonomy): Bacteria > Gemmatimonadota > Gemmatimonadetes > Gemmatimonadales > Gemmatimonadaceae > Gemmatimonas. The sequence continues at coordinate 2,115 of CAYWCJ010000065.1, read as the reverse complement.
CGGTGTCACGTCGAAGTCAAGACGATAGATCCAGGCGTGCGTCTTGCCGAGCTGCGCCCAGGCGAGCGCGAACTTCGGATCGGCCAGCGTCGCCTGTTCGTACATCATCGCTGCCGAGTCGACGTCTGCCTTCGCCCAGCTGCGGTTGTAGTAACTGTTGCCGCGCAGCAGGAAATCATAGGCGGTGACGTTGTCGGTGGGACGCGCGGTCAGGCGCAGCCGTTCGGGTTCGAGCACGGCGAGCGACAGCGCCTTCACCACTGCCTCGGCAACATTCGCTTCGACGGCAAATACTTCCTCCATGTCGAAGGTGCGCGTGTCCGACCAGAGCGGCGTGTCGTCTTCCACGTCGATCAGGCGCAGGGTGATGCGCACGCCCTGACCAGCCGCGGCCTTGCGGTTCCAACGCACGCTCCCTTCGAGCACATAGCGCACATCGAGCTCACTGCCGATCTGCTTCACGCTCTTGTCGGAGTTGCGATACTGGCTGGCCGAGGTACGCGCGATGACGCCGAGTGCGTTCACACTCGAGAGTCGCGACGTGATCTCCTCGGTGAGGCCGTCCGAGAAATACAGGTCCTCCGGTGCGCCGACGTTGCGGATCGGGAGGACGACGACGCGGGTCTTGTCACTGCGTCCCGGTCTTGCGCCGCCCTTCCACCAGTAGCCGCCGAACACCACGACGGCCAGTGCGAGCGCGGTCGCCGCCCAGGCGAATACCGGACGACGTGGCGCGACGCGAATCGGCGGCGGCGTGGTGAGCGTGGCTGCAACCGCACCGGGCGCCATTTCGGCGCGTGTCGCCTCGTGCCGCGCCGAACGCAACGCCGCCACGAACTCGTCGGCCGTCGGGAATCGATCGGCGGCAGTCTTCGAGAGCGCGCGTCGCACCACGTCCTCGAGCGCCGGCGCGATCGTCGCGCGCGCCACGCGCATGGACGGAACGGGCTCCATCGAGTGACGCGCCATCACGACATGCGGCGACGGGCCCGTGAAGGGTGGTTCGCCAACGAGCATCTCGAAGAGCACGCATCCGAGTGCGTACTGATCGACACGGCCGTCGATCTTGTCGCCCATCCACTGCTCGGGACTCATGTACGTCGGCGTTCCGACGGCGAGCCCTGTTTCCGTGAGTTTCTCAGCGCCGGCCTGGTCGACGGCGCGCGCGATACCGAAATCGCTGACGGCGACTTTTCCGTTGGCGAGGAGCAGGTTCTCCGGCTTGATGTCACGATGCACGATGCCGCGCGTGTGTGCGTACGCGAGCGCCTCGCCCGTTTCGATCCCGATGCGCACCGCCTCCTCGATGGGGAGCGGACCTTCGCGTGCCAGCTTCTCGCGCAGCGATTCGCCGTCGACAAAGGGCATCACGTAGTACGTCACGCCTTCCCGACTTCCCGAATCGAGCAGCGCGAGAATGCCCGGATGCTGCAACTGCTCGGCGATGCGGATCTCGCGCAGGAAACGCTCCGCACCCACCGAGCCGGCCAGATCGGGGCTGAGCACTTTCACTGCCACCGCGCGACCGTCGGCGTGCGCATGCGCCAGATAGACCGTGGCCATGCCACCTCTGCCCACCTCGCGCACGACGTCGTACTGGTCGGCAAGGATGCGGCGGAGATCGTCGAGGGGTGAACTCATGCGGCGTGCAGCAGGTCAGCGTGGCCCGGCGTCATGCCAGGGGATGAGGACGGAAGGGGCGCGATGCGACGCTCCGTGTTTGAATGCTTCGTCACCGATCGCCGGCAAACGGTTGGTCGGGGAAGGACGCACACCACCGCGTCCGCGTACAAGATGTCTCAGTGCCCGGCTTCGCGTCAGACCGTGGCCGGCGCATCACGGCGCACCCGTGCGTTGAGGCATGGCGCGCGGTGAATGGCGCGTGATAGCTTCCCGCTCGCTGAGCGTGCGCCGACGCTCACCACTGGGAGCCGTGCGCGGTCCCTTTCGCGCCGACTCGAGCCCGTCGTCTCAGACCGCATCGGATGTGTTGATTGAAGAAGTTTCGCTTGGCGAGTCGCCCCGTCGGGCCGGTTGGGCACGTCTGAGCGCTCGGATCAGCTACGAAGGCGAACACCCGGACGCGCGATCGGTGGCGAACGAGGAGCTCTGGTT
>CAYWCJ010000064.1:0-16704 GCA_964456595.1 uncultured Gemmatimonas sp. | reverse complement strand
GCGTCGAGCAGCGCGTTCACGATCGCGACGTAATCGTCGGGACGCTCGGTCGTGCAATGGACCGACCCGTGCGCAGCCCACGCGAGGGCCGAGCTCCCGTACTGGCTGTCTCGCGTGTTGATCGGCGCGCCGGCCGCCACCAGTTTGCGCACCAGACCAACGCGTCCATTCCACGCCGCCCAGTGCAGTGGCGTGCCGCCCCATTCGCCCTCGGCGTCCAATGGAAAGCCAAGGTCGATCATGAGCTCGACGCTCGCCATGCGATCATCACTGATGGCGAGGCTGAGCGCTTCGAGATCGTCCGCGTCGAGGGCGCGAAGGAGTTCGGGATTCGTGGCGACGATGCGTCGCGCGTCGGTCGCGTCGGCGCGAGCGCAAGCCCCGATCAGACAATCGATCGTGGCCACCTTCGACGTGTCGGCCCCAAGCGCCGCGAGTGCGCGCGCCGCGCTCGTACTCCCGGCGCGGACTGCCAGCACATACGCCGTGCGACCGTCGGCGCGCGGCGTGTCCACCTGCGCGCCGTGCTCCACCAACAATCGGACGACGTCTTCCCCATGACCGGACGCGGCGATGCGATGCAGGGGCACTTCCTTCGCGTGTGCCTGCGGCGCCGTCGGCAGTACGTGGCTCACCACGTTGGGATCTGCGCCATGTGACAGCAACCATTCCATGCCGCGCACGCACGTCTCGCTGAGCGGATTCGACGCGCGATGTCCCGCGAGAAAGTAGAGCGGGGTGTTGTCGTACTGAGGATGACGTTCGGAGAGATTCGCACCGAACTCCAGCAGCACGGCGAGACAGTGGCGATGGTTGTGCTGCGCCGCGTGGTAGACACTCTCGCCATCATCGGTTCGGGCGCCGCGCTCGAGCAGCAGCCGGGCGAGTGACGCTTGCCCGTTGGCGCACGGGAAGCAGAGGATCGGAATGCGCGCGCCGTTGTCGCCGAGTGGGACGGCGGCGTTGGCACTTGCGCCTGCGTCGAGCAAGAGGCGTACGGTGTCTACGGCGAGCGCTTCCTCGATCCCCATCAGCGCTTTGATATCGTGTGCGACGGCGTAGACGATGGGCTCGGTGCCGTCGGGCAGCGTCGGACGCGTCGCGAAGGAAAGGTCGCCGGTGAGCATGCGCCGCACGGTGTTGACATCGGCGACAGCGGCCGCGGTGTGAATGCTGAAACGCGCGACCTCGGGATGCGCGTCGATGATTTCCTTGGCGTGCTGCGACTGTTCGTCGCGGATCGCCTTGAGAAAGCGCGCGGCGTGCAGGTGCATCGGGTCGAGGGCGCGCATGGTGCGTGTGAGATCCCGCCAGCTCGGGAGCCCGCTCTTTCGCGCCAGCGCGTGCTGCACGTCGGCCAATGTGAGCTGCTCGCGCATGGTGGCGTCGTCGGCGGACGCAAAGCGCGGCAACTGAGCGCGAAGCCCGTTCAGCAAGATCGGATCGCCGCCACGAGCGCCGTTGAGCAGTTGCTTGGCCTGTCGGCGGAGCAGGTCGACTGCGTGATCGCCGGTGGGACGTCCTGCGGGTGGCTCCGGCGCGGACGGCCCCGAGGTTGCTTCGGTGTCGGACATGCTACGATCTCCAATAATACCCTGGTCCGGATGGCCATCCGCGCACACGTCTCAGACGCGAAACCGGTCCGCTCGCCATTCCTTGATCTGCGACTTGATCTCCTTGCCCGTGAGGGCCGGATTGGCGAGCGCGGCACGCACGAGTGTGGGCACTTCCGCGTCCGACGCAAACCGAATGGCGATCAGGTGCGCCGGCCGCAGCTCCTCGATACGCGGCTGCAGATCGGCCGGGAGAATGCGCGCCAATCGCAACCGCTCCTCGAGTCGGATGATGCGGTCCTGCGCCTTGAGCGGCGACAGTCGGGCGAAGGCGATCGCGCCGAACAGGGCCAGCGCGCCGACCATCGCGTACGCCGTGTCGGCGCCGGGCGTCTGCACCAGTCGCATGATGCTCCAGACCACGTAGATCAGGCCGAGTGGGCTGGTGACGTAGTGGTAGAACGGCACCATCTGCGCGTGATTGCTGAAGCTTTGTGTGTTGTCGGTTGCCATGCGTGGTCTCGGAGGGGTGATCAATACGGGCGCTGGGCGTAACTTACAGTCGAAACCGACCGCGTCGTTGCCGACTCTCAACCGCCTCCTGTCATGCGCCGTTCCGTGCGTGCGTCCGCCGCCACTCCAGCACTGCTGGTGATTGTACTTCTTGCGACGCCGCTTGGCGCGCAGGGCACCGCGACCAGGACACCGGCGGGCAGCGCGGCCGGCGCGAGTGTCGCCCCAGTTCCCAAGGTTCCCGCCGCCATGCGCTTCATTCGCGAGGCGGACCTCTCGCGCGACTTGTACGCGATGGCGAGCGACGCCATGAACGGCCGCGAAGCGGGGACACTCGACGAGATGAAGGCGTCGATGTGGGTGGCCGACGAAATGCGGAAGATCGGCCTCACGCCGAAGGGCGAGAGCGACAGCTGGTTTCAGTGGTTCAACATGCGCCGCACGCGCCTCTCGTCGGTGTCGAGCTCCGTGACGCTGGGCGGGCGTACGATGGCGCTGTGGACGGAGATCACGCCCACGTCGAACGCCGCGGTCGATGTGTCGGCGGCGACGGTGTTCGTTGGCGACGGCCGTGACACGACGGTTGATGTGCGCGGAAAGATTGCCGTCGCCACGCTCACTCCGCCCACGGCCGCGCTGCGTTCCACGACCAACACGTACGAGTATCGCTACGCACGCCAGGCGATCACGGCGCAGGGAGCGATGCTTGCGCGTCGCGGGGCAGCGGGCGTCATTCTCGTGGCCGACTCGGTGGCCGACATTGCGTACGACGGCGTGTGGAAGCTGCAGTCGCGTGGCACGTACGATGTTCTTGGCGGTGTGCCGCGCTTCTCGCAGAATGCGGGCGGTCGTGGCGCGGGCGGTGGCGGTGCGCCGCAGCAGGCGCCGGCACCCGTGCTGTTCGTGCGTCGCGCGATGTTGTCGCAGCTGCGCACCGATGGTCAGTTGGTCGACATCAAGCTGCGCGCGGAAAGCTTCGAGTATCCGTCGGTCAACATCATCGGTGTGGTGCCCGGTACCGACCCGACGCTGCGCAACGAGTACGTCGTCTTCAGTTCACATCAGGATCACGATGGTGGGCGTTTTGCCGTGGCCGGCGATTCGATCTGGAACGGGGCCGACGACAATGGCACGACCAGCGTGGCACTGCTGGCGATCGCGCGTGCGTGGGTGAAGCAGCCGAGCAAGCGTTCGGCGCTGTTCATCTTTCATGGCGCCGAAGAACGTGGATTGTTGGGTTCGCGCTATCACGCCGCCCATCCGGTCGTTCCGCTGACGCAGATGGCCGCGGTGCTCAACGGCGACATGATCGGTCGCAACCATCCGGACACGGCCGCACTGCTCGGCTCGCAACCACCGCATCGCAACTCGGTCGAGCTGGTACAGATGGCCATCGACGCCAATCGCGCGACCGGCAAGTTCGTCATCGACTCGCTGTGGGATCGGCCAACGCACCCCGAGGGATGGTACTTTCGCAGCGACCACGTGCCGTATGCCGAACGCAACGTACCATCACTGTTCTTCTCGTCCAACCTGCACCCGGACTATCACACGCCGCGCGACGAGCCGAAGAACATCGATTATCCCAAGCTCACGCGCATCACGCAGTGGATGTACATGACCGGCTGGTTGGCGGCGAATGCATCGAAGCGACCGGCGCTTGATGAGGGCTTCAAACTGCGGTAGTGGCGTCCGCATGTTGCGTATTAGATCAGAAGCACGGAAAAAGGGCTCACGCGAAACGCCGTTTTGCAGGTCGTCGTATTGCTTGCTGCCGGCAATCTGGAACTGCATCTTCGTCGACGGTGGCCAGCTCCAATAGAAGTGGCGTTCCCCGAACGAGGCTCTCCAGCAATGTTGCAAACGAAGCAGCGGTTTTCCGTCGCGGCGCTCCTCGCGTCCGCGATCGTTGGCATGGTGAGTTGTGGGGGCGGCAGCGACGGCCCGAGCACGCCGCCTTCCGTACTCACCTCGATCAATGTCTCGCTGGCCAACGCAACGCTGCAGCCTGGCCAAACGACCACGGCGAGTGCGTCGGGTGTGGACCAGAATGGCGCGTCGATCGCGACCGGCACCGTCGTCTGGTCGAGCAGCGTCGGCACGGTGGCCACGATCAGCACCAGCGGCGCGATCACCGCCGTGGCACCGGGCTCCGCGCAGATCATCGCCTCCGCCGGCGGTCGTCAGGGAACGGCCACCCTCACCGTCAATCCGCCACCGGTTGCCACGGTCACCATCACCCCGACGACGGCCTCGATCGTGGTTGGGGTGACCCAGCAGTTTGCCGCGACCACACTCGATGCGTCGGGCGCGGCACTGACCGGACGCGCGATTGCGTGGAGCAGCTCCGATCCCACCCGCGTGACGGTGAGCGCGAGTGGTCTGGCCACTGCGGTGGCCGTCGGCGCCTCCACCATCACGGCCACCAGCGAAGGTCGTACCGCCACGGCGACGATGAATGTGCTGCCCGTGCCCGTCGCCTCGGTCACGCTGTCGCCATCGACCGCGTCCATCGTGGTGGCGGCGACGCAGCAGTTCACCGCGACCGCGCTCGATGCGGCAGGCACTGCGATGCAGGGGCGGACGGTGGTGTGGACCACCTCCGATCCCTCACGCGCGACGGTGTCTGCCACCGGCGCGGCCACCGGCGTATCGGCGGGAACAGCGCGTATCACGGCCACCATTGAGGGTCGTTCGGCGAGTGCGGCCATCACCGTCACCGCGCCTCCGGTGCCAGCGTGCGATCAGCTTCGCGCGGTGAGCGTCGGGCAGTCGCTGAATGGCACCCTCACCACCAACGATTGTCGCCTGTCGGATGGCTCGTACACGCAGAAGTACGACCTGCGGCTGACTGCACAAACGGCCGTCACCATCGAGATGACCAGCACGGCGGTGGACGCCTACCTGTATCTGCAGGATGCGAGCAACAGCACCATCGTCGACGAGGATGATGATCGCGCGGGCGGTCGCAACGCGCGCATCGAACGACTGCTGCCGGCGGGTCGCTACATCATCTTCGCCAACACTTTCGACGCCAACGAAACGGGCCCGTATCAACTGGTGGTGCAACAGGCACCGACGGCGTGCTTCACCGCCGCCCCACTCGCCGTGCCGACGACGCTCAATGCGACGCTGCGCACCAGCGCCTGCCGCCTGCGCGATGGTACGTATGCGGATCGGTATGAACTCGTGGTCCCCACCCGGGCGAGTTATCAGTTCACGATGACCAGTAACGTGTTCGACGCATATCTCGGCGTTTTCTCTTCCACTGGTCAGCTGCAGGGAGAAGACGACGACGGTGCTGGCGGCACGAACGCGCGCCTGACGCTCGCGCTCGATCCAGGCCGCTACACCATTCTCAGCACCAGCTACGATGCGGGTAGCGTTGGCGCCTATTCGTTCGACGCGCGGCCATTCACCAATCCGTGCTCGGTCGTGCGCGCGCTGGTGTTCGGTGTGCCAACCAGCTCGATCATGGCGGCGAACGACTGTGTGCTGGATGGCGGTCGATTGACGCAGCGGTGGTCGATCACCCTCGCGCAGAGTACGCAGTTGCTGCTCAACATGTCATCGACTCAAGTCGACGCGTACCTCGAACTGTACGACGCGGCAACGGGCGCGCTGGTGGCGGAGGATGATGACGGCGGCGGCGGAACCAACGCGCGGTTGGTCGGCACGCTGCCGGCTGGTCGATACATCATCAACGCGACAACCTTCGGACCGGGTGAGACGGGCAATTTCACGATTTCGCTTGGACAGCCGGTGGCAACATCGATCACCGTCGCCGTCAACCCGACGATCCTCACGCTGCAGCCCGGTGTCACGCAGAACGTCACGGCCACGCTGACGAACACCGTGAATGCACTCGTCACGTGGCGGTCGACGGCACCGACCGTGGCCACGGTCACCAGTACGGGACAAGTGCGCGGCGTCGCGCCCGGCACGGCGGATGTCATCGCCACCTCGGCGGCGGATCCGCTCCGGTTCGCGACGGTTCGCGTGACCGTGACGACGTCGTCGACCGGCCCGCCGAATCTCGACATCTCGAACGTGTATGCGACACAGGCGATTCAGACGCTGGATGGCCGCCTGCCCCTCATCGCCAACCGGCGCGCGCTGCTGCGTGTGTTCGTTCGATCGAGCCAGTTCAGTGTGCCCGCCGTGCAGGTGCGCCTGCGGCTCTTCAACAACGGCAATCTGATCAACACGCTCACTACGACGACGACGCCCACGGTCTCCTTCGATGAGTCGTGCTGCGCCGCTGAATTTGCCATTCCGGAAGCGCAGGTGACGAGCGGGCTTCAGTTCATCGCCGACGTCGATCCGGCGGGTGCGGTCACGGAGGTCAACGAGAATGACAACAGCTTCCCCCTCACTGGTACGGCCCAACCGTTGACGGTGCAAACCGTGCCGGACTTCCGCGTCGTCATGGTGCCGGTGCGCTTCAACAAGAGCGGGCGTGTCGGTCAAGCCACCACCGCGCTGCTCGAGCACACACGCGTGGTATGGCCGCTGTCCACCGTGCAGTCGAGCATCGCGGCAACGTTCAGCACCGATCTCGCGCCACCGGTGGCCGACGATCGCAATGGATCGTGGTCCGACCTGTTGCGGCAGATGGACACCAAACGCCAGCTGGAAGGAAGTGCTGCGCATTACTTCGGCGTGCTCAACGTGGATTACTCCGCCGGCCTGACCGGGCTCGCGTACGTAGGTGGCAAGGCCGGTCTCGGCATCGATGGCGCATTTGGTGCCGGTACGCGCTACTCCACCGAGAACATGGCGCACGAACTCGGCCACAACTTCGGTCGCTCGCACACGCCATGCTTCACCGGCAACAATCGACCCGCGAATATCGATCAGCAGTATCCCTTCACCGACGGGCGTATCGGCGTGTACGGAGTGGATCTGATGCGCACCTCGCAGACGCTACCTCGCTTCGCGCCGACCGCGCCCGATATCATGGGCTACTGCGATAGTGGCTTTGCGAGCCCGTACTCGTGGAGCGCGGTGTCCGTGTATCGAGCGGCGGCACCGAATCGCATCGTGCTCCCGCCGCGCGCCGCCGTGGTCGTCTCGGGGCTGATTCGCGAGGGTGCGATCAGTGTCGAGCCTGCGTTTTCTGCCGTCACCTCTCCGGCCAAGGATGATCCGGCCGGTACGCACGTGGTCGAGGCGCGCGATGCGAGCGGCAAGCTGCTGGCGACACGTCGCTTCTCGCCACTCGAAGCCGATCACGAGAAGAGTGTGGACACGCGCGCGTTCGTCATCGCGCTGCCACTCGATGCCGCGCAGCAGGCGACTGTGGCGACGCTGTCGGTGCGCGCGCTGAACGGCGCGGTATCGGTGGCGCAGCGTGCGCGCGTGGCGAACACGGCGGCCATCGGCGCGGAGCCGTTCTCCGCACTCACGGCGCGTTCGGTGAGTGCGACCGATGTGGAACTCACCTGGGCGCGCGAGAACGTGCCCGCCATCGCCGTGCGTGATCGTCGCACTGGCGAGATTCTCTCCTTCGGCACCGCGGGCACCTTGCGGATGCGCGAAAGCCAACTCGACACGGTGGAGTTTCTTCTGTCGAACGGGGTCAGCAGCCGTGTGCAGCCGTCGAGTGCCATCGTGCGGAAGGCGCCGTGATGCATCGCGCCTTGCTTGGTCTGCCGTTGCTGCTCAGCGCGTTGTCCCTCGCGGCGTGCGGTGGCACGGCGCGTGGTGCAGCAGGCGATTCTACCACGGCGACCGTCAGTGATTCGACCAATACCGTCACGCTGTCCGATTCCGCGATGACGGGCGCGGACAGCGCGTTCGCGCGTACAGGCGGCGCGGCCACGGGAAGCGTGGGCGGTGCATCGTCGGCCAGCGTGTCACTCCATCGGGAGTCCTGTCGCGGCGGCTGCGTGCCCTATCGGCTGACGTTGGACAGCGATGGACAGGTGTCGTTCGCGCTCGTGTCCGATAACGTCGAGCGTCGCGATGCGATCTCTGCAGCGTCGGTGAACGCGCTGCTGACGCGTATGCGCACCGGTGGATTTCCCGCACTGGACAGTGCATATGTGCAAGGTTCGCGCGGCTGCGGCGCGTACGCGATGGATGCGCCGGTGGTCGTGCTCACGCTGCGCGCTGACGGCGCCACCCATACGGTGCGCCACGACTATGGTTGCGCCGCCTTGCCGCGCACGCTTCGGGAATGGGGCGCTGCCGCCGACTCTATCGCCAGCACGCAGCGCTGGCTTCCTTCTTCGTCCGGAGCTTCACGATGATCAAAACAACCATGCTGGCGATGATGCTTGTGCTGGGCGCGGCATCGCCCACGCTGGCGCAGCATCCGTCGGCCACGCCGCAACGCACGGATTCCATCTCCGCACACGTGGCGGCGCATCCCAAGCAGAAAGCCGCGTCCAAGGTCTCCGCGAACACGATGGCGAAACAGTCGAGTGTTCTCCCGTCCAAGAGCGTGTCCAAGTTTGGCGGTGTTGCGAAGACCAACACGACGGTTGCGCGGACGAAAAGCAAGACTGGCAAGGAGTGATTCAGGCTACGCATCGACGTCGCGCGCTACCAGATTCGTTTTACACCGCGCAAGACCGGCAGCATCTGGAGCGCGGTGAATATCGTGCGAGTGGAGGTGCTCACTGCCGAGGGGCTGATGTCGCCGGCCGGCCTGCGTGCTTTCGAGGCGCGCACGGCGCACAAGTCGCGCGTCTACGCGTACGAGCAGAAGGAGAGCGCCACGCTGACGGCAGACGAGGACGCGCAGTTCTTGTCCAACGCGCCTGCGTGGCGATGGTTCAAGACGCGCGCGCCTTCGTATCGAAAGCGCGTGCTCTGGTGGGTGATCAGCGCCAAGCAGACGGCCACTCGGGAGCGCCGATTCGCGGCGCTGATCGACGCGTCGGCCAACGAACGAATGCTCCGAGCTGACCAGTGAGCGACGGTCGTCCATCGCCGATTCTCATTCGTGTCGCGGCGTCCGGCGACGAGCCAGCGCTCCGCACGCTCATTCCCCGGTCGGCGCACGCACTGAGCGCCGGCTACTACTCCGACGCCGAACGCGACGCGGCGATCACGTACGTGTTTGGTGTGGACACGACGCTCATCCGCGACGGCACATATCTCGTTGCCGACAGCGCCGATGGCATTCGCGGCTGCGGCGGCTGGAGCAAGCGCCGCACCTTGTTTGGCGGCGACCAGCACAAGGCGACTGAAGATCTGCTGCTCGATCCGGTCACTGATGCGGCGCGCATTCGCGCATTCTTTGTTGCGCCCGAGTTCGCGCGACAAGGGATCGGCGGCATGCTCATGCACGCCTGTGCCTCGGCAGCGTTCGACGCAGGCTTTCGGCAACTCGAGCTCATGGCGACATTGCCCGGCGTACCCTTATACCAGGCATACGGATTCTCGGCGCTCGAAAGCGTGGTGGAGGTTGCGCCGAATGGTGTGCGGATTCCGTTCGTGCGCATGCATCGACGACTCGATGCGCGGGAGCTGTGAGGTGCAAAAAACAACAAAAACAAACCACAACAGCGACTGACTATCACGGATAGCAACAGATTGCACACAAGAACGACACGGATACTGCAACTGCAAATGATTCGAATGAACAGCTCGCGCGATGCTGTATCCGTGTTGTTTCCTTTTCCTTCTGTTCGTATCCGTGATAGTCAGTTGCAGTTGCGGTATCAGTTGCCAGACTACGGCGTGATGACCCGCCTTCTCTTCATCAGCGCTTCGATCTCGTCGATCTCGCGCGGCGCCATGCTGATGCGCTCGAGGCCCTTCTCCGTGATGATGTAGTCGTCTTCGATGCGCACGCCGATGTTTTGGTACTTGAGCACCGCTGCACGCACCTTGGCGATGAACTGGCGGTTCTTTGGCGTGTCCGGCAGTACATCGAGCGCGCGCGTGCTGATGTAGATCCCAGGTTCGATGGTGAACGCATCGCCGATCTGATACGTGCGCTCGCCGAACTGCGCTTGGGTCGGGTCGTGCACCTCGAGCCCGATTCCGTGCGAAATCCCGTGAATCATCCACAGGTTGGACTGTCGGCACGCGTTCACCTGCGTGGCGCAGTTCACCTGCCAGGGCGGGTCGAAGGAGGCATCCACACTCTCGATGAGCCCGAGCGCAGCCAATCCCTTCGCGCGCACGATTACCGATGAATCGGTGGCGGTCGAAGGACGCATCCCTGCCTGCGAATTGCGCTCGGCCACATCCTGCGCATCGCGCACGAGTTGGTAGAGCTGCTTCTGTTCGGTGGTAAACGCGCCGCTCACGGGAATCGTGCGTGTGATGTCCGCGGCGTAGCCATGCAACTCGCCAGCCGCGTCCATCACCACGACGTCGCCGGCCTTCACCGGATCCGAGTCCTTCATGTAGTGCAGCTGCGTCCCGTTGATGCCCGAGCCGACGATCGAGCCGTAGGCCACACGTTCGGCACCAAGCCTGGTGAAGGTGTACTCGAGCGCGGCGCGCAGTTCGTACTCGTGCGACGGGTTGGCCGTCAGCATGGCTGCACGATGTCCCTCGGAGCTCAGCTCGGCCGCGCGCCGGATCAGCGCCAGCTCCGCTGCCGACTTCTTCGCCCGCAACTGCAGCACGAACGGCATCGCATTGCGGATCTCGAGCTTGGGGTGCTTTCGCGAGAGCGCTCGCACCGTTTCCTGACCGCGCGTCAGTGAATCATTGCGTGCGAAGTCCATCGTCTCCACGTCGGGGACGTGATAGAACGGCAACCCGACCTGCGCCAGCGAGTCCAGTGTCAACGACAACTGTTCGTACGCGCGGCCGCGCATGCCGTACTGCCGCATGGCCGCCGCGGTGTCCGCGCGCGGACCCTCGTAGAATGCCCGACGCGCATCGATGGATGAGACGAACAGCATGCTGGTGGCGCGCTTCTCGCGAACCACCATCACGAACGCCCCGTCCGGCTCCTCGTAGTTGGTAAGGTACCGGAACGTCGGCAGCTGGAAGAACATGCCGTAGTCGTTCACCTGGCGTCGCGCACCGAGCGCAACGACCACCCCATTACCGACGAGTGATGCAAGCGCGGCTCGGCGCGCGGTGAACTCGGCAGCGGAAATTGCTGGTGCGGCCTGTGCCACAACGTTGGTGGACGCCAATGCGAGGCCCACGGCGACCGTGGCAACGGCACGCATACGTTGAGATGAGATCATGGTCTGGTCAGCTGAGGCCTACTTCTTCAATTTGTCGCGCGTCGGCGACTCGTCTTCGTTCCACGGGAATGGTGCGCCTTTCTTCTGGCGCGGATACACCTCGTCGAGATTGGCCGCGTCGTACAAGCGGCCGTTCTTCATGACGAATGTGATGCTGTTGGTATTCTGCAGGTTTTCCAGCGGATTGCGGTCGAGCACCACGAGGTCCGCCAGTTTGCCGACTTCGATCGAACCGACATCCTTGCCCAGTCCGAGCGCCTTCGCACCGTGAATGGTGGCCACCTGCAGCGCATCCATCGTCGTCATTCCCTCGCCCATCCCGATGCTCCACAGCTCCCAATGGTAGCCGAGTCCCTGCTGCTGGCCGTGTGAACCCACGCCCGCCGAGCCGCCCGCATCGAGCAGCTTCTTGATGTCGCCGCCCGCCGCCTTCATGGGATACTGCGAGTCGTGGAACCAACCTGCCTGACCCATCGTCGTCACGGCGCCCGCTGAACCGCCACGACGCAGGATCTTCCCTTCGAGATCGGACCACGGCGTGAACAGCTGCAGCTTGGCGTCGTTCAACAGATCCGACTTCTCGTACCAGTAGTTCTCCGCCCACGGCGCGCCGTATGCCACGAGAATGGTCGGCGTATACGTCATGCCCGATTCGGCGATCAGGCGAATCAGGTCCGACTGCAACGGATACGTGGGAATGGTGTGCTCATGTCCGCTGTATCCATCGATGGCTTCCGTGATGTTCATCTTCACATCGAGGCCACCTTCCGTCGTGGGCATCAGCTTGAGCTCATTGGCTGCCTGAATCACCCACTGCCGCACTTCCCGATTACCGGTCTGGTACTGCTTGATGGTTTTCGTGTCGTAGTACTCGGCGTAGCGACGCAGCACCGTGCGCGCGTTGTCGAGCGACCGGATGTTTTCCGACGAAAAGACACCAGGACCCGTGGAGTAAATGCGTGGCGCGAGCACCTTGCCGGCCTTCTCCTGATCCTCGTAGCTCAACACGTCGGTGGACCCGGTCTGCGGATCACGCGCCGTCGTCACGCCGTACGCGAGATTGGCCGCGTAGCTCCACACCGGATCGCGGTGAATCGCGTTGGCCACACGCAAGTGCGCATGTGTGTCCACGAAGCCCGGCACGATCGTCTTGCCACTCACATCGATCGTCCGCGCGCCTGCTGGCACCGTCAACGTGCCGCTCGGGCCAATGGCCGTGATCCGATTGTTGGTGATGACGATGTCGCCGTTCTCGATCACCTGCGTGCCCTGCATGGTGATGATGCGCGCACCCTTGAGCAGTGCGGTCGCACTTGGGATGTCACGCTGTGCACTGATGCGAATGCGTGTTTCGACAGGCTTGTACGTGGGCAGCACGCGCGCGCCGCCACGCCCAGCGCGACCCGCCGTATCGCTCCCTGCCGCCGAATCGACGGGCGGCGCACCAGCCGGACGTGCGGGATTCGCCTTGCGCACCGAATCGTCGAACGCGTATGAACGCGCGATATCGTACACTACGTGCGCGTTACCAATCGACCAGTGAATCGACTTGCCGTCGTTGCTCCATGTCGGGAACTGCGCGCCGATGTCCGTCAGCTTCTTCGACGGAAAGTCGGCCGGCGGCGGAGCCCCTGACGTACCGCCGGTGCCACCGACAGTGATCGTCGGCGCCTCACCACCGGGCCACGGCACATCGGGGATGTAATACAAATCGAGATTCACCTGCGCCAGCACCTGCTGTCCGTCTGGCGACACGCGCGCCCAGCCAGCACCACCGCGTCCACCGCCGCCGCCGCCGCCGCCCGGGCCGGCTCCACCGACCGCGACACGCACGATATTCTTGATGTCGGTACCGTCCCAACGCATCGAGTACAGGCCTCGCGCGCCGCTGTACGCGAAGATGCGCGACGTGTCGCGCTGCGAGAAATGCGCATCACCGGCACCCGCTGTGATGAACGTCGATTGCCCACCGGTGGCCGGAATCCAGACGAGATCGGCCGTACCACCGCCACGATCACCGGCGCTCGTACGGAACGCGCGCGACGGACTGCGCGTGGCAACAATGCGTGAACCGTTGGGCGTGTACACGGGATTCGACCACAATCCCTGCTGCGGCGTCAGACGTTGCGGTTGTCCGGCGCCATCGCTGCGCGCGCGATTGAGGTAGCCGATGGTGTCGGCCCACGTCGTATACGCGATCCACATGCCATCCGGACTCCATGTCGGCTCGAACTCACCGTAATTGGAGTTGGTGAGTCGCTTGGGCGTGCCGGTGGGATAGTCCATCACGTACAATCGATCGAGCGCCACGAACGCCAGGCGCTTGCCATCGGGGCTCGGCACCGCGTCGCGAACCTGCTTGACGGTGAACGTCGCCGAATCGTGAATCGGGTAGTCGAATGCGACCTTGGGGCCCAGCGCCTGCACCACGTCCACTTCGAACGGAATCTCCGTCGCCTTCTTCGTGTCGATGGCCACCTTCCACAACCTGCCGCTCCACGTCACCACCAGATGCTTCGAGTCGGGCGTGAACGACATGCCGGGATACACATCGAGCGTCGCGCGCGATTCCTGATCGTCACGCTGCACCGGTCCCGTGAGCCACTCGTCTTCGTTGGTGTTCAGATTGCGAATGCGCAGTCGCGTGTGATCGACGTAGCGTGTGCCGTACACCAGCCACTGTCCATCGGGCGACAGCGTCGGACGAAACGCCGAACCCCAGCGATTCTCCTTCGTCGAGACCTGACCCGTCTCGCGGTCGTACTGCATCAGGTCGTAGTCGCCGAGTGGCGTGTTGTAGACCCAACTGCCTCGACGCTGCGCATAGTAGATGTAGCGCGGGTCCTTGCCGAACGCCGGACCGTCCTCGCGCGTGACGTCAGGCGTTCCGCCAGCACCGGGCGCACCCCCCCCACCACCAGCGGCGCCAGGGCGAATGAGCTGAATGCCCGTGCCGCCCTCAGCGGGAAACAACCAGAGCCGTTGTCCGCGCGTGGCGACGATGTACTTGCCGTCGGGCGTCCACACCGGCGACTGATATGTGTTCGTATTGCCCGTCGTGATCTGTACGGTGTCCTTCTTGTCCACCGAAATCGTGAACAGGTTGTAGCCACCGGAACGATCACTCACGAACACGATCTTCTTGCCATCGGGCGAGAGTCGTGGTTGCGCATCGAATGCCATGCCGCGCGTGAACGCCGTCGCTTTGCCGCCGCCGATGGGCATCGTGTAGATGTCGCCGAGCAGATCGAAGGCGAGCAGCTGTCCGTCTTTGCTCACGTCCACCGATATCCAGTTGCCGCTGGTCGTCGTGAACGTGAGCGTGCGGGTGGGCTTGAGTGGCAGCCCTTCCTGCATCGGGTCGCGCGCTGGCGTGGCGCCGCGCTGTGCGTGTGCGGCGATGGGCAGGGCCAACATGAATGCCAGCGCCCACAGCCGGTTCGACGAGAGAGTAGTCATGTCTGGAAAGTGGTGCCCGGCCGAGCAATCGGCCATCTTGGGCGCGTGTCCACCTCAACGACCTCCGCATCAACATCCGGGCTCCTTCGCGCCGTGGGTGTGATGGGCCTCGCGGCCAGCATTTTCAACGTGACGGTGGGTGGCGGCATCTTTCGCTTGCCAGCCGGTGCCGCTGCCGCGGCGGGCCCCGCAGCGCCCTTCGTCTATCTCATCTGCGCCGCCGTGATCGGCTGCGTGGTGCTCTGCTTCGCCGAAGCGGGGAGTCGTGTGCCGCTCACCGGCGGTCCGTACGCATACGTCGAAGCCGTCTTCGGCAAGTACGTCGGCTTTCTCGCCGGTGTGCTGCTCTGGATGCTTGGCACCACCGCCGTTGCCGGTGTGTCGTCGGCGTTCGCAGAAGGATTGGGGGTGCTGCTTGGCGCGCCGTCACTGCGCGTGCCGGCGCTGGTGGCGACGTTCGTGTTGCTGGCCATCATCAACGTGCGCGGTGTCGAGCAGGGGACGCGACTGATCGTCGTGGTCAGTATCGCCAAGCTGCTGCCGCTGCTCGTGTTCGTGTTCGTTGGCGCGTTCTTCATCACACCCGAAAATCTCGCCATTCGCGAAATGCCGAGTGCAGGAAGTCTCGCGCGCGCGGCGATCGTGCTCATGTTCGCGTTCAGTGGTGTGGAGACGGCGCTCGTGCCAAGCGGCGAGGTGAAGGATCCGGCCCGCACCATACCGCGCGCACTGGCCATCGCGATGATCGGCATCACCCTGCTCTACCTGAGCGTGCATCTCGTCGCCGAAGGCCTGCTTGGTCCGCAACTGGCCACCGTGAAGACCGCGCCACTGGCGTTCGCCGCCGAACAGTTTCTCGGCACGCCGGGTCGGCTGCTGTTGTTGATCGGTGCAACGATCTCGATGTTCGGCTACGTCAGTGGCATGACGCTGGCGGTGCCGCGTGCACTCTGGAAGTTTGCGCAGGATGGGCTGCTGCCGCGCGCAGTTGGCGCCGTGCATCCGACCTATCGCACTCCGCATGTGGCGATCATCGTGCAGACGACGATGGTGTGTCTGCTGGCCATCTTCAATTCGTTCGAGCAGCTCGCCGTCATTTCCAATCTGGCGGCGCTGCTGCTGTACGCGGGTTGTGCGGCCGCCACGGTGGTGCTGCGTCGCCGAGGAACGCGACAGGAAGGCGCGATGCCCTTTTCCGTGCCGGGCGGACCCGTCATTCCCATCGTGACGGTGGCGCTGATCGCGTGGCTGCTCACCAGTATCACGAGCGGTGAGTGGAGCGTGCTGCTCATCACGCTGGCGGCCGCGTCGGTGCTGTTCGTGGTGGCCAAGCGCGTTCGGGACTGACGCAATCGAGTCGTCGATCGACGCCGACGGTTGAGGCGTTGGAGTGATACGGTGAGAAGCCCCGCCTGCAGCGTACAACGATCACTGCGACACTGATCTTCGCGCCGTCAACCTGCACGACGAGCCGCGCTTCCGATGCCGCAGCGCAATCGCGGGTGCTGCACTGCATCCGCACACCGGGCACCGGACCTGAGACGACGGTCGGTGCCCGCGTCTTTCGCGCACGGCCTGGCAGCGGCGCCCCAGATGTGATGCACAACCGGCGCACGGTCGTGACCTATGGTGACTGAAGGTGAGACAGGACCAATCCGATATTACCGGCCTCGCGGCAGACTCTCCGCCGCGGTTTCATCTCCCACCCCGAGTTGCCGATGCGTCGCGCCATGCTCGTGTCCGCCGCGGTCCTGTTGGCCGCCTGCTCCTCTGATCTCACCCCGCCGGCGAGCCCGGCGGGGCTTGTCGCCAAAGCCAACGGCATCACGACGCCGGCGGTCGACCTCTGCCTGACGATCCTCCACAACAACGACGGCGAGAGCAAGATCGTCAACGTCGGCCCCGGCCTTGAGTCGTTCGGTGGGATAGCGCGCTTCGCGACCATCGTGCAGCGCGAGCGCGCGGCGGCAAATGGCCGTGGCGTGACGACGCCTTGCGGCGCAACCGGCGCG
>CAYWCJ010000063.1:14285-16731 GCA_964456595.1 uncultured Gemmatimonas sp. | reverse complement strand
CGGGAACCTGTACTACAATCCGTTTCACGCGCTCTCGATCGTGTTCCTGTACGGCAGTGCCGTGCTCTTCGCCATGCACGCCGGGACTATCCTGGCCGTCGCCCGACTGGGTGGTGAGCGCGAAATCGAACAGATCACGGACCGTGGCACGGCCGCCGAACGCTCGATGCTCTTCTGGCGCTGGACGATGGGCTTCAATGCGACGATGGAGTCGATCCATCGCTGGGCGTGGTGGTTCGCCGTGCTGACCACGTTCACCGGCGGCATCGGCATCCTGCTCACCGGCACCGTCGTCGATAACTGGTATCTGTGGGGCGTCAAGCACGGACTCGTCTCCGCATATCCTTCGCAGAACGTGCTGACTCCCGCCGAACAGGAACTGCTGCGCGGACGGTATCAGGGCACAGCCCCGGATTCGTTCCCGTCGTACAACGCACCCGTCGCGCCTCTCATGCTCGACAGCACCGTCATGGCCGTGCCCGTCGATACGACGAAGCCTCCGACCGACTCGACGACCGCCACCACGACTGATTCCGCCGGCGCCAGGAGAACTCCATGAGTCTGCATCCTCAGACGAGGGCGGCGACAACGATCGCCGCCTCGGCCATGGTCCTTCTGCTCAGCGCCTGCGTCGGCGAACGGCAGACCGACACGGTACAGGTGGGATATCGCGGGGTCGCGATGGAGCAGAACTACACCCGCGACGACGTGAAGTCCGCGTTCGCCCAGGTGAAGATTCCCGATCCCTTGCCTCCGGCCGGCGAGTCGCCGCCGGGACCGCTCCCGTGGCGTAACGTGCAGGTCCTCAACGACGTCAGTCCGACCGAGTTCCTCCGCACGATGACGGCGATGACGACGTGGGTCGCGGGCACCGGCAACTGTGCCTATTGCCACAACGTCGCCGCCCTCTGGTCGGATACGCTCCCCGACGGCAAGCCGATCTACACCAAGCTCGTTGCGCGGCGCATGCTGCAGATGACGCGACAGATCAACGGGCAGTACCCACAGCACGTGAAGAACACCGGTGTCACCTGCTACACCTGTCACCTCGGGAAGCCGCTTCCGAATGGCCTTTGGTTCTACACCGACCAGAACGACTATCTGCGGCACTATCTGGATCGGGACGGCGCACGCGTCATTTCGCAGGCCATGCGCCCCTCGGGCACCGGCAACCGCAGTTCGGTCAAGCAGGCGGAGTGGACGTACGCGCTGATGATCAGCCAGTCCAAGTCGCTCGGCGTAAACTGCACCTACTGCCACAACTCGCGGCAGTTCGCAAGCTGGACGCAGGCACCGGCGGCCCGTGTGACCGCCTATCACGGCATTCTCATGCTGCGCGAGGTGAATGCAACGTACCTGTCGCCGCTGCAGGCGGTCTATCCGTCCGTGCGTCTCGGCGCACTGGGCGATGCACCGAAGGCGCAGTGTGTGACCTGTCACAACGGCAACTACAAGCCGCTGTACGGCGCGCAGATGGTCAAGCACTATCCAGCACTCTGGGGACGTCCGGATTGGAACGGCGTACCGTTCCAGGGTATTGGCACTGCACGAGACACGACCACCGCACCCACCGCCCCGGCGGCGATGGCAGCACCCGCGGTGAAGAGTTCGGCGAAAGGACCGGCGTCGCCTGCTGCGGGCGCTGTGCAGACCGGCCCGGCCGGGGGGACGCGCTAGCAACGCCCGTCGTGCAAAGGTTCGCTGCGCAGAGGGCTTTTGGCCCGCCGCGCGGCCCGGCCCCGTGGCGCTTCGGCGTCACGGGGTCTTGCAATCTGGGATCCTTGGCGATCCCGGGATCCATTGTCCGCTCGCGCGCGTAGCTCATGTGCATGGTGTTCAGATTGCCGTAACGATTGCCACATGCGCCCAGGCGATACGCGCCCTCGCGCTCACCTCCCTCCTGCTCCTCTTCCGTGTCTACCCGCCGCCTTCCGGTCTACATCCTCGCCGACGTTTCCGGCTCGATGCAGGGCACTCCCATCGAGTCCGTGAAATCCGGCATTCGTCAGCTGCATCGCGATCTTCTTGGCGATCCGCAGGCGATCGAGAGCGCCTATCTCTCCGTACTCACCTTCTCCAACAGCGCGCAGCAGCTCGTGCCGCTCACCGAGGTCGCGGCCTTCAATCCGCCCGATCTGGTGGCCAGCGGCAATACGCATTTCGGAGACGGTTTGCGCCTCCTGCTGGAAGTTTTTGATCGCGAGCTCGTACGCACGACGGCCGAAGTGAAGGGCGACTGGCGCCCACTCGTCTTCATCCTCTCCGATGGTGCGCCGACCGACACGGAATGGCCGATGTATGCACAGCAGCTGCGCGACCGCCGGCCGGCCAACATCATCGCCGTGGCCTGCGGCGATCAGGCCGACACGCAGGTGCTCAAGCAGGTGACGGAAAGTGTGATCCAGATGCAGGACATGTCGCCGGACGCGTTCAAGGCGTTCTTCCG
>CAYWCJ010000063.1:0-14275 GCA_964456595.1 uncultured Gemmatimonas sp. | reverse complement strand
TGTGTCGGCGTCCGTGAAGCAGACGAGCGCCAAAGTGGGAGCGTTGGGAGACGGCGCCGGGATCACGCTGCCGCCCCCGCCCCCCGGCATCACCATCGTTCCCTGACGAGTGACCGCACCTGAGTCGCCGTCCAGCGTTGCTGGGGAATCGTCCGTCGCACGAGCCGACGCAGCACTGGCCGAGTCGCTGCCGGTTCGGGCCACGTGGAGCGCAAGGCCGCCGGTGGCACCGTGGTGTCCCGAGGATTGGCTGAAGCACCTCGCGGTCGTCGCGCCCGGTTTACAGCCGCCGGACGCCGCGCACGAGCCCGCTGAGGCGACCGGAACGCGCGCACGATCGGCCGGTTGGTCGCTGTTGCTGGGGTCGCGTCGCGGACGATTGCATGCACACCGTGGCGAACATCGCGAAGATGCAGGGACCGTGCTGACGTTCGCGGGCGGATGGTGCGCCGCCGTCGCCGATGGCGCGGGATCCGCGACATGGAGCCGACTCGGTTCGGCGATCGCCACGCACGCCGTCACACACGCGTTGCGCGAAGCGTTGTCGCATGGTGCCGCGCCGGTGTCGGCGTTGGACGGTGCGCTCGATCAGGCAGCGACCGCCGCCGATGCCGCCATGCGCCGCTTCGCGGTGCTCTGCGGGCTTGCTTTGCGCGACCTGCGCACGACGCTGCTGGTGGTGGTTTCCCATGCCACGCAGTTGGCCAGCATGCAGGTCGGAGACGGCGCCATGGCCTTCCTGGTCGGCGATGGATCGGCGCATGCATCCACCAATACGTCCCCGAATGCCGCCATGCTCCTGCCACACGCCGGCGACTCCGGTGAGTTCTCGGGCGAAGTGACGCACTTTCTGCCCGACGAGGGCGCGGTCGAGCGTCTTCGCGTCTCGCGGCAAGTGCACACGCCGCGCGACTGGTCGGGGATCCTCGTCGCGAGTGACGGTGTGGAAGATCCGTGGTATCCCTTCGCCCGCCACGCGCCGGCGCTCGTCGCACAACTCCGCGATGGCGTGCGGGACGACAACGCATCGGCGGCCGGTGTCACGCAGCATCTTCGCGGCGCCGTGCTTACGGCGAACGATCCGGTCCACGCGCTGATGGAATGGCTCGCCTTCGAGAAACGTGGCGAGAACGATGACCGTACACTCTTCGTCGCATGGGTACCGTCACCGTCCGCCTGACCGACGGTCGCGTCCTCCAGATCGAGGATGAACCCGTCGGCACCGGCGCCGAGAAACGTGTGTTCCTCACACGAGACCGGGCGTACGCAGTCGGATTCTACTACGGCCATCTGTCCGATCGCCGCGAGCGGGTCGACCGACTCTCGCGTATCCTGACGAACTATAATCCCACGTTGGCCGCCAACGGGTCCTACTGGCTGCCCTACTTTTGCTGGCCTGTGGGCATGGTGGACGGCGCGAACGCTGTGCCGCAGGAATTCGCCCGCCGACAGCAGCTCGTCTGGCCGCCGCTAGCGGTGGTCACGCCCACGTACAAGCCCAGCTTCTATTTCACTGACCGATTCGGGCAGCGGCAGGAGAAGGAGGTCCGCTGGTTCTCCGGGGGCAAGGCTTCGCGCTTCGTGCCGCCCGCCGAAGTCGGGACGCTACTGACCCGCCTCCAGATCGGCGTGCGACTGGCGCGCGCCGTGCGGCGCCTTCATATGGCTGGGCTCGCACATGCGGACCTGTCCAATAAAAACGTGCTCGTCGACCCGAAGGGCGGCGAAGCATGCATCATCGACATCGACTCGCTCGTCGTGCCTGGCGTGGCACCACCGGCGGTGCTGGGCACACCGGGCTATATCGCGCCGGAGGTGCTTGCCAACAAAGCACAGCCATCGATCGCGACCGACAAGCATGCGCTCGCCGTACTCCTCTACGAACTGCTGCTGCAACGCCATCCGCTGCAGGGGAAGCGCGTCAACAGCACCAGGTCCGCCGAGGAAGACGAGCACCTGTCGATGGGAGCAAAGGCGTTGTTCATCGAGCATCCGACCGATCGAAGCAATGCCCCGGGGCGGCCGATCGAAATGCCGTTTACGCGCCTCGGACCGTACCTCGCGCGCTGCTTCACCCAGACGTTCGTGGACGGACTCCACGCGCCGCAGCGTCGCGCCGACGCAGCGGAGTGGGAGCTCGCGCTGTACCGCACGCTGCAGCTGGTGTACCCGATGCCGTCGGGACAATGGTCGCTGATCGGTCCAGGGCTGCCGATGACATCGATGCGTGGCGACGAACGTGTAGCGGGCCCGGTCATCGTGGCGCGGAACCTGCGCGACACGGGCGCCGCGCTGGTCGACGAGGGCGATGTTCTCGTGCTCTGGCATCATCTCGCGCTGCATGATTGGCACCTGCGGGTCGGCGTGCTCCCCAATGGACGCGCAGTACGCGAGGCGCGTGGCTATGTGGCCCAACATGCGGGCAAGTGGTGGCTCGTCAACACCAGTGAAACCGCGTGGCACGTGATTGACGGACCCACCATAGGGCGAAATGCGTCGCTCGAGTGCACGCCGGGACTGACGGTTCGCATCGGCGACGAACGCCCCGCGCGCGTCCTGCGGTTCGACCTGCTGCACTGAGGCATGACCGTGTCGGCGGAATACGATGCGTTCGGACGCACGTCGGGTGCGTTCCGCTCCGCCTACCGCACACACGAGGCGCTGTTCATCTCTGCCCCGGAGCAGTTCCGCAACCTGGTGCTGGATCAGTGCGGCAGCGATCACCGACCACTCGTCGAGTTGCTCCTCTCGCTTGGCCCGCTGGTCTGCGCACAACTCACCAAAGCGCAGCCGCCCACGCCGTGGCACGCCCGACGTGCCCCGCTGGTGCACCGCATCGTTTCTACCCGCTATCTCCAAGCGGAGGTGGCACGCTGGGTCGTCGATACCTGGGGTTCCGCCCTGCAGCTCGCCCCCGACCTGGAGGCGCGCCCTACCGTCGACCGCCCCGAATTTCCGGCCGATGCCGCGCACCTACCTCTCGACGCGGTCGCGGTGACGAGGTCGCAGGGTTCGGCCGGTCCCCGATCCAGCTCCGTCGTTCGGGCATCACGGCCCGCACCCGCTGTGCCGCCTCCGCCGTCATGGGCCGGCGGGCCTGGTCGTACACGCATCGGAGCACGCGCGCCAACTGGCCTGGCGGGCCAGACGGCCCACAACAGCACGCCTCGATGGCGCGCGACTGGACCGGCGCTCAACCCAACCGTTGTCGCTCAGGCACGTCGGTTCGAGAGAGCCTGGATCGTAGTGATGGCGTGCACATTGCTTGGGCTCTTCGTTGCTACAGCCATCGGCATCGCGAACCGCAAAGCCGTGGCGGTTGCGGACGCGTCCGTCCTGCCGTCGGTCCCGGTCGGATCGCTGGCCGATTCCATTGCCCGGACAGCCGTCGGTCCTCTGGCCCCACTCCCCGCGACAGTTGCCGATGCACCTACCGCGGCCCTTTCGACGGCGGAGCGTTCGATCCCGACGGATACGATCCCAACGGACGCGATCTCGACGCCGGCGCCGTCACCCGGCGACGGTGCGCGGCTCCTGTCAGCGGGGCTCGGTGGACGCTATCGCCTCTCGTTGCAAGTGCGCTCCGTCTCCGGCAGTCCGAGCTGTTCGCAGGTCGCCAGCGCTCTCGCCCGAGGTCGCACGTCCATCGAGGTCTTGGCGCACACGCCGGGAACGCTTTCGCTCTCAATTGCGTCCCGCAATGTGGATGGGAGGTTGTCACCGGATGGGTACTTCGAATCCCGAATACGAACGGGCACGACGGATGGTGTCCGATGGAGCTTTCGCATGACGGGACAGTTCACGGCGGCAGGGCTCGTTGGCGAGACGCGGACTTCCACCGAGGCGATCATCCGATGGAGACGCAAGCAATCGTGCCTGACGATTGCAGACCTCGTCGCCGAGCGCCTTCGTCCATGAACAGCTCCCCGGGCATCGGTGCAGCGTCTTCGAGGCGCCACGAGTGACGGCTTTTGTCGATCCGCGGGTTCGCGTTCGTGACGCGCTGCGGGAGCTCATTCGTGAGGGACCACCCGCCTGGGACGATGAGTCGTTGGCGCGGTTTCGCAATCGACTGCTCGATGAGACGGGCAGCGACGCCCGCCCGCTGGCAGAGTTGCTGATGGAGGCGGTGCGCCGCGGGATTCGTCAGCACTTGTCCGATCTGTCGTCGGAGCCCGCGCGCTGGGACACCGTGGTGTCGCCGTTCATTCTGCGCTGGTCGGCCGAACGCTTTGTGCAGCCGGAAATGGCTCGCTGGGCTGTGGAATGCTGGGGCTTGTCGTTCGGCGTCATCCGTGAAGGCCAGCTGATGATCGCGCCGCCTGTGCGCGCGGCGGCGACGATGACGGTGGCGGTCCCCCGCGGTGCGACTCGAGAGTCAGCGCCGCCAGCGCGCGGCGCGATACCGGCGCCGACACCCGTCCCCCGCCGCGGGACGCCGCCGCCCTCGATTATTGCACTGAGAAGTCACGCCAGTCCCTCGTCGAGGGCTCGACCGCAGTCACATTACCCGGCCGCAACGAAGCGATCGGGACCAGCGCAATCCGCTGGCTGGATCCCCTCGCTCAGCCCGCGCGTCGCGTACGGAATCGCCTGGCTCGCGGCAGCGTCGTACGTCTTCTTGCTTGTGCGCATCGGCGTCGGTATACGGAACTCCCGCAGAGCGGATCTCGCCGCCGCTGCTGTGGCGGTGCCACCCGCCCGTTCGAGGGTCGTGATCGCTCCGAACCCCCCGGTCGCCACCCCAACCGGTATTTCTGGCACGCCGTCATCTGGCCTCGACGATCGATCGCGCATGCTCGTGGTCGAGCCCGCACGCCGCGCGGAAGGCGCACCGATTCCGCCGTCGGCGACCACGCTCATGCCGCCGACGCTTGCACCCACGACCTTCGACCAGATCGAAC
This sequence comes from uncultured Gemmatimonas sp., assembly GCA_964456595.1. Lineage (GTDB taxonomy): Bacteria > Gemmatimonadota > Gemmatimonadetes > Gemmatimonadales > Gemmatimonadaceae > Gemmatimonas. Next base: position 9,371 of record CAYWCJ010000063.1, on the reverse strand, counting down.
TCGTGGATGGGACGCGCCTGAACGGCAGGGTGGAGGTTATCAGGGCCGGCGCCGTCATCTTCCGCGATGGGCAGACAGGCCTTCGGCACGAGTTTCCGAAGGACAGCATCGAAGTGATCATCACCGAGTTCGGCACGCCGGTGCGGTTCCGCCCGGCGGCGCTTGACTCACGAGTCGGCGCGGCCGCGTCGCGCGGTACATCGGATCCGACAACCCGTTCCAGCGGTTCGTCTGTACGACGGCGCGGCGTCGCCGGCCAATACGTCGTACGCTACGATGCCGCGACCTCCGTCGGATCGCGCCAATGCGCGTCGGTCTGGACACGCCCCCCTGGAGCGACGGATCAGGCCGTCGTGACACACGTTCCTGACGCCGACACGCTGGTCATCACATTCGTCGGAGGTCAGAATTTTCCATCCAATGTCGACGCGGAGGGGAACTTCGCATCGACGGCGCGCATCCTGCCCGATCAGGCGCGAACGAGCACGGCCCTGGTGACCCGCCTTGCCGGTCGATTCCGTCGCGAAGGCACACTGTCACTCACGGTGAGCATCGTCTACTTCCGGCGCATGCGCGTCGGGCCGGATCTGGCATGCACGGTCCAAATAAACGCATCCGGCCAGCGACCGGACGCCCCGTGAGACGACAGGCCGATCGCGGCCACCCGTTCAGGGCGAACGAACCTGCTTTGGCGAAGGCCCGATCACGAGCAGTTGGTCGAACGCTTCGATCTGCGTCGGCCCGAAACTGGTGATGGTGACGTGCTGGGTTGTGGCGGGATCATGGAGGACAAGCCGCCCGTCAACGTAGCGCACGAGTCGAAACGGCTGCTCTCGACCGATCCCCGCCAAGGCACGCGCACGCGTGAGGGCGCGCAACGCGCCTCGCAGGAAACCGTTCGTGGACGGTGGCAGGTTCGCCGCGAGGACATGGGTCTGCGCGTCCTCGACGAGTATCCCGCCGTCCTTCGCGTCGGTGAAGGTCAACTGTCGCTCTGCCAGGACAACCGATGGCATCTCACGAAATGCCCCGAACCCGAAAACACGCGCCGAAATGGCCATGGAGAAGACGACAACGATGAGCGCAGCCGCCATGTACAGCGCCGGTTTCGGCACATGCATCGTCTCGGGCGCTCCGGGGCGCGCTCCGGGTTCCGGCTCGAAATGAATAGGACCGCTCATCGGCTCTGCTGGCTGCTGAAAGTCACAGTGTGATCGGCGCCACTACGCGCCAACGGGATGTCCGACCGCGCCCACGTCCAGCGCGGGTTCCGGCACGGTCGTGCGCTCGATGCGCGATTGCTGGTCGTCAGCCGCGGCGGCCACGGCGGACGCGAGCAACGCGCCAACCGCCTTTGCATCGGTGAGCCCACGCAGCATCGGTTGCGGGTGGTTGAGCTGAAACACCCGGCAATGCGGCCACAACGCGACGTACGCAAGGCGTTGCTCTTTCTGCGGCGTCAGCAAGATCTGTCCGGTGCCGTCCTTGAAGGCGGCAACGCCCGCCGACTGGAGACGGCTGAACGGCAGATTGATGGACATCGGAACGACCATGCCGATCTTGAGCACGAGTCGTTTATTGGTGATTGCGTACCAGGTGGTGCGCGCCGTCACGCGAGAAAGCGTTTCTACAACGGCCAGCGCGATCGCCGAGAGGCCAAGGCGAACGGCCAACCCCGCGAGAAACTCGGTCGAACCGAAGGCCACGGTCGTGGAGGCCATCCACCACACGATCATGCAGAGGAAGTACAAGGCGAACAAACGGCGATGAAACACATGCGTCGCCACGGCGCCCGCGGCGGGCGCGCCCTCCCACAGGACGTGTTCTCCGGCGGGCAACGGGTGCGGCACGCCGCGGATGTACGCGGCAGGTGCCGCACCTTCATCAGTCATATGAGCGGCTCGCTCCGCGCGGCCGTCGCGTACAAGTGACCGCCCGCATAGTACGCCATCACCTTCTCCTCCTCGAGCATGGTGATCTGGTCGTCACGCTTGATGGCGGGCACGTCCGCGAACTGCGCCGCCGTGATCGCCCTTACCAGGAGGCGATCGTTTCCCCACAGCCCGAAATTGGGCCACTGCACGTATCCGACCGGAAGCATGACGCGCCGCTCGCTCCCCGTGAGCTGGACTTCGTAGTAGCGCACCTGCGGCTCGGCGCGGTCCACCCAGAGTTCGAGGACCGTGCCGGCGATCACCTTGTCGAGTGCATAAACAGGCAGTCCACGCGGGTCAGGATCGCCCTTCGCTACGGAAAACGAAGGATCGAGCCGCATCGGGACGATCTTCGCTGCCCCATGGAACGTGCGATCGGGGAGGTCGGCGCGATTGGCCCACGAGCCCGGGCCAACCCCCGCGAGCATCGGATTGCCGGTTGGCACTAGCGGGGAGCCGTTGTAGTTGTCGACGGGAACCGCGTTGATCTCACTCATCAGTGCGAACCCTCGCCGTCATGCGGACGATGAATGAAGGTCTTGGGGCCCGCCGACTTCGGCCATCCGTCTCGTGGGCCCTGCGGGGACTCAAGCGGATACCCTTCGCGCTTGTCTTCACGTCGGATGTAGATGATCAGGCCGGCGAAGAAGATCCAGAAAGCGTAGAGAGTGATCTGCGCACCGTCGATGTACTGCATGACAGGAACTCCGGCGTTGAAGGGAGGTCAAGCGGGGATTTCAGCGAGCCCGAACGGGCGCAGGCTGCGGTCACGCTCGGCTTGACCGGCGGCGCGACGGGCGACAAGGGGACCCAGGGCAACAAGGGTGGCGAACAACACGAGAATTTCCAGGTGATACACTACTGAATAGGGCACCGATGGCAAGCTGAGCCCTGGGCTCAGTGCACCGCGATCCACGAGATGGGACAACCAGTCCTTCATCACGCCGCTCAGAGCGAACGACAAGCCTTCGGCCGTGGCGAATACGGCCCCCCACGCGCCAAGCGCGATGCCATGCTGGGATGGATCCCGGAGGTCCATCGCAAAGCAGAGCGTCCCCACCCCAAAGAATCCTTCGCCAAAGCCGATCAGGGCGACGCCCAGTCGGAACAGCATCGGCGACTCGAGCGGACTGGCAAACACGATCATCACGAAGCCCACAATACCGATCAGCACCCCGACCGCCGCCAGGCGAATCGGGTCGTGATGACGGCGCAGCAGCGCCGCCGCCAAACCGAAGGCGGCCACCGCCCCGAACGCCATGATTCCAGTCAACAGGGTGGTCTGCGACACCGTCAGGCCGAGAATCTCGCCGCCGTAGGGCTCGAGGAGCACGTCCTGCAGGTTGAACGCGAAGAAGCCCAGTCCTGACGCGACCAACAGGCGCACCGCCTGCCCGCCGCCAGCGAAGGTACGCCAGGCATCGCGGAACATCGGCCGACGTTCGCCTTTTTTGTACTCGACGACGCCGCGTTGCATCGCCTCCTGCTTCCAGAGCGAAATCAGGTTCACGATGATGGTGAACAGCGCCGTTCCCTGAATGACCTGGATGAGCTTCATTGCCGAAAAGTCGCGCAAGAGCGCTTCGAGTACCAGCGCGCTGATCAGCGTCCCGACCAACATCATCAGGTACATGAGCGCGATGACGCGCGGCCGCTTGTCATCGCTCACGATGTCCGTCGCCAACGCCAGACCGGCCGTTTGCGTGGTGTGCGCGCCCGCACCCACCAGGAGGAAAGCGACCGCCGTACCGGCATAGCCGGTCCACCATGGCCCAACTCGAGGCCCGTCGGAGAGCACCAGCAGCGCAAACGGCATGATCGAGAGCCCGGCGAACTGGAGCAGCGTCCCGCCCCACAGGTACGGAACCCGCCTCCACCCCAGAATGCTCCGATGCGTGTCCGAGCGAAATCCGATCAGCGCGCGGAACGGCGCGGCCAGCAGCGGGATCGCCAACATGATCGCCACGAGAGACGCCGGCACGCGCAGCTCGAGGATCATCACTCGGTTCATGGTACCGACGAACAAGGTCTGCACCATGCCCACCGATAGCTGAAACATCGAGAGTCGCAACAGGCGACTGAGCGGCATCTCGGCGGTTGCGACGTCGGCAAACGGCAGGAAGCGCGTACCGAGCTTCTGCCATGTGCGGACGGAGCGCGAGGGCGATTTCGCTGGAGAATCAGACATGGCGCGTGCCTACCAGACCGGCTGCATGCGCACGTCGGCCGGCAGCGCCTGCTTGTGGGGCGGGCGCAGGAACAGTTGCAAAAAGATCAACGCGTTGCGCCCCTTGAGCGCGGTGACCTTCAGTGTCGCCAACAGTCCACCCGTTTCTTCGGCTTTACGCATCGCATCGGTGTTGTGCCACATCCGATCCAACAGCGCCCAGAATGCTTCGCTCTCGGTGTCCAACGTGTGCGGAAACACCTGTCGGCAAATGAGGTTGGTCAGTTTGATGACTTTGCGGTCGAAGACGTCGACATCCATGCCCATCTGCTTGAAAAACGGCGCGCGCGCGTGGTCACGCACATACATCGTGCAGAACACTGCCAACAGAAAAAAGCGAATCCACAGGCGATTGCGTCCTTCGAGCAGCTCCGGATTCGAGCGCATGAGCACAGCAAACGCTTCACCATGACGAAACTCGTCCAGGCACCAATTCTCGAACCACTTGAAGATCGGATGAAAGCGTTTGTCCGGCTGTTGTTCGAAATTGCGGTAAATGGTGATGTAACGCGCGTATCCGATCTTCTCGGAGAGATACGTGGCGTAGAAGATGAACTTGGGCTGAAAGAACGTGTACTTCTTCGCCTTCGTCAGAAAGCTGAGGTCCACGGCGACATCGAAGTCGTTGAGCGTGTGGTTGATGAAGCCGGCGTGACGGCCTTCGTCGCGACTCATGAATCCGAACAACTCGCGCACCTCAGGATTCCTGATGCGCTTCTTGATCTCGGCGTACAAGATGCAACCGCTGAATTCCGCCGTCACCGACGAGACGAGGAAGTCGATGAACTGCGTGCGCAATGCGGGGTCCATCGACGCGAAGTCCGCGTCGAAGTCCGCGTTACGCTTGAAATGGTCCTTATTCGGATCGCTACGGAACTCGGCCAGGATGTCCGCCCACATCTGCCGGTTCTCCGGCTTGATTTTCAAGGCGTCCATCGCCTTGAAATCCGTGGTGTAGAACCGCGGGCTGAGCATCGCGTTCTGCTGCGCCGACTTCGTCGATTCGTTGGGCGGCGCAAAGGCGCGGGTCGGTAGTTCGGTCGTCGTATTGTACATGGCGTTCAGCCCTCGAAGCCGACATCGTAGAGTTCATACAGCTCGGTGCCGCCGGTGAGCTTCACGAACTGGCGTCGCAGCCAACTCGCTCGCTGCACGGTGGCCGTACTTTCGAACGTGCGTTGCGTCCCGAACGGAACGCGAGACGGCGTGCCATGCACCAACACTTCGTCACCCGGATCGACCTCGACTCCCTTGAGGTCCACGTGCGCGTGGAAATGATCATGACTCGACTCGAGGTCGACCGTGCACGGCACCTCCGTGCGCTGTCGCGCGAAGTACCAGATCGCGACCAGTGCAACGACGCCAGCCACACCCAGAAACCACGTTATCATCCGTGCTATCCTCTGCTGATGGATCAGTCGGCGCGCGGAACAGCCGCGGCGCCGGAGACACGATGCAACTCGTACGCCTGTGAGCGATAGAAGCCGCGCTCCACACGTTGTGTACGCGCCATCTGCCAGCCGTCGAGTGGTCGCTCGGCGGCGATGGCCTTGCGCAACCGGCGTTCAGACATCGGTACGATGCGGGGCGACCGATCACGCTGCGGGAAAAGCCGACCAATTGTCAGCAGCGTCCCCAGTACAGGCGTGAATGGCGCGACAGTAAATAGCACCTGTGTACGTGTCCTGTGCACCAGGTTGCGGAGCGACGCGAGAATCTCCGGCAGATCGTAGTGGATCAGCGAGTCCATGCCGACGGCCATATCGAACGTTCCGAAGGCCGGATCGAGCATATCACCCGCCCGGAAATCGATCTGCTCACCCACGCCGGCCGCCGCGGCCCGCTCGGCGCCGTGCCCCACCAGGGTTGGTGACAGATCGACGGCAACCACCTGCGCGCCACGCTGCGCCAGATCGATGGCGAGCATCCCGGTGCCGCACCCCGCGTCCAGCACGCGCTGTCCCGACAGGTCGTCGGGCAACCAACTGAGCAACGTCCGACGCATGCGGTCGCGCCCTTCACGCACGGTCGCGCGTACGCGTGACACCGGCGCGTCGGACGTGAGCGTCTTCCAGCCATCCGCCGCCGTCTTGTCGAAGTACTCACCGATCCAGGCCCGCCGCTCGAGGTACGACGACGATGCGGCTTGCGAACCCCCAACCGGCGTTCCTGCGAACGACGAGTCTGAATTCGGTGAGTGTGCTACGCGCTCTGTCATCTCAGTCAAAACCGAGCAGGTCGAAGATTTCGCGATCCTTCAACGGATTGGCCGGCAGTGGTACCACGTCCTCGAGCATCCGCTTGGCAAGCAGCATGTACTGCTCCTGCGCCGCGTGCACTTCGGGCGAGTCTTCCATTTCGAAGATGGTGCTCTTCTTCAGACGGCTGCGACGAATGGCGTCGATGTCCTGAAAATGCGCCATCGTCTTGAGCCCGACGGCCGCATTGAAGCGATCGATCTCGTTGGTGTCCTTCGAGCGATTGGCCACCACGCCGCCCAGCCGCACCTTGTAGTTCTTCGACTTGGCCTGGATCGCCGCGATGATGCGATTCATCGCAAAGATGGAGTCGAAGTCGTTGGCGGTGACGATGAGGCAATAGTGCGCGTGTTGCAGTGGTGCCGCAAAGCCGCCGCACACCACGTCGCCCAGTACGTCGAAGATCACGACATCCGTGTCTTCGAGCAGATGGTGCTCCTTGAGCAACTTCACCGTCTGCCCGGTGACGTAGCCGCCGCAACCGGTGCCAGCCGGCGGGCCGCCTGCTTCGATGCATTGCACGCCGCCGAAGCCCTCGAACATGAAGTCTTCGGGGCGCAACTCCTCCGAATGAAAGTTCACCGACTCCAGCACGTCGATGACGGTCGGCACCATGCGCTTGGTGAGCGTGAACGTGGAGTCGTGCTTCGGATCGCAACCGATCTGCAGCACGCGCTTGCCCAGCTTGGAGAACGCCGCAGACAAGTTCGACGAGGTGGTCGATTTCCCGATCCCACCCTTGCCGTACACGGCAATGACCAGTGCACCGTCGATCTTCATCGAGTCGTCCTGATGCACCTGCACACTGCCTTCGCCATCTGCGCCAAGGATCGGGAGATGTGTAGCCGTCATCTGTTCAGTTCTCCGCGCCACAACGGGCGTCATGTTGCTGCATACACCCCTTCCAATCGATCCTCGAGGTCCGCTGCCGCATCGCGCAGCGCCTCGAGTGTCGCATCGTCCGGCTCCCAGTACCCACGATCGTTCGCTTCCAACAGCTTCTGCACGAGTCCCGCTGCCGAGTTGGGATTCATGCTGGCCAGACGATCGCGCATCTCCGTGTCGAGCACAAACGTCTTCGACACTTCCGTGTAGACCCACTGCGGCACGGCGGCCTTGCCACCGGTGGCCGACCAGCCGAGCGTCGTGGCGACATGACCGGTGATGTTGCGCACGCCCTCGTAGCCGTACTGCAACTGACCTTCGTACCACTTCGGATTGAGCATCTTGGTGCGTGACTCGAGCTCCACCTGTTCAGTCAGTGTACGCACCTTGCCCGTCGCGGCGCTGAAGTCGCCCACATACACCGCCGGCGTCTCGCCACCACGCTGCTGCGCGATCACTCGCGTCATGCCGCCGAGCGATTCGACGTACTGATCGATGTCCGTCGCGCCGAGGTCCACGGAATCGAGCCCCTGGAACGACAGTTCCGCCGTGCCGAGCACGCGCTTCATCAGCGCGGGCTGCGCCGTTGGACGACCGTTCACACCGTAGGCGAACGATTTACGCTGCACGAACTGATCGGCCAGATCGTCTTCCTTCTCCCAACGACCCGTCTCGACCAGCAGGTTGACGTTCGACCCGTACGCACCGTCGGCATTGGAGAAGACGCGCAGCGCAGCGGTCGCCATCTCGCACCCCGTCTCCGCCATCGTTGCCAGCGCATGCTGGCGAATGAAATTCTGCGACGGATCCTCGTCGGCCTGCGCGCACAGCAAGGCCGCTTCGGCCAACAGCTTCACCTGCAACGGCAACAAGTCGCGGAAGATGCCCGAGAGCGTGATGACCACATCGACGCGCGGACGTCCCAGCTGCTCCAGCGGCACCAGTCGCGCGCCACTCAAGCGGCCGACACCATCGAAGCGCGGCGCGACACCCATCAACGCCATCGCCTGCGCGAGCGGTGCGCCTTCGCTCTTCATGTTGTCCGTGCCCCACAGCACCAGCGCAATCGTTTCGGGGAACCTGCGACCATCGGCCGCGTTGCGCGCGAGCAGCGACTCCGCGCGCGCACGGCCTTCGAGCATCGCCACCGCACTCGGCACTCGATACGGATCGAAGCCGTAGAGATTTCGCCCTGTGGGGAGCACCTGCGGATTGCGTAGCAGATCACCGCCCGGCGCCGGCGGTACGTAGCGCGCATCGAGTGCACGCAGGATACCGCCGATTTCGTGGTCATCGCGCAGGAGCGGATCGAGTGGCGCCAGCAGGTCCAGATGCTGCGCGAAGGCCTTCTCGTCGGCCAGGCGAATGCCCGCTGCCTTCGCCGCATCCTTGCCGACGCGCACCGCATCGCTCACCCGACCGTCCGCGACCAGCGCGTGCACGGCCGCGCGCGCGATCGCATCGCCCGCACGCATCCCGTCTGGTGACGCATCCGCGCCAACCACTGTCGTCGCAATCGGTCCAAGCTCCGCCTCGGGGCGCCCTACGCGCGCGATCTCCATCAGCACATCTACGCGCGCTTCCGGCGCCATCCCCTCGCCAACCACGTGCAGCCCCATCGGAATGAGCGTGTACTCGAGTTCCAGCAAACGCTCACGCAACACCGCGATGTTGGCATCACCTTCATCCGTGGTCCACAACGGTTCCGCAGCGGCCAGATCGACCGCGGCCGCCTGCTGCTGCACCAGCGCACGCAGCGTGTTGGATTCGTCCGCCACTGACTTGTCGAGCGCACGCCAGCGATCAAGCGACGCCTTGAGATCGGCCAGGCCGCGATACAGTCCGGCATTCGCGATGGGCGGCGTGAGATACGAGACCAGCGTCGCATTGCCACGGCGCTTGGCCAGCGTGCCTTCAGACGAATTGTTGGACGCGTACAGATACACGTTCGGCAAATCGCCGATGAGTCGTTCGGGCCAGCAGGTGTTGTCGAGCCCTGCCTGCTTCCCCGGCATGAACTCCAGCGCGCCGTGCGTGCCGAAATGCAGCACCGCATCGGCCTTGTAG
>CAYWCJ010000062.1:0-16764 GCA_964456595.1 uncultured Gemmatimonas sp. | reverse complement strand
CGGCGTCGGCGTCGGCGTCGGCGTCGGCGTCGGCGTCGGCGTCGGCGTCGGCGTCGGAGAGAATACTCGGTGCTGCCGCGCGCAGTGGCGCCGACAGATCGCGCGCGACGGCGTGGCGAACCGTCACTTCGGTGCGCAACGGGTTCGTTGATCGTTCGGCGGGATCACTGCCCTCCTTCGACGCGCAGGCAGCACTGAGTGCGAGCAGCGACAGCGCGACGACGATCGGTGGCAACGTGCGGACGGCGTGCGTCATGCGACGCTCAGTGCGCGGCGGCGGCGGCTTCAGTTGCCGCCATCACCTCGTCGCGCAACGCCATCTGGCGCCGGATGATCGTGAGCGCCTCCTGCCGTTCGTCGCCCACAAGTTCGAGACGCGGCGGACGCACGGTGGCCGAACCGCGACCGAGTTCCGACTGCACGAGCTTGATCAGTTGCACGAACTTGGGCACGCAGTCGAAGCGCAGGAGTGGCAGGAACCAGTGATACAGCGCCGCCGCCTCTGCGAAACGGCCGGCCTGCGTCAGCTCCACCACGCGGACGGACTCGATCGGCAGGGCGTTCACGAGTCCAGCCACCCACCCCGACGCACCGGCGGGAATCGCCTCGAAGATCATGTCATCGAGCCCGGCGAACACGCGCAGCCGATCGCCGAGTACTTCCTTGACCGCAGTCACGCGGCGCACGTCGCCACTCGACTCCTTCACCGCATGCAGGTTCGCGTGCTCTGCCGCGAGCTCGGCCAGGTGGGTGGCTTTGACGTCGGTGCGGTACGCGATCGGGTTGTTGTACAGCATGCACGAGAGTCCCGTGGCGCGGAGCACGGCGTCGAAATGCGCCTTCGTCTCATACCAGTCACTGACGTAGACATACGCCGGCAATACCATGAGCCCCTCGCATCCCACGCGCTCCGCTTGGCGCGCGAGCGCGACGCACTCCGCCGTGGAGAGCCCGGCGATACCGGCAACGATCGGCACGCGCGAACCGACGGCGCGTTGGCACGTGTCGAGGATCTGCACTTTTTCGTCGGAGGTGAGCGTCGCTGCCTCACCGAGCGATCCAAGGGCCACGATCGCGACGCAGCCGGAATCGACCAGCCAGGTGACGTGCGCAGCGAGTGCCTCGTGATCGACGGTCAGGTCGGCGTGGAACGGAGTCGTGATTGCCGGAAAGACGCCGGCCCAGTGTCGCTTTTCCATGGTGACCCAGATCCTCGGTCGGGGAAGGCCGCATCATGTGGTGCGGCGTGCTGTCCATCTCTCATCCATATCTCTCACCATCTCATCCACTTCTCATCAACATCTCATCGACGGCCCACGAGCGTGGACAACAAGACTGGCTCGATGGGCGGACGGACGGTGTCCGGTGTCCAGCCGAAGTGGAACTCGAGTGCTGCTCCGCACACGCGGCCCTGACACGAACCCATGCCGGCCCGGGTGTACAGTTTTGCCTGACGCGACGACCACGCGGGATCGATCGCGCCGAGGGGTACGTCTTCACAGCGACAGACGATGGTGTCGCTCCGGCACACGCCACGCAGCTCGGCACGCGGTGCGAAGGCCGCTTCCATTGTCAGCGCCGTGCGACGCAGCGCGTTCCGTTCCGCGAACAGACGTACGGCATCGGCGCCCCGGCCCGCCGCCGACAGTCCGGCAATCTCTCCTTCAACGAGTGCGAGATCGGCGCCCCCGATGCCGGTCGGCTCGCCGGCGCAATACACACCGGACACGCTGGTTTCCTGCTGTGCGTTCACGACCACCTTGCCGTGCGACACCGCGCATCCCGCGACGCGCGCCAGTTCAGTGCTCGGCACGAGTCCGTGCCCGACACACAACAGGTCGCACTCCAGCGTTTCGGTCCGGCGACCGTCGGTGACGGTGACGCGCTGCACGTCCGATGAACCGACAGCTTCGCTCACCCAGGTGCCGGTGGCGTAGCGAGCACTGACAAAACGCGCGCGATATCTGGCGGCCTGCATCAGCAACGACGGACGACGCCAGAGCGACACGCCGAAGCGCGCCACGACACCAAAGTCCGCCTGTTCGGCCACGAGCAAGAGCTGCGCACCCGCGTTTGCGAGCGATGCGGCGACAGGCAATAGCAAGGGTCCCGAGCCGGCGATGACCACGCGCTTGCCGACCACCGACGTCCCCATCTTGAGGAGCGCCTGCGCACCGCCTACGCCCATGACGCCCGGCAACGTCCACCCGGGAAACGGCAGCATGAGTTCACGCGCACCCGTTGCCAACACCACCCGTGTTGCCTGCACGCATAGTGGCGATGTGCCTTGCTCCGCATCGAGTACGAATCCGCTCTCGGTGCGCCGCAGGTCCACCACCGACGTGTGAAAGCGTCGCGCCGCCGTCGATCCAACCAGTCGCCCGATCCACGAACGCGCGTCGTGCGCTGGCGGTGTACCGGGTGCATGACGCCAGATCTGTCCGCCCTCACCAAACCCCTGATCGAGCACCACGACACGCTGGCCGGTGCGTGCGGCAGCGGCAGCCGCCGCCATCCCCGCCGGCCCCGCACCAACAACGGCGATGTCCGCGACATCGGCTTGGTCAGCGCACACGAAATCAGAGGCGTACGTCATGCGTGGCTCGCGGCGCCGGTGATCACCTGCATTCCATCCGCCACCGCCACCATGCACGCACGACGGTGTGCGACGCCATCGATCGTCACGCGGCACTCGTGACAGATACCCATTCCGCACAGCGGCCCGCGCGACGCGCCAGTCACCGACACACGAAAGGCGGTCGTGCCGATACCGAGCAGTGCCGCGGCAACGCTCGTACCCACGACTACGTCCACACGACGCTCATCGACGGTGATGCGAACGGAATCGCTCATGCGGCAACTCCGGCGCTCGGCTTGGACAGCACGCGCGACGGCGCGTACGCGGCGGCGTCGATAGCGGACGCGCGACCGGCAATGAGATCGGCAAGGATCTGCGCGGTGCCCAGCGCACTCGCAATGCCAAGTCCTTCGTGACCGGTGGCAATCCAGAGCCCCGGCACGCGCTCCCACGCGCCGATGAGCGGGAGCTTGTCGGGGGTCGCAGGACGAAAGCCGGTCCACGTACGCAGCAACGACACATTGGCGAGCGCGGGCATGAAGTCACGCGCCCGTTGCAGCATGCGACGCACGATTCCGTGATTGATTGACGCATCCCAGCCGACCAGCTCACGCGACGAACCAATCAATACCTGACCCGTTGCCCGCGGCTGCAGGTTGAACGCCACCGACTCGGCGGACATCGTGTGTGCGCTCTTGAGGTAGCCAAGCTCGACGAGTTGGTGCGATACCATGCCGGGATGTCGGTCGGTGATGACCAGATGTCCCTTGCGCGGCACCACCGGCAGGTCCGGTGTCAACGTCGCCGCCTCTGCACCGGCTGCGTTGACGACGATGTCCGCGCTGATCGTCTCGCCACTCTCGAGACGAACGCCACTCGGCATTACTTCACGCACGCGACAACCCTCGCGTATCGTCGCACCGCGTGCTGTTGCCTCGCGCAGCAGGTGCAACGCGGCCTGTGGCTGATAGACGACGGCATCGGACGGCACAAGCAGACCGCCCGCGAGTCCGGGGCGCAGATGTGGTTCGGCTTCTGCGATGCCGCGCGCGTCGAGCACGTGAGAGTCAATGCCACCCGTGGCGTACACACGTTGCTTCGCACGCACCACCTCGAGTTGCTCGTCGTCTTCCGCCACCCAGATGGTGCCGCACCGCTCGTATTCCGCATTCGACGGCAGCGTGTGCGCCAGCTCCGCCCACAAACCCACCGAGTACGCAGTGAGCGCGAGTTGTTCGGGCGAATCGTCCATCGCGACGAGGTGCCCCATCCCGGCGGCGGTGGTGCCACTGCTGGCGAATGACGCATCGAGCACGAGCACGCGACGACCGTCGCGAGAAAGCGCTTCCGCGCAGGCGGCACCAACGATGCCCGCGCCGATGACGATCGCGTCGAACGTCGCGCCGTCGCTCACGAGCCGCCGAGTCCCAGTCGGAACGGATCGGCGGGATCGAAGCGGAGCGTGGATTCGGCGGTGACGAATGCGGTACCGCGAATGTGCGGAATGAGTGCGCCGGTGTCCGACGCACTGAGCCAACCGGTGAACAGGCTACCGGTGATGCTCTCCTGATGCCACCGTGCGCCGACGGCGAGTTCTCCGCGCGCATGCAGCACTGCCATCTTCGCCGACGTCCCGGTTCCGCACGGCGAACGATCATACTCGCCACCGGAACAGAGGACGAAGTTGCGGCTGTCGGCGTCGGGCCGCATGGCAGGCGCCGAGAGTTCGATGTGATCGATCTCGCCGCCGTCGTCCATCGCGGTGAGCTCGTTGGCGCACAGCGCATCCTGCACTGCCTGCGTGAGTCGCGTCAGCTCACCCACCCGATCGAGTCGCAGCGGCACCAGATCGAGATGGGTGATGAAGAACCAGTTACCGCCGTACGCGACATCGCCCACGACGTCGCCAACGCCTGGCACATGCACCGTCACGTCGAGTGCATGGCAACGCGCGGGTACGTTCTGGACGGTCACGGAACCATCGGCATCGAGCGTGGCCGCAACGGTCCCCACGGGCGTATCGATACGGCAGTCGCCGACATCGAGTTTGCCGAGATACTGCAACGTGCGCACCACGCCGATGAGCCCATGCCCGCACATGCCGAGGTAGGTGCCGTTGTTGAAGAAGACGACTCCGGTCACCGAGTCGTCGTTCACTGGTGGCGTGAGCAGTGCGCCAACGACGGCGTCGAAACCGCGCGGCTCACATACCACCGCGCGACGCAGATGCTCCTGATGCGCACGCATGTAGTCGCGGCGTTCGACCATGGTGTGCCCGAGCGGCTGCGGCCACCCATCGAGCACGACGCGCGTCGGTTCACCTTCCGTGTGCGAGTCGACGACGCTGATCTGGGGCGGCATCTGCACTGCAGGCGACGATGTCGGCGATGCAGACGGCACGACCACGTCAGGATGTGCACCCGGCGGTGCATCAGGTCGTGCACTCGCACCTGCACTCACGGATTCACCTGCACCGTCTTGATCTCGGTGTAGAACTCGCGCGCGGCCGAGCCTTGCTCGCGGCTGCCGGAGCTCGAGCCCTTGATACCGCCGAACGGTGCGTGCGGATCGACGCCGGTGGTATCGCCATTCACACGAACGAGTCCTGCTTCGATCTGCGGGATGTAGGTGAGGGCGCTGCGCAGGTCGCGCGTGAAGAGCGACGCGCTGAGCCCGTACAGTGTGCCGTTGGCGAGCGCCAGTGCATGCGCCAGATCGTCGGCCGCGAATGAGGCAAGCACCGGCCCGAACAGCTCCTGCTGCGCGATGGCGGCGTCGGGTCCAACACCGCGCACGACGGTCGGCGCGACGAAGAAACCGCAGGCGTACGCATCGTCGGTGGGAATGCGCCCTTGATAGACGACCTCGGCGTTCGACTCGCGGAGCGCGCGATGAATGCTGTCACGCGAGCGTGCACTGATGACGGGCCCCAGTGCCGTGGCGGCGTCCGTCACGGGACCGATCGGCAACGCGTCGAGTTCGCGTCGCAATTCGTTCATGAATGCGTCTTCGACCCGCGCGTCGACCACCACGCGACTGGTGGCCGTGCACTTCTGCCCTGCGTAGCGCATCGCGCCTGCCGCGGTGAGCACCGCGGCTTGCCTGAGATCCGCGTCGTGCAGCACGATCGCGACATTCTTGCCGCCCATTTCCGTTTGAAAGCGGATATTGCGATCAACGGCGATGGCGGCGACGAGCTTGCCGACAGCGCCCGACCCGGTGAAGCTCACAGCGCGCACGGCCGGTTCGCGCAGGAGCGGTTCGGCCACCACCGGACCGGCGCCCAGCAACACATTGAAGACGCCCGCCGGCAGCCCGGCCTTCTCCGCGGTCTCGGCCAGCAGCACCGCCATTCGCGACGACGCTTCGGCGGGCTTGAGCACCACCGTATTGCCGAAGGCCAGCGCGGGCGCAGCTTTCCAAAGTGGAATGGCGAGCGGAAAATTCCACGGCGTGATGAGCGCGACCACGCCGAGGGGTTCACGCAGGGTGAACTGCAGGGCACCGGGGCTTTGGGCGGGAATCACGTCGCCCATCTCGCGTACGGCCTCGCCTGCATAATAGCGCAGGATCATACCGCAGCGGGCGACTTCACCGCGTGATTCACCGATCGGCTTGCCGACCTCGCGCGCCATCTGCTGTGCGAGTTCCTCGCCACGCGTTGCGATCGCCTCTGCCCATTTGGTGAGGTGTTCAGCGCGGGCGGGTCCGGGCAGCGCTCGCCAGCGGGGCAGCGCGTCGGACGCCGCCTTGACCGCCGCGCGTACATCGTCCGCCGTCCCCTCCGGTACATAGCCGACGATATCCGTCTCGTCCGAGGGGTTCACGCTGGCAATCCAGCCATCCGACTCGCTTTCGTGGAATGCTCCGCCGACGTAGTGCAGCAACCGATCGTGCGCGGACGTGAGGGAGCGAGCGTGATTGGTCACGGCAGCGTTCTGTCTGAGGGGGCGGTCGGGGAGATCCGACCGACGTATTGGATACAGTATCCCGTCTATTCTGACCGAGCAAGCGGCGCGTCGGGCGACGGTCAGGGTACATCGGCGCCCGCGTCGCGAACAGGGTCGAACCGAACCACGTTGTGCCTCCCCGAGGCTTCCTGTACTGTCTACATGTTCGCATCGCGCCGTGATCGCCACGGCCTACACCTTCGACCGTGTCAATGAACGCCTCGGATCGAGGTCCCAATGGGGACCACAGGGCCAGTCGCACCGCTTCGCACTCCCGCCAAGATCCGCCGCAGACGACGACCACGGTCCGGCGACCGCTCGAGCGACCGACCCTTGCGAACATGACGCTGGTCGCGATCCGCGAGCGCATTCTCAACGGATCCCATCCGGAGGGTGAGCCGCTTCGTCAGGACGCCATCGCCGACGAGTTGGGTGTGAGTCGGATCCCGGTGCGCGAAGCGTTGCGTCAGCTCGAAGCCGAGGGGCTGGTCTCCTTCCATCCGCATCGTGGCGCCGTCGTCTCGTCGCTCTCGCTCGACGAGATCGACGAGGTCTTCTCGCTGCGCGCCGTGGTCGAGTCCGGGCTGCTCCGTGCCGCCATTCCCTTACTGACCACCGACGATCTGGCGCGTGCGAAGGAGGTACTCATCCGCTACGATCACGCGCTCCGCGCACACGATGTGATGGCCTACGGTGAACTGAACTGGCAATTCCATTCCACCCTGTACGCGCCTGCCGAACGACCGATCACGATGGGCATCGTGCAGCGCCTGCACCAGCAGGCGGACCGCTACCTGCGCATGCAACTCGCGCTCACGCACGGCGAAAACCGCGCGAGCCAGGAGCATCAGGCAATTCTGCAGGCCGCCCGGGGTCATGACGTCAACGAAGCCACGGTGCTGCTGCGGAAACACATCCTCGGCGCAGGCAGACTGCTCGTGCGATTCCTGCGCGAGCACCGAGCGGCGGTCCCGGTGCCATCCTCGCGCGCCAAGCGCGGGTAGACGACCGCGCGTAGACGACCGCGCACCCGGACCCGACGTGCGTATCAACTACCCAGTACGGGGTTTGAAGTTGGACTCCTGAGTCAGCACGTACGACCTCCTCGCGTGACTATGGCGCGCCGACGGCTGACTTGCGCGCTCATAACTCCCACTTCAAACTGGCCACTGGGCGGTTGGTTTACTTCGCCGGCTCCAGACTCTGTTGCACTCGGTCGGCTATATCCGCCCAATGCGCGCGTTCACCGGCGGTTGGCGCGGCCGCACTTTGCACGCGCGCATCGCGCTGGATTTCGCGCAGCTGTGCACGCGCCAGTGCGGGCAGATCGCTGAGTGGCACATTGGGCGCGGTGACGAATGGAAACACGCGCGGTGGTGCACCACCACCGCCGCCACCACCGGGTCCGCCGCCGGGTGCTGCAGCGCCGGCCGCCGGTGGATTGATGAGCGCGTCGAGCCGTGCGACATACACCCGCTGCAACTGCCGACGATTCGCTTCCGAGGCGCGGCCGGCAAACACACTGCGCCGCAGATCCGACAGATACTCGGTGATAGGATACGCGTTCACCGCGTCGTATCGCTCGGCCTCGGCGAGTCGGCCGAGTCGTGCGGCGCTGAGCAGCGAGGTCACGAGGTTGGACTGCCGCGCGACCAGCGTCGCGTTCGGGCCGATGCGCGTGATGATCTCCCGCGGCATCAGCCAGGTCGGCGTCGTGAGCACGTTCTCGCTGAGAAATGCGAGCGCCGCCTTCTGCCTGGCCTTGGGCACCACGGAGTAGACCGCACCGCTCTGATCCGCCGTTTTGAGATCGACGTGGACGCCGCCGATCACCGTGGCGACGTGCCCCATGTAGCCGGCCCAGCGACCGAGTGATTCTTCGTAGAGCTCCTGCAGATCCGTATAGTTCTCGCCCGACGTCGTCGTCCAGGACACGAGCTGTGGCATCATGCGCTTGTAGTTCATGATCGCGTACGTCGATGACTTCACCGGATCATCACCGAGGTCTTCGGTTTGGTTGCGCGGGTCGCCGCCGCCTGCACTCTGCGCGACGTAGCGATACGGGAATGGACCCGGCTGATCGGTGAGCCATCTGTTGAGCGTCGGCTTCTCGGCGTCGGTGTTCTTCGCCGGCAGCACGCGATAGCCCCAGTTGATCGCGAAGTCGTCAAACGGTCCAAGACGACGAATGAAATCCTTCGGTGCGAGACCATCCGTGGGCTGCGCGATGTAGTTCTGTCGCGCGTAGTCCATGATCGTCGCGCTCACGCCGTACTTGCCGGTGAAGCTCTTGCTGCGCAGCGAATCACTCGGGAACGACGCGGACGCCATCATGTTGTGCTGCAACCCGAGCGCATGACCGACTTCGTGCGTGATCACCTGCCGCATCGTTTCGCCCATCAACTCATCGGGGATGTTGAGCGAACGTGCCGAAGGATTCGACGCGCCGGTCTCCATCATGAGCCAGTTGCGATACGAACGCATGTGGTTGTGATACCACGTGATCTCGGAACTGATGATCTCGCCGGAGCGCGGGTCGTGCGTGTGCGGACCGGTGGCGTTGCGCACGAGACTCGCGGCCCATCGCACCACCGAATAGCGCGCGTCATCCATGTCGAAGTCGGGATCCTGCGCCTTCGTGGGTACTTCCCTGGCGAAGATGGCGTTCTTGAAACCCGCCTTTTCGAACACGGCCTGCCAGTTCTCGACGCCTTCCTTCACGAAGCGCTTCCAGCGCGTCGGCGTACCCGGATCGATGTAGTAGACGATCGGTTTGATGGGCTCCACCACTTCGCCTCGCGCGTACGCGGCGGGATCTTTCGGCTCGAGACGCCAGCGCGTGATGAACTCCTGCGACGCGGCCTTCTGCACATCGAGACCGTAGTTCACGCGATCGACGGTGAAGAAGCCAACGCGCGGATCAAAGTTTCGCGGCTGCATCGGCGTCCTGGGCAACAGCACGATCGACTGCCGCGTCTCCATCGTCACCGTGGCGCTGTTCGCGTCGCCCGGCGGAGTCGCGGCATCGAACGTCTGCACCTGGCGCACTTCGATGTTGATCGGGAAGCTGCGCACGCCACTCACGTAACTGCGCGCAGGATCGAAACGACGCACGCCGTAGGTGCGGCGCGCTGCGGCGCTGAGGCCCGACGTGGCCGGATTGTCGGTACTGAAGAAATCGGTCACGTCCACGACATAGGACGAACTGTCACGCGAGAATGCGGCGATGGGGAATGCGGCGAGAATCGGCGCGTAGTTGTTCTGCGCGACACTCTTCGCGATGGGAAGCGTGTCGTCGGCCACGGCATCGGGGCTGATGCTCTTGAGCAGCACGCGCTCGTTCACCCGCTCCCAGCGCACCATCCGTTCGTTGAGCGAACTGCCGGCGCTCTGAAAGCCGCCCGAGCCTGCGGGTACGCCGGCGACGCGCGTGACCATCAGGAAGTCGCGACCCATCAACGAATCGGGGACTTCAAAGAGGTAGCGATCATCGATCCTGTGCACGGTGATGCCCCCCTTCTCCGTCACCGCGCGCGCAGTGACGACCTGGGCATACGGGCGTGGGGCGCGACGCGCGGCGGCGTTCGCACCACCACCCTCGGCGGCCGGCGGTCCAGCGGCCGCGGCAGGTGGGGTGGCCACCGGCGGATTCTGCGCAGCCACTGGGATGGACAGCGTCGCGACGGCCAACAACGCGCCGGCGTACGGGCGAACGTCCCGCAGTCGATCATGCAATGGGTGAAGCATCGGTACTCCTCGTACGAAAGGGTCCGCGCGTCCGACTCATCGACGGAGCGGCGCTGCCTTGAGACGCGTCCGGCAGGCAGATCGTTGAAGCCGGCTTGAACGGTCGGGCGAGCTGCGCGCGAGAAGACCGGACAGGAGTGGAACTGGGGGTTGTCGGTGGACCGGAACTGACTATCACGGATAGCAACGGATTCAACATGGATCTTCGGGGATAAAGCTTAGGGGACAAGGACTGAACGCATGCTGCGGCAATGGCGCTTGTGCTTTCTTGAATGAGAACAGCACGAAGCCGGTGTAAAGCTCCGTACTGTTCCAAAAACCAACCGCAGTATCCCCGACCATCCCTTCGAAATCTGCTCCTATCCGTGATAGTCAGTCGCTGTTGACCGACCACGCAAGAGTCACGGTACAATCCGGCTCGGCGCGCCTCCCCGATCCACGACTTCCGGCAGGTTTTTCGCCTTGAGCTGCGTGTTGAACGGCACCAACTCGGCCGCGAGCACGGCGTCGATTGCCGTGAGATGTTTACGCAGTTCGGCGCCGAGTATCTGATGCACCTCGACGTGCTGCGAGGTAGGGCGGAAATCGGAGCTTGCGGCGCCGGTCGCCAAGTAGCCCATCTTCGACAACAGTTTCGAACCGAAGCGCACGCCGTCCTGCCCTGTGCCTGTCTGTCGCAGGTCGACGAGGTTCATCTCCACATCCATCAGCTTTGCATCGAACGCGCGAGCGAGACGTGTCACTTCCGCGTCGTTGGCGAGTCGCTGTACGTGCTGCAATTGCAGTCGCACGGCTTCCACGCGCGCTACAGCGACGGCGCCTTCGTTCAGCTGATCCTTGATCGCCGCGACGATGCGCACCTGCTCGAGAATCTCCGCCTCAGTGCCGCCGCTGTTCGGATCTTTGCGTACTTCGAGTGGCTGTGATTGCGATGCTCCATCGACGGTCAACTTCACGCTGTACTTGCCCGGCGGCATGAGAATCGACAACCGTGGTGTGCCGGGAGCGGTGCGGCCGCCCGGACCAGCAACGATGTGATCCGCGAATAACGGGCTCGTCAGCAGACGCACCTCGGTGCTCGGCTCATCGCGGAGATCCCACGCCATACGATTGAGACCCGCTGTGTTGGTGCCGCGCATGGTGCGCACAAGCTTTCCGCCCGCGTCGAGAATCTGCACCGTCGGCGCGCTTTTGGCCGGTGCTTTCAGGTAGTAGTTGAGATACGCGCCGTACTCCGGGTCCTGCCCTGCTGTCGGATCGTCGTACGTCGTGCTCGGCGCGGTGATCGGCCGATAGCGATACGCCGCGCGCGGCGGGAAGAGATGCGACGATGCGTTGGCGATATCGGTGTCGAGCTGCTGCAGCGGACTGAGATCGTCGAGAATCCAGAAGCCGCGACCGTAAGTCGAGATGACCAGGTCGTTGAAATGCTCCTGCACAATGATCCCCGACACCGGCGCATGCGGCAGGTTGTTCTGCAAGGGGAGCCACGTATTGCCCGCATCGTACGACATGTAGATCGCGTTCTCGGTGCCCAGGTACAGCATGTTGCGACGCGTGGGATCTTCGATGACGATCTTCGCGTAGCTCAAGTTGCTCTTCGGAATGCCGTTCACGATCTTCGTCCATGTCTTGCCGTAGTCGTTGGTGCGATAGACATACGGATCGCGATCGTTCTCCTGATGCGCGTCGATGGTGATGTACGCCGTCGCACCATCCCACTTGGAGGGTGCGATCGAACGCACCGAGCCCCATCCTGGAATACCGGGCACGTTTGCGGTGAGATTCGTCCACGTCGCGCCATCGTCGCGCGAGAGCTGCACCAGACCGTCATTGGTGCCGATCCAGATCAGCCCTTTCTCCTTCGCCGACTCGGCGATGCCGTACACCACGCCCGAGTACTCCACGCCGATGTTGTCGGGCGTGAGTCCACCGGAGCTCTTCATCCTGCTGAGATCATTGCGCGTGAGATCGGGGCTCATCACCTGCCAGCTCTGTCCACCATCACGCGTGCGATGCAGATGCTGACTGCCCGTGTACACGGTGTTGTGATCGTGCGGCGAGATGTGCAATGGAGCATCCCACACGAAACGGTACTTTACCCCTTCAGCGGGACCGTTCGACTGCTGCGGCCACACTTCGACGTTGCGGAACTGGCGCCGATTCTCCTCGAAGCGGACGACGATGCCGCCTACCATCCCCGAGCCGGATGCGGTCGACCAGATGAGGTTCGCATCGGTCGGATCGGGTGTTGCCCAACCGCTTTCGCCACCGCCCACCGAGTGCCACATACCGCGCGAAATTCCTGCGCCACGTCCGCCCTGCACGCGCGAGTTACTCGGACCGCGATAGGATGGCTCGTCCTGCTTGTTGCCGAGGACGTTGTAGGGAATCTGGTTGTCGACCGTGACGTGATAGATCTGCGCGTTGTTGAGGCGTTGCTTGAACCAGGTGCGTCCGCGATTGACGCTGATCGACAGCCCTTGGTCGTGCGCCACGATCATCCGATCGGCATTGGTCGGGTCGATCCAGATATCGTGATGATCGCCACCCGGTGCTTCGCCTCCGGTGAGCGTGGTGAGTGTGCGCCCACCATCGATGGAGCGTGCGTACGACGCCGTGAGGAAATACGTCTCGTTCTCATTGTCAGGCGCGACGGCCATGCGCGAGTAGTAATGTGCGCGCCCCATCGCATTCCGATCGCGCGTGACGAGTGTCCACATCGTGCCGCCATCGTCGGTGCGCCAGAGCTGTCCGCTCTCGGTCTCTTCACCGTTCCACGGCACACCATCACCAGTCTCGATGAGCGCGAAAACGCGTTGTGGATTGGAACGCGAGATGGCGAGTGCCACCTTGCCGACAGGTTTGGTCGGCAAGCCGTTGCCGCGCAGCCGTGTCCACGTTGCGCCACCGTCGCGTGAGACGAACAGACCGCTCCCCGGCCCACCACTCGTGCGCCCCCACGTGTGGATCTCGATCTGCCACATGCCGGCGAAGAGCGTACGCGGATTGGACGGATCCATCGCGAGATCGGAGCAACCCGTGTTCTCGTCCGTGAACAGCACGCGTGTCCACGTCGTGCCGCCATCGAGGGTGCGAAAGACACCACGCTCCTGTTGCGGGCCGTACGCAGTGCCGAGTGCGCAGGCGAGCACGATGTCGGGATTGGTGGGGTGCACGACCACGCGCGCGATACGTCCCGTCTTCTCGAGCCCCATCAACGACCAGCTCTTGCCGGCATCGAGTGACTTGTAGATCCCCTGCCCGATCGAGATGTGACTGCGGATGTGCGCTTCGCCGGTGCCGGCCCAGACGATGTTCCTGTCACTCGGCGCGATGGCGAGCGAGCCGATCGACTGCACGGGCTGCTCGTCGAACAGCGACGACCAATGCGCGCCGCCGTCCGACGTCTTGTAGATGCCGCCCGACGCCGCGCCCACGTAGTACGTATTGGGGTCGCCGGGAATGCCGGCCGCCGATGTGAAGCGATTTCCCTCCGGGCCGATGTAGCGCCACGACAACGCATCGTAGAGCGCCGGGGTGATGGCTCCCGGCGCAGCGGCGCGGTCCGGCGCGGGAGCAGCGCGTTGCGCGCCGGCAACGAACGGTGACAGCGAGACTGAAGCGACCAACGTGGCCAGCGCGACGAACGGACGACGGAGCGACATGAACACCTCTGGGCGGGGGGGCGAATTCCTATCGTACGCCTGACGCCCTGCGAAGGCTAGTCGAACGGAACAGCGGACACGGAGAACAGCGGAGTTGACACGAGAATAGCACGAGCTTCTTCAAAGAAAAGAAAAGCAGTGTCCTTCCCTCGACTCTCTCCAGTCAACTCCTGCCGTTCTCCGTGTCGCTGTTTGCCCTTCGCCGTCCTCAGTAGCGCCAGCTCCTGAGATCTGCACCCGCCGGTGCGTTCGCTTCCATCGTCGTCACCATCCTGGGCATGAGCTCCGGCATGCCCGGGCCCCAGCAGTGCGGCGCCATGGGCTGGAAGATCGTCTCGCCGGTCCACTTGGGCGCAGCCGTCTTCTTCAGAAAGTCGTCGAGCAGGTGCACGCCCATGTTGAGATAGTACGAGTCGGCGTCGCCAACGTAGACGTTCAGTTTGTTCGCGAGCTTCGGGCCGATTGTCGCCCACTTGCTTTCGAGCAGATAGCGCAGGTCGTAGCGCTCCTTCCAGAACTGCGCGACCTGGTGGTCGATCACGCCAGTGCGCTTATCCCAGATCGGCTTTGGATAACCGTCGGAGCCCACCGGTCCGTACGTCGCTTCCCAGATATCCCACTGGCCGCCGCCACGCGTGCGATCGCCAACCACGTGCTCGTACCAGTTCTCGTCCTTCATCGTGGCCGTGACATTGCCGTCGGGGCTGCGACGTGTCGGACGATCGATCTTGAGCCAGCCGCGATCGAGGAAGTACGCGTTGGTGTCGGCATACACGTTCACGATCTGGTGATACCGGAAGTCCACACCATCCGGACAGAGCGACCAGACGCCGCCGTAGAAGTCGGGATAGAAGACCTGATGCGCCAGTGAAATCCAACCACCCGTCGAACCACCAGTGAGCAATCGCGCCCACGGTTGTCCGATGACGCGGAACTTCGATTCCACGGCGGGAATGAGCTCCTGCATGATCGCATCGCCGTACGGACCGTTGTTCTCCGAATTCACCCCATACGAATCGTCGTAGTAGGGAGACGGATGCTGCAGGGTAGCGACGATCATGCGCGGCGTGCCGGCGGCGTTCCAGTACGGTGTCGAGCCCACGCGCGGCGCACGCAGCGAGAAGTGCCCGTGGTCGTAGACGATCGGATACTTCGCGTTGGGATGCTGCTCGTAATCCTTGGGGAGCAACACGGTCGCACCAAGATAGATCGGGTGTCCCCACCACTTGGTGAGAATCGCGCTCTGGAACTTGATGCGCTTCACATGTTCCGTCTCGGCCGGTACTTCAACCGCAGGGATGACCTTGTCGGCTACCAACCTGATCGGCGCGGATGATGTCGGATCGAAGGTGATCCGTACCGGCTCGCCAAAGAGATTGCCCGGCGAGCGCTTCCAATTCTGTCCTTCCCATTGATCCATGTGCAGCCACACCGTCTTGCCGTCGGCGCGCGCGAACTTCGTGTAGACGTTCACGAACGGCTGCACCCAGTACTCGCCCGCCGGAATGTCGGCCAGCGATTGCACGGGATGTCCGAACACCGATGCGTCGATGATCGTCGCCTTTCCGGCCGCCAGCTGATCGATGTTGACGGCGAACAGTGGCACGCCGTTCTCGCCCGTTTGCGCGATCGGTGTGCGTTGCGCATCGCTGGTGCGACTGATCGCCACATACGCACGGCCGGTGATCGGGGCCGGGTGCGCAGCGGCAGTGAACGCGATCTCGAAGCGTGGGCCCGGGCGCGTTGTCTGCGCGTTCGCTGTCGAAACGGCGGCCAATGTCATCGACGCAGCGCAGCACACGCCAAGCGTCACCGTCAATGGCGCAGACGTGATCCACCGGCGACCGACCAGAATATGACGGGACATCAGTGACAACTCCTGTGACTGGGGACCGGCGCTCACCACCGCTGAGTCGCGGCCGGCGGCGCTGTTGCGCATGCGGCGAAAGATGCGCCAATTGCAGCACCGCTGCAGCCCGAATCGTTGCGGATTGGTGACGCGTTTCGGTTCCGCATTGCTCTGTATTGCTTCGTTCAACGGCACGTATTCGAACCACCCGATCCCGTCATCGTCGCCATCGCATGAGCCTGAGTCTCGATCGCATCGAGCATCGTCCATGGAACGCGCCGCAAGCCGCGTACGACGAGCAAGCAGCGATGCTCTGGAACGCGTATCGCTCGGGCGATGCAGGACCTGGGCGCGCGCATCGATCTCGAGGACACGCTCTGGCACGACACCGCGCGCGGCTGGGCGGAACATTGCGACAGGCCGGAGGTCCTTGTGTATCTGCGGAGCGTGAAGGGCACGTAGCGCGCACGTGCCCTTCTTCCGTACGCCCGTCCTGACCGACATCGTCGGCGAACGGTGAACTCCCTACGCCATCTTCGCCTGCAGTCTCCGATCGATCGCATCCAGAAACGCTTCCGTGTGCAGATACGGCGCGTCTTTGCTGATCAGAATCGCCAAGTCCTTCGTCATCTCCCCCGACTCCACCGCCTCGATGCACACCGCCTCGAGCGTGTTGGCGAAGTCCACCAGCGCGGGCGTGCCATCGAGCGTGCCGCGATGCGCGAGGCCGCGCGTCCACGCGAAGATCGATGCGATCGGATTCGTCGACGTCTTGTTCCCTTTCTGATGTTCGCGATAGTGACGCGTGACGGTGCCGTGCGCCGCTTCCGCTTCCATCACCTTGCCATCGGGGGTCATCAGCACGCTGGTCATCAGGCCGAGTGAACCGAAACCCTGCGCCACGATATCCGATTGCACGTCGCCGTCGTAGTTCTTGCACGCCCACACGTAGCCGCCTTCCCACTTGAGCGC